>JBGSVY010000180.1:0-9169 GCA_041752715.1 Hyphomonas sp.
AGGCGGCATCCGCCGCGAAATAGGTGATCAACGCCAGAAAGGAGGCCACGCCAACGAGGATCAGCGCCGCGGCGACCGGCGCTGGAATGCCGATCCGGCCGAGCATGCGGCGGACCGGGCTGAAGATCAGGGCGATGAAGATCGCCGAGACGACCGGAACAATCAGCCCCTGCGCGATTGTCATGACCGCCAGCAGCAGGATCCAGAAGATTCCGACCGTGCTCCAGGCCTGCATCTTTGCCCATGGAACGGGCGCCAGCGTTTCCGGGGTGTCCATCAGGTGCGATCCTCCAGGGCTCGACCCAAGCGGTCGCAGACGGTGCCCTGCATCAGGAACCGCTCAACGGAACGCGCGAGCGGGCAGAGCGTTCCTGAAGCAGATGAGACTTGCTGCGTTCAGGCCCATCCTTGCCCGGTGTCAGAAATTGACCCGGTTAGAGACCGCCCCGTCGACGATCAGGTTGGCGCCGGTGGTGTAGGAGGAGAGGGGGCTCGCGAGAAACACGGCGGCGTGCGCAATCTCCTGCGGCGTGGCGCAGCGCCCCGTGGGGTTGCGGGCATTGGCCTGTGCGAAGAAGTCGGGCGCGTTGGTCTTCACCATGTCCCACACGCCGCCTTCGAAAAGGACCATGCCGGGCGAGACGACGTTGACGCGGATGCCGGCCTTGGCGTGCTGGCGGGCGAGGCCCTTGGCCATGTGGATCAGCGCGGCCTTGATCGGGCCGTAGCTGTCGGCGCGGTCGGCCATGGCGGCGGAGATCGAGGAGATAATGATGAAGGCGGCGTCGCCGGATGTGCCGGCGGCCTTTGCGAGGAAGGGATGGGCCGCGTCGAAGGCGTTGACGGCGGCCAGTACGTCAAGCTGGAAATTCTTCTCCCAGGCGTCGATGTCATTCCCCTGCGCCATGGCGCCGGCATTTGAGACGAGGATGTCGAGGCCGCCGAGTTCGCTGGCGGCAGAGGCGATCCAGCCTTTCAGGGCAGGGCCATCAGTGACATCAACCGCCGCGCCGGTGGCCTTCACGCCGAACGCTCTGAGCGCGGCGACGGCGGCTGTGACCTGCTCCGCATTGCGGGCACAGACGCCGACATTGGCACCTTCCTTCGCCAGCGTTTCGGCGATCGCGCGCCCGATTCCGCGGGTTCCGCCGAGGATAAGCGCGGTCTTGTCTTTGAGGTGGAGGTCCATGGAAGCTGTCCTTGCGAGTCGGGTGTGTGATGAGTGTGACGGCAATTGCGACGTCTTCCAAGGTGCTTGCAGAGGATTGTGCAGGACGCCGTGCGGGCGCCGTCAGGTGCCAGACCGCTTTTGCGGGGGAAAGCGCGCAACAAACCGCAGAGCGACGGCATCCTCCTGCACGAAGGGCCTTCCGAACCTCGGCCGGTGGGAACGCCTTCCGGCCGACGATTCTCTGGTGCGACCGGTCCGATCCACTGTGACGTTCACGCACGTCCCCGAGACGGGCGATGGCGTGGGCCGGCCATTACGGCGTGCCAAGAATGTCAGCGGATCAAAAGGCCTGTCCGTAGGGAGGCGAGCTCTTCATCGGTCACGTCATATTCTGACTGGATATGGCCAATCAGGGAGCCGTGTTTCGTCCGGGCCTCCTCAAGCGCGGCCGAGATGTAGCTCGCATCGGACAGGAGCAGGGGGGCGACAATCTCGGGAGGCAACTTGCGAAGGAACGCATACGGATCAGTTTCAGCTGTCGTCGCGTTGTCGAGGTCCAGTTCCTTGCGATAGTCCACCAGCTTGTCTGACAGAATGTAATCTTCAACGATCGTTGCCTCGGGAACGCCGAGCGCCGCCAGCAACAGGGCCGCTCCAACGCCGGTGCGATCCTTGCCGGCCGTACAATGAAAGGCGAGGGGCGTTTGCCCTGCGGCAAGCGCATCGAACATGGCCGTATAGGCATCATCCTGCTGAACAAGCATGTCACGGTAGAAACCACTCATCGCGGCTTTCACATCGTCAGGCGTCAGGTCGGGCTTCTGGAAGACGGCGCCGAGAAGCGATTGGCCATCGCTTAGCGGATCGGGGAACGTCAGTGTCTCAACGGGCGTTGCGGCCCAATTTGTCGGCTCGTTCGTGCGTTCCTCGGCTGTCCGCAGATCGCAAATGACCTTGATGCCCAGGCCGTCGAGGTAGTCGTAGTCACCGGATGTCAGCCCGGACATCACGCCCGACCGGTAAACCTTTCCCCAAGCAACCCGTTCGCCGCTTTCGGTCGCATAGCCTCCGAGGTCGCGGAAATTCCGCCCGCCTTCAAGCGCAAGGACCCGGGACGCGCCGATCCGGCTTTCGCCGCCTTCCGGTGTCACGAGAAAATAATAGCGTTGATCGGGATCGGGCGCCTGCCAGCTGAACGATCCGCCTGCGACGCCTTCGGCGACGACGATGCCCTGTTGGGGCGCGGCAGAGGCATTGGTGACCGCGGCAATCGTGACTGCTGCGTCCCGGTCCAGCGACCAGCTGATCTCGTGCACGCCGCGCGATGGCTCCACGACCTCAACCGCAAGGATCGCGGTGGCAGGCGGCGCGTCGACTGATGTTTTGGCGTCCTCGGCTGTTTGGCCGCACGCTGTGACCATCACGGCCAGCGCTGCAAAGACTGGAGAATACCGCATTGTCTGTTCCTTGCATCCGTTGGAGGTCAGCAGCGCACCGCTGCTGACCACGCATCGTTGATCAATAGGAGAAACGCAGGCCGAACATGGCGCGAGAGCCGATCTGTTCGACTTCTGTCGGCCGGCTTTCGTCGCCCTGGTAAGCGATATAGACCGCGTCGGTCAGATTCGCGAAGTCTGCATACACCGTGAAACGGTCATTGATCGCGTAACGCAGGGCAATGTCGAGGTTCTCGTAACCCTTGCGGAATTCGTCACCGGAGCTTCCCACGCCAAGCCCGCCCAGCGTGTCCAGCCAATCATCCCGCCACTGATAGCTGACGCGGCCGGAAAAGCCGAATTTTTCGTAGAACAGCGATGCGTTGACGATGGTCTCGGACGTGCCCGGGAACCCGGCATCATCCCGGCCGCCCGCCTCGAATGAGCCGTCCAGCAGTGTCAGATTGCCCTGGAAGCCGAGCCCGTCGAAATGACCGGGCAGGAACTCGAATTGTTGCTGGTAGTTGAACTCGATGCCCGTCAGGGTGCCTTCACCGCCATTGAATGTCGAGGTCAGCAGGTAGGCCGATCGATCAATCCCCGGGCTGTCGAACGTGTCGTTTCCGACGGGCTGGGTATTTGCGAACAGGACGCCGTCGACCCAGCGATGGAACGCCGAGACGGCGACAAGGCTCGATGGGGTTGGGTAGAACTCGAGACTTGTGTCGATCCCCCAGATGTCCTCTGGCGTCAGCGCCGGGTTGCCACCACTGATGGTCCCGGGCGTTGCCGTATCGTTGACCGAGGCGCTGACGCGGATTTCACCGAAAGACGGCCGCGCAAGGCTACGCTGGCCTGCGAGGCGAAAGACAAGGCGATCTGAAAGATCATACTTCAGGTTCGCGCTCGGGAAGAGTTCGGTGTACTCGTCCGAAACGTTGAGCGGCTGCAGCCCGCCACCCGCGATCCGCGCCACACCGGAATTATCCAGCGAGAACTTCTCGGCGCGCAAGCCTGCCACGATCTGTGCACGGTCGAACTCGACCTTGCCCTGAATGTAGGCCGCAAGGGTTTCTTCCTTCAGAGCGTACCGGTTTTCGGGTGGAACATCCAAGGCAGGATTGTAACGGCCTGCTGCTTCCAGTTCATCGATCAAGCCGAGAACGTCGCGGCGAAGTTCGCCATTGTTGATTTCGTTGAAGCGCAGGCCGAGCGGAAAGTTGGTGACCCACTGATCAGACGATACATAATCGCCTATGGCGAAGGTTCTGCCGATGGCTGGCAAGGCGGCATTGAACACGACCGCATTTGCGGCGGCAAATGTGAAGCCGTCGAGTTCGCGATCTGTGTATGAGAGGCCGCCCGACAATTCGAATCCGTCAAACCGCCGTGTCACATCGAATTTGGCGGTGTAGCTGTCAGAGAAGCTGTCCTGTAGAACAGGAATGTACACGTTGGTCGAGAAAGCGCTCTGGTTCAGGGCCGTGAGCGGCGTTCCGCGGACAAATGTTCCAGGCGTTGGACCCGGCACCGTCGTGAACAGGGCAACGAGAGGGAAATTCGGATCGGTATTGTCGTAGATCAGCGACGGGGCCTGTGAAGATGATGTGCTGACCTGGACGAGCGGCAGAAAGGTTGTGTTTTCCGATCCGGTGTAGTTCAGCCGGGCGGCTGCATCCCAGGTGTCGCCAGCGAAGTCAGCGCCGAGGCTGAAGATTTCATAGGCCGTCAGATACTCGCCCGAATTGAAGGTGCCGCGGACCGGCACGCGCGCGAGATCGCCCGTTTCAAAGTTCCGCACGCCGAACGTCGTGTTCGAGAGCCGGAACTCATATTGATCGCGTTCTTCGGTGTCGGTAAATTCGGTATAGATTGCCTTTGCGAAAAGGCTCAGCTTGTCAGTCGCCTGATAGTCGATGCCCGCAAACAGGCTGTCGTTGGCGCGTTCAAGCTGGTAGTTGCGAATATCGAACTCGGTCGGTCCGAGCGCGTCGTAGAGTCCGACCTCGCGGTTGTCGGTAACTTGCTCGCGCAAGTAGTGCGAGCCGCCGATGACGAGCCCCAGCTTCTCATTCGCCCACGAGACGCGTGCCGAGTATTGTTCCTGCTTGCCGCCGCCGAGGGTCATGGCCCCGATGCCCGCATCGCCCTGAATCTTGAGCCCGGGATTGGCGAGGGCCGAATAGGTACGCAGGTCGACATTGGCGACGACGGCTTCCGCTGAAAGATCAGCCGTCAAGGATTTGCTGATCGCGGCAGAGCTCAGGAGCACCGCAGGGATGGCGTCGAAGCGGAAAGCCCGACTTGTACCGCCTTCATCGACCCCGATGACGGGCACGCCATCGACGCTGACCGACACCCAGCGGTTCGGCGCGCCGCGGATCTGAACATACCGCTCCTGGCCCTGATCGCGCTGCACGGCAACCGCGGGCAGACGCGCGAGCGCAGCCGCTGCGTTCTGATCGGGAAACCGGCCAACTGCGTCGGCCGCAGCCACATCGATCAGATTGTCGGCATTGCGCTTTTCTGCGATCGCTGCGGCCTGACTGTCCCGGATGGGGGTGGCGGTCACGACGACCGTCTCGAGACGGGCCTCTGTGTCTTCTGTGGCCTGGGCCAGCGCCTCGGGCATCGCAATCAGGGCGCTCGCCAGAAGAAGATTGAACTTGAATGAATTGCGCCGCATGTCCCGCTCCATTGGTCGACACGCGCTGCTAAGCAAACTGAACAGACGAACCAAGTCAAATATTTGCAACGCATCAATGACCATCTTGTCACTTTGCTACCCAACTATCTGTATCCACAACAAACTAAGCCGAAATAATGCCTTGAGAATCCACATGATCACCGCAGGGCGGGGTACAGCCTGCTTGCGTTCCTTTATCTTCCGGACAACATACTGAACAAATGTATCAAGACCAGTCCGACCCCCAGAACCGGATTATCGTTGAGACTGTCCGCTTGATGGGCGCACAGGCCGGCAAAGCTGTCGTTCGCGACATTGCGGCTGCGGCGGGCGTGAGCCCGGCCCTCGTTGTCTACCGGTTCGGCGACATGGAAGGCCTGCGCCTTGCGGCGATGAAGGCGGCCCACGAAAAGGAGGAACAGCTCTGGGACACGCGCGGCCATCAGTACCTGTCTGCGCCGCTGTCCATGGAATATCTGGGCGGGCTCGTCTGTGAGCTGCTCGCGGCCGAGAACGTCGAGGACCCTGCGCTGCCTGCGCTTCGTTGGCTGCGCAGTCTCGACAGTCTGCGCGCGGCCGCCGGGTCCGCGCCGGTGGTCATGCCAGCGTCAGAGGCGAGGTTCTGGGACCAGCTTGCCGTCAAGCTCGGCATCGCAGTTGGTACCCGCCGTACACTGACGGCCTTCTATCATGGACTCTCCTTCGGCCATGTGATCGCCGGTCGCGCGCCCGGGTTCCAGGCCTGGTCGATCGCGCTGGTGCATCGTTTCGTCGACCGCCTGAAAGGCGGTGCGCCAGACGGCCAAACAGGCGACTCGGGCTATCGGGCTGCGGCGATACTGCCCGTTGAAACCCTTGATCAGCTTGGCGGGGCGAATACGCATATGAGGCGTCAGGACATTCTCGCTGCCGCCTTGCGCATCCTGGTTGAAGACGGGGCAGCGGCGCTCACGCACCGCCGGCTCGCTGCCGCGGCAGGGGCGTCTGTGTCGTCAGTCACGCACTTCTTCGGGTCGCGAAAGGCCATCCTCCAGGAGGCCTACGCCGCGCTCTACTTGCGCCTGCGATCAAGGGCCCTGCAAGCCCTGCCCGACACCTCCGGCACGGCGGCAAGCCTCAGCGTACACCAGCTTGCCGAGGGGCTTCAGCCGCGCGATCCCGAAATGGCTCGCGCGATCGCACTGGAAATGGCCGGTTTGCTCAACGCCGTCTTCGAGGCGTCGCGCGATCCCGATACGCGCCAACTCGCGCTCGCGATGTTTGCCCAATTCGGCGCGACCTCTCGGCATCTGCTCGAGCGCGTGGACGGATGCCGCGGGCCTATCGGCTGGCTGGATGCGCAGATTTTCCGGTTGGTGTCGAACGGGTTGCTTATGCTCAGCCGTGATCCGGTTTTCAATCCGCACACGCATGATGCGGCCGCGTCACCGCTCTCTGAAGATCTGGAACGCGCAATGACAACCCTGTTCATCACAGGGGATTGACGCAGGCTCTGGCACCTCCGGGAGGGTCCGGTCGCGCGTCCTGCCCGCAGACGTGGCGGCCTTGCAGGCCCTCTGACGTCTGATGGTCAGTCCTTCGCGCGCTCCATATAACTGCCGTCTTCGGTGTTGACGACAACGCGCGTGCCGACGCCTACATGCGACGGCACCATGATGCGGATACCGTTGTCGAGGATCGCTGGCTTGTACGAACCCGAGGCGGTCTGGCCTTTGACGACGGGCTCGGTTTCAACGATCTCGGCCGTGATGCGCTGGGGCAGGGTGACGGAGACGGGCGCGCCATTGAAGATCTGCAGGGTGGCGGTCGAGTTTTCCTGCAGATAGGGGGCGGCGTCGCCGACCATGGCGCCGGGCACGATCGTCTGCTCGTAGTTTTCGGTATTCATGAACACGTAGTTCTCGCCCTCTTTATAGAGGTAGGTGAACTCCATCTCCTCGACGAAGGCCTTTTCGAGCTTGTCGGTCGTCTTGAAGGTGTTGACCACCTTGATGCCGTCAGAGATGCGGCGCATCTCGATTGTGGTCGTTGGCGTGCCCTTGCCGGGACGGAAGGAGTCTGCCTTCAGGACGAGGTAGAGCTGTCCGTCAGTGTGTTCGATGATGTTGCCCCTGCGGACATCTGCGGCGATTTCAACGGCCATGGCGCGTTCCTGAGTTGTGCGTGCGAAAACGCCGCTATATACCGCCCTCGCAGCGTTTGGCCAGCCGTCTTGCAGGCAGGCGCAATCCGGGCGAGAGAGCGACAGTATGAACACGCCTAACGGGTGGTCGCCCGCCCAACACGCGCGCCGCCGGCCCTTCCTGATGGCCCGGGGCCATATCAAATCGGCGATACGGGACTGGTTCGTGGCCGCCGGATTCACCGAGACCGAATGCGGCGCCCTGCAGGTTTCGCCGGGAAACGAGGCCCATCTGCATGCCTTTCGCACGGCCTTCGAGACGGATGGTGGCCGGTCGATGCCGCTTTACCTGCAGACCTCGCCCGAATTTGCGATGAAGAAGCTGCTGGCGGCCGGCGAGACCCGGATCTTCGATTTCGCGCGGGCCTTCCGCAATCGCGAGACAGGTGTCAGGCACGCGCCGGAGTTCACAATGCTGGAATGGTATCGGGTGGGCCAAGGCCTTGATGCGGTGATGGGTGACACCGCGACGGTCGTCCGGCTTGCCGCCCGCGCGGCAGGGCGCGACCAGCTGGTCTTTCAGGGGCGGCAGTGTGATCCGCACGCTGCGCCGCGCATGATCTCCGTCGCCGAGGCGTTTGACCAGCTTGCCGGGATCGATCTGGACAGCCTGCTGGACGATGCGGACGGCCTGCGCGCGGCCTGCCGTGCCTGCGGCATCGGCATCAGCGATGTGGCGAGCTGGAGCGATATCTTTTCGGCCGTGCTCGTTGCGCGGATTGAGCCCCAGCTCGGGGATGGCCCGCTGACCTTCCTGCACACCTATCCGCTCAGCGAAGCGGCGCTCGCCCGGCCGCTGGCGTCCGATCCGCGCTACGCCGCGCGGTTTGAGGCCTATGCCTGCGGTGTCGAGCTCGCCAACGGCTATGACGAACTGACGGACCCCGGAATCGCCCGCGCGCGCCAGTCTGCCGAAATGGACCTGAAACAGCGCCTTTATGGCGAGCGTTATCCGCTTGACGAGGATTTCCTTGCTGCCATGGCGCAGATGCCGGATGCGAGCGGCGTGGCGCTCGGCTTCGACCGTCTCGTCATGCTGGTCACCGGCGCACCATCGATTGCTGACGTGCTCTGGACCCCCTTTGGTCGCCTAGATGAGGTGGCGACGTGAGCCTTGCCCGGACGCTTCGCACGCTCGAAGACCTGACCCTCGCCGGGCTCGTTCCGGCGGCTGAGGCCAGCGCGCTCGCGCCCGTGGGACATGCCTATGCGATTGCGTTGCCGGAAGGCCTCGCGGGGTTGATCGACACCGCAGATCGTGACGATCCGATCGCCCGGCAATATCTGCCGACACTGGCGGAGCTCGACGTCCAGCCGCATGAGCGGCCCGATCCGATTGGCGACGCGCGCCACGCGCCGGTTTTGGGGCTGGTCCATCGCTACCCTGACCGGGTGCTGCTGAAGGTCACGCCGGTCTGTCCGGTCTATTGCCGGTTCTGCTTCCGGCGCGAACAGGTCGGCCCCGAAAAGGGCGAGGCGTTGTCACGGTCAGATCTTGCTGCCGCGCTCGATTATATCGCCGCGCACGACGAAATTTTCGAGGTCATCCTCACAGGCGGAGACCCGTTCATGCTGTCGGCGGCGCGCGCCCGGGACATCACGGCGGCGCTGGAACAGGTACCCCATGTGCAGGTCATCCGCTGGCACACGCGCATGCCGGTCGCCGCGCCGGATCGCGTGACGGAAGCCTACGC
>JBGSVY010000181.1:0-3594 GCA_041752715.1 Hyphomonas sp.
CACCGGCTTGCCGCTCGACTCGATGGCGCCGAGGGCCGCAGCGATGGTGTCGCCGGAGGCGCGGGCGGCAGCTTCGGTGGCATAGATCGCTGCGAACTCGGAAATGTCGGCGCCTGACGCGAAAGCGCCGGCCTCCCCGCCATGCAGGAGGATGACCTTCACCCGGTGATCGGCATTTGCGGCTGTGACAAGCGCCGGGATCGCGGCCCACATGCCGATCGACAGCGCATTGCGCTTCTCCGGCTTGTCGAGGACGATCTCCGCGACCGGCGGTGCGATGTCGAGACGGATCGGAGGCTTCAAGGGGCAGCCCTGTCGTATCTGGTGGTTTTCATTGCGGAACTATTCCCGGCAATCGCCTGCGGTGCAATCGACCGCGCGTCAGGTCTCTGCCGCCAGGGCCTCCGGCATCATGAAGAGGTCGGTGTCGTCGGGGCGCGCGCCGGCCGCCGTCAGCAGCGCATGGATCTGTCCGCGATGATGGGTCTGGTGATTGAAGACATGCGTGACGCAAACCCAGCGCGGGGCCGCCACGTCCCTTTTCAGGGCGCCCGAATACCAGACGAGCTGGCCGGCAAGGTCGCCCGGACCGAGCGCGCCGGCCCAGGCGATGATGCGACGGTCGGCCTCCGCGCGGGCAGCCGAAAGCGCGTCCCATGCCTCGAACAGCTGGGCCGAACCTGATTGCGGCACGGTTGGCATCTCCCAATCCGACAGCCGGCTCATCCAGATCTGGTCGGCCCACAGGATGCGACAGAGCGTGCCGTGGATGGACTTGAAGAACGCGCCGCGATCGGCCTTTCGCGCCGCATCGGGGAGCGAAGCTGCCGCTGTAAAGAGGCTGGTATTCTGCCACTGGTTGTAGCGGGCCATCAGCCTTGCGTGTCCGGCATCGATCATGGCGAAGCACCGGCCTCCTTTGCATCATTTTGCCGTCTTATACCGGCGAGGACGCTCCACGGGCAATCATTCGCGCGGCGGCCGGCCGGGGCGGGCGCAAGGATGCATTGGACATGTGATCGGCCTCGTCATATTCTCAACACACGGTTAACCTATGGACCGGGGGCTATCATTGGCGATCACGTGGGGACATCCGACATGTTGAAACAATTGACCGAGACCGCGGCCGGGCGCGTTCTAGCGCTCACGCTGACCGCAACGTTCATGCTCGCAGCCTGCGACCAGGTGGGCACCCGCATCGAGCGGGCCAAGGAGATTGTCGAGGCGTCGGGTGACCAGATCAGCGGCAAGGACGTGATTGTCAGCGACGGAACGCGCAATCTCGAGACCGCTTCGGTCGAGGCGCGCGCACTCGCCGGGACCGTCCTCGCGCAGATGAACATCGATCCCGAAGAACGCCCGATGTTCGCGATCGGCTCGATCATCGCCAAGCCAATCGATATTCCGCCGGTTCCGGTCGAGGCGCTGGAGATCGAGGAAGAGTTCTATTTCGAGGAGGGCGAAGGCGACCTGCTGGAGGAAGAAAGCGCGGCGATGGCGCCTGACGTGGCTGATGGCTACGAAGCTGCGCCGCCGCCCGTGGAAGAGACCCCCGCACCCTCGGCGCCGAGCGAAACTGACGCCGTCGTAGAGACGGCCCGGTTCACGCAGCGGGTTCGGCTTGACCCCAAGGCCTTGCGGCAAACGCGCGAAGAGATCGCCCGCGCCGGCGAGGAGTTAGAAGAGGCCATCGAGAAAGAAGCGCCAATTGAAGAGCTGAAATCACGCCGCCTGACCAAGGACGACGTGCGCGAGATGGCGCCGGCCGAACGCCGTGAAATCGTGAAGCTGGCCCGGCGCGCACCGATTTCGCGGAGCGCCGTGGTTGCCCAGATCGACGCCAACGAAGTGATGCTGTCCACCCTCACGAAATATGGCATGGCCGGAAATGTCGCCCTGTCGCGCGAGGGCCAGATGGTGATCCAGATCGGGGCGGACGGCGCTGACCCGACACAATTTAACGGCGATATTGGCAATGCGGGCGTCCTGATGGCATCAGCTGAAGACGCTGTGTGTCCAGACACCGCCGACCTTGAGCAAATCCAGGCCAATCCGGTCTGGGCGACAGCCTGCGTCGTCGAGGACCTCGAGGCATCCGGCCAGTTCGAATACGTCGAAAAGGACTTCATCTTCCAGAACCAGTTCGTGCGGCGGCCGAAGGAGACGACCCCGCCGACCTCGCCGGGCGCCGGAAGCGGGACAGGCGGCACGCCTCCGCCCGCGACACTTCCCGTCAGTTACCTGCCGAACGACCCGCTCTGGGATTTGCAATGGCACTTCCGCGACAATGGAACCGGCCCCGGATTGACACCAGGAGGCGCTGGCTTTGAGAGCTTCTGGCGCCGACAGGCGATGACGGGATCACCGAATGTCGTGGTCGCTGTGGTCGACACCGGATTGCAACTGCAACATCCGGACATTGCCTCCTCGCCCAACATCATGCCGGGCTGGGACATGGTGTCCGATCCCAGAATGGGAAATGATGGCGACGGGCGCGACGCCGACCCGAACGATCCGGGCGACATGTGCGATCCGACGAAGCCTCTGGCCGCAGACAGTTTCCACGGAACCCACGTGGCGGGGACTGTGGGGGCCGCCTCGACAAATAACGGATCAGGCGTTGCGGGCGGGGCCTGGAACGTCAAGATCGTCCCTGTCCGGGCACTTGGAAAATGCGGTGGCCGGCTGTCGGACATCAACGATGCGATCCGCTGGGCGGGCGGCGTCATTCCTGCCGAAGCCGTAGACGGGACGGAAGTCTGGAACGCAAATCCGGCACATGTGATCAATCTGTCGATTGGGCTGCTCGGCGCCTGCCCGGCCTCATTGCAGGATGCCATCGACTCGGTCACCTCACGTGGTGTCATGGTCGTCTCGGCGGCCGGCAATGCGCGGATGTCGACGAGTTTCTACGCCCCCGCAGGCTGCCGCAACGTGATCACGGTCGCGGCCTCCGACGCCCGCGGACAGATCACGCCCTATTCCAATTTCGGCCCGGAAGTCACGCTGCTTGCGCCCGGCGGCGACCTGACGCGCGACGATAACGGTGATGGCAAACCCGACGGCGTGTTGTCGACCAAGACAGCCTCGAACTGCTACGATCCCGTCACTGGCGAGACGATCGCGAACTGTTTTTATGCCTACGAACAGGGCACCAGCATGGCGGCGCCCCACGTCTCGGCGGCTCTGGCTCTGCTCAAGGGGCGTGACCCGGGCGCGAGTTCCGAAACGCTTGTCGCGACACTGCGGGCCGCGCTCGACCCGCGCGCCGCAGAACAATGTGCAGGCCTGTGTTCGAGCTATCCGGGCACGGCACCAATACCGGGCAGTCCCGATATGTGTTCCCGGCCATGCGGCGGTGGATTGCTCAATCTCGCGAACATCTCCGCACCGACGACCGGCGGAGGCAGTCGCTGAAATGGCAGGATTGCGCGATCAGTTCCATCTCGGAGGCCCGCTTGGCGTTCTGGGTGCCGGCCTGATCCTTGGTGCGGGGGCTCTTTTTGTCACTAGTTTGCGCGGCGAGGAGACCGGCCCGACTGAGCTTGCAAGCGGCACTGCGCCCGAGGCGCAGGCGGCGGACCCGCTGCCCGC
>JBGSVY010000182.1:0-18461 GCA_041752715.1 Hyphomonas sp.
CCTATGCAAGCGACGTGGCGCGGATTGTCGCCGAGGCGGCCTAGCCGCGTTTCCGGGCTTGGCCGGACGGGATGGGAGCGGGCCCGTCCGCCCGGTCCGGCCATGCCCTAGCTGGGGAATAGTGCCGCGCGCGCCTTGACCCCGGCCTTGTGGCGCCGCACCTATAGCCCAGATCCGACCCACCCCCTCCCCGGAGTATCCATGACCCCTTTTCGCCTCGATGATGACGACAAAGAAAACGGCCCGACAACGGAGCCGAACGCCTTCCTGGAGGCGGCGCTGTTCAAAGCGCGGACAGTCCTGCTGACCGGCGGCATCGATTTCAAGCAGGCGCAGCGCATCTCCGAACGCCTGCTGGCCCTGTCGTCCGAGAGCGCAGACCCCATCCTGCTCGTCCTCTCCTCGCCCGGCGGCCATGTCGAGAGCGGTGACATGATCCATGACATGATCAAGTTCGTGCAGGCGCCGGTGAAAATCCTCGGCACCGGCTGGGTCGCGTCTGCGGGCGCGCTGATCTATTCGGCAGCGGCCAAGGAAAACCGCTACGCGCTGCCCAATACGCGCTTCCTGCTGCATGAACCGCGCGGCGGCGTGGGCGGCCAGGCCACTGATGTCGAGATTCAGGCCCGCGAGATCATCAAGATGCGCGAGCGCCTGAACCGGATTTTTGCCGAGGCGACGGGAAAGCCGCTCGAGCAGATCAAGAAAGACACCGATCGCGACTTCTGGATGAGCGCGGAAGAAGCAAAGGCTTATGGCCTCGTCGGGCAGATCGTAACGAGCCGTTCGCAGATTAAATGAGCAGGTTGGCCTCGATCCGTTAGGGCGGTCGTCTCTTTTGAGTCGCGGATGAAAAACCGGTTTGGGGCGGCGTTTGCCGCCCCTTAAGGTTTATGAGGGAGGCTCCGGCATTAATCTTTCCGATTGGTGCCCGTTGCCATGCCTCTCCGCCTTGAAGACATCGCGATCCCCGTTACGCCCGTTACACCGGCGACAACTGCTGCGGCTGCCTTTAGCCTGTTCCTGACCGATCCTGGCCTGTTTGCCGTACCGGTGATTTCCCGGGCGGGCGAGCGCGGACCCGTGCTCGGGCATGTGACGCGGGCGCGGCTTGCCGAGTCACTCGCCGGGCCGAATGGCCGGGATGTCTATGCCGGGCGTTCGGTGGTGCACCTGATGGCGCCCGATCCCGTGATTGCGGACGCCAGCACGCCCGTCGCGCTGATTGCAAAGCAGGCGGCCGATACAAAATCGGGCGCGTTGACCGATGGCGTGATCGTCAACGCTGGCGCCAATTATTTCGGGATTGCGAGCCCGGCGGCGCTTCTTGCTGCCGTGGCGCAGGAAAATGCGGCGCGCGCCCGCACCCTGCGCGGCGCCAGCAAGCAGATCGACGCGTTACGCCTGCGGATGAAGGCGCTGAGCGAGAACAAGTCCCGGTTCCTTGCCTTTCTCGGCCACGAGATACGCACCCCGCTCACGGGGATTCTCGGCATCGCGGACCTGATCGAAAGCTCGACCAGCGGAGAGCCGAAGCGACTTGCACGGACCATTGCTGACAATGGCCAGCATCTGGAGCGGCTATTGACAGACCTTCTCGACCTGTCGCGGATGGATGCCGGAAAACTGCCCATCCATACCTCTGCCTTCGACCTGCGCCAGTTCATGGGCGAGATTCGCGATCTCTGGCAGCCGCGCATTTCGGCCAAACAACTCAGCTTACGGATTACAATCGCGCCGGGAACAGAAACGCGGATTGAAAGTGATGCAGGACGCCTGCGCCAGGTGCTGCACAACCTGATCAGCAATGCGCTCAAGTTCACATCGAAAGGCGAAGTGACCGTCACTGTCGCAACCGCCGAAACGGCCACCGGCCTCGCGCTGACATTCGTGGTGACAGATTCCGGAATCGGCATCTGTGACGCTGACAAGGCGCGCCTGTTCCGAGCTTTCGAACAGGCTGACGCAACCAGCGTGGCAGCAGAAGGCGGCGCGGGCCTTGGGCTTGCAGTTGCACGCGGCCTCACGCAGCGCCTTGGCGGGACAATCGGCCTAGCTGACAATGCCGGAGGCGGCTCTGTGTTTACCGTCTGCGTGCCGGTGCAACGATCAGGTCCCCGGCTTGCGGTGGAGAACGCGCCCAAGGCGAAGTCGAGACGTTTCGAACTGGGTGATATCCTGCTCGCCGAGGACCATGAGGCGAGCGCTTTCGTCATCCAGCAGGCGCTCGTCGCGGCGGGCTGGACGGTTGACGTCGTCGCCTCTGCAGATCTTGCGATCGCGCGGGCGGAGGCGAAGCGCTTTCAGGCGATCCTGACCGACATTCACATGCCCGGCGGTGGCGGTGAGGCGGTCTTGCGCGCGGTGCGCACTGGAACCGGCTCGAATCGGCTTGTGCCAATACTTGCGATTACGGCGGATGTTACCGCCGAACGGCGCCAGGCGTGCGCGTTTGTTGGCTATACGGGCCTGATCGAAAAGCCGGTTCGCCCGCGTGCCCTGATTGCGGCGATTGCGGACGCGCTGATTGCGGCGGCGGCCTGACCGGCCTGCGATTTCAGAACGGCCTGCCGATCAGCAGATAGGCCGACTGGCGCCCGCCCTCCGACCGGCCAAAGGCGAGATAAACCGGTCCAAGCGCCGTGTTTGCCCCGACGAACACGCTTCCCCCGACGCGAACATCGAACGGATCGATGCTGTCACCGGCTGTCCAGACATCACCGCCTTCGAGGGAGCCGCCTGCATAAAGGGGCACACCGAAGATCCGATCAGCTGAGCCGCCCAACTGGCGCCGATAGACGAGCTGCGTCGTGAAAAAGCTGTCTCCGGACAATTCCTGCTGGCGATAGCCCGAAAGATTGAACAGCCCGCCAACCCGGAACAAGGACTCGACAGGTGGGCGGCCCTGGATGCTGTCGCCGCCGGCGATCGCTGCAATCAGCGTGTCGCGCTCGCGGCTGAAGGCGCCAAGCCAGTCCAGCGAGAGGGTCTGGTAATTTGCATTGTCACCAAGCCCCGTGAGGCCATTCGTCCATCGCGTACTGGCGCGATATCCCGTGCGCGGGAAAAACGGATCGTCCAGCGTGTCGAAACCTGCGGAGGCGATGATGCGGCCGATTTCGATATCGATCTCAGAGAGAGTTGCAGAACCTGTATTGAGCTTGGCCCGGCCTGTGCCGAACTCTGTCCCGATACGGACTTCACCCACATTGCCGAACTGGTACCCTGCGTCGAAACCCACGCGGCCCACGGCGATGTCATAGCTCGCTGTCTTGAAGCCGCGCGTTGAGAAGACGTTGATCGGCCGGTTCTCGATTTCAGCGCGAGCGGAGGCAAACCAGCGCTGTGTCGGTTCGAGCAGGCGGAAATACTCCAGCGATACGGCGTTGAAGTCGCCAAGCGTTGCCTGGGCCTGGATCTCCGAGCCATAGGCATCAAGCGCCGCAGAGCGGTAGTCGATGGAAATGGCCGCGTCGGACTCAGTGTTGAAGTCATTGGCGATGCTGAGGCCGAGGCGGACACGGCCGGCATCCGGCACGGCGTCCTCGGCACGCACGACCAGCCCCGTCTGGCCATCCTGCACTTCGAGCAGGTAATCGACGCGCTCGAAAGGCCCCAGCGCATAGACCGCGTCCAGCGCAGGCGTGATGATCGCGGGATCTGCCGGCTGGCCGAGCAGGCTCGCCAGCTTGGCTTCGATGAGTGACTGGTTCAGCCGCGAGCCATTTTCGATGCGCAGGAAGTTGATGACGGGCGGGCGCGTGTCTTTCGGGGCCGCGAGCATAACGGGCGGGCTGGCGGGCAGGCGGCTTGCCAGTTGGCTCTCGTGTTCGAGAAAGGCGGCGCGTCCTGCGGCGATAAGTTCTGTGCCCTTGGTGAAAGCGGCCGCACCGATCGTGCCCGTGTCCGTCTTGATGAGGATGTCCCTTTCGGTCAGCGTGCTGAGCTCTGCGCGCTCGTTGGCGAGGATCAGCAGGCTCACCGTCTGGGCAACGACATCGAGGACGGACGCGATTTTTTCTTCCGGCAGGAGATCGTTGGGCGTCCAGACAGCGATCACGATATCGGCGCCCATCTCGCGGGCGACACTGATCGGGATATTGGCGGCGAGCCCGCCATCGACGAGCAGGCGGCCATCGATCCGCACAGCCGGGAAGATGCCGGGCAATGACAGCGAGGCGCGCATGGCCATCGGCAGGTCGCCGGAACTCAGCACGACAGCCTCACCCGTTGCGATATCGGTGGCGACGGCCCGGAACGGGATGGCGAGATCGTCAAAACTGTCGAGGCGGGCCAGCGCCGGTGTGAAGCGGCGAAGCTCCTGGATCAAGACCTGGTCGGAGATCGCACCGGTCGGCAGGATCACGCCAGTGTCGGAGACGCCAAGACTGGCGGTGCCGGGAAAGTCAGCCTGCTGTTGTTTCTGGCGATAGGTCAGATCATTGCGATCGGCGGACGGATTGAAAATGCCGGGCCAGTCGACGGAGGTGACAACCTTTTCGAGCTCGGCGCCATCAAGGCCGGCGGCGTAGAGGCCGCCGATGACGGCGCCCATCGAGGTGCCAACCACCATGTCGGGCCGGATGCCGCGCGCTTCCAGTTCCTGGATGACGCCGACATGCGAGATGCCGAGCGCGCCGCCGCCGGACAGCACGAGGGCAACCTTCGGTCTGCCGGCATCCGGCGTTGCGCCGGCGCGTTCATCGGCCTGCGCGGACCCCAACAGGCCGCCGGCCATGAGCACAAGGGCAGCGATCGACCGAAACAGGGGCAAGTTCATGCAATGGGCTCCTCGGACCTTGTTCAACAAGCAGGAAGCATGCCGTAGGGACATGAACCGTGGTGGTTCGGGGGAGACTTGAACTCCCGACCTCGCGATTATGAGTCGCGCGCTCTAACCAGCTGAGCTACCGAACCGGCCGCCATGGCAGGACGGTCGCCTGATACACAGGGCGGGCGCGGGGTGCAAGCGGTTAGCCTGCGAGGCCCGCCACATGCTCTGCAATGGCAAGGGATGAGGTGAGGCCGGGGCTTTCGATGCCGATCAGGTTGATGAGGCCGGGGCTGCCATGGGTCGCGGGTCCCTCGATGCGGAAATCGCCGGAGGGGGCGCCCTCCGCGACGATCTTGGGGCGCACACCGGCATAGTCGGGGCTCAGGCGTTCGAGCGTCAGGCCCGGCCAGTAGCGGGTGACTTCGGCATGGAAGAGCGCCGCGCGGGCCGGGTCGACACGGTAGTCAAAAGGCGGGGCGGCCCCGGCGGGCAGCCATTCGGCATCCGGGCCGATCTTGCCGCGGCCGGCGAGGTCGATGGTGAGGTGCAGGCCGAGGCTGGACGTGGTCGGCATGGGATAGATGAGGCGCGAGAAGGGCGTGTGGCCCTGGATGGTGAAATAGCTGCCCTTGACATAGGTGGGCACCGGCAGGTGGCCCGTGTGGGGACCTTCGATAGCGGCGGCGATGGCGATGGCGTTATGCCCGGCGGCGTTGATGACGGTGCGGGCGCGGATGGTCGCGGGCGAGGCGCCGCCGGTTTCGAGGCGGACATGGCCTGTCTCGACGGCGCCGGAGAGGAGCGGCGTACTGAACGCCACCGAGCCGCCTGCATCTTCCAGTTCGCCCTGCAGGGCGAGGAAATAGGCGTGGCTGTCAAAGATGCCGGTGACGGGCGAATGGATGGCGCCGGTGACATGCGGGCTGAGCGCCGGTTCCATGCGGCGCGCTTCGGCCGCATCGATCAGGCGCAGGTCTTCGACCCCATTGGCTTCGGCGCGGGCGAAGATGCCGGCAAGGCCCGCCGCTTCTGCCTCGCCCACCGCGACGACCAGCTTGCCGCAGCGCTTCACCGTGACGCCATGGGCGTCGAGATAGGCATAGAGCATTCGGCGGCCGGCGACCGAAAAGCGGGCCTTCAGGCTTCCGGACGCATAATACAGCCCGGCATGGATGACTTCCGAATTGCGCGAGGAGGTGTGCGAGGCGATCTGGTCCTCCGCCTCGAGCACGATGACTTCACGGCCGGCAATCGCCAATGCCCGGGCAGTCGCCAGACCGATGACACCTGCGCCGATGACGATGACGTCGGCTTCGAAACTTTCCGCCATGGCGGCCGCGCCTTTCCGGTGTCGCCCGCTCGCCGGCAGGACCCGGATCGTGTATTATCACGGCTATGATTTGCCGCAGCGAATTTCTTGTCGCACTGTTTCTGTCGGCGGGCGAGGCCGCCCACGCTGACCTTGTGGCGGCGGCACTCGCCTTCGATGCTGGCCGGTATGAGCAGGCGGTGACGGAAGCTGCGGCCGAGCGCACGGCAGATGCCGAGGCGTTCTGCGCGCGCGCCTTGCTTGCGCGGGCGATGAGCGGACCGTCCGAGCCGAGCGATGCCATGCTGAAAGGCGCTCTGGAGGCCGCCGAGCGGGCCCTGAAGATTGACCCGCGCCATGCCGAGGGGCGTTTGCAGAAGGCGATCTCGCTATCGCTGCTGACACGGCCGATGTCACTCAATGCGGCGCGAAAGTCCGGCTTTGGCGAAGAGGCGAAGGCACTTGCCGAAGCGGTGATCGCGGATGACGCGGCCAACCATTATGCGCTGGGCTTCCTTGCCGTCTGGCATGTGGAGGTGCACCGCCGCGGCGGGCGCCTCGGCGCGCTGATGATGGGGGCAAGCCTCGACGAGGCGGCGATTCACTATGCCGAAGCGGTACGGCTCGCGCCGCAGGATGTGGGCCTGCGCTGGCAATATGCGCGGGCGCTGGCGGCGTATGATGCGAAGACGTATCGGGGCGAGATCGGGGCCGAGTTGCAAGCGGCGCTCGCGATTGATCCAGCTACGGAGCTTGACCGCGTGATGCAGGAACGGGCGGCGATGCTGCTGGAGGCGGTGCGTTCGGAGAAGGCCAGCGATGCAGAGAAGATGGCGCAGGGGATGTTATAAGGCGCAGCCCTTTTTGCTTTTTTTCCCATCATGCTGTCATTCCGGCGGATGCCGGGATGACAGGAGAGGGGATTATTCCGCCGCGACGGCCTGCCGGTGAGCTTCCTGTTCGGTCAGCCAGCGTTCGGCTTCCAGAGCAGCCATGCAGCCCATGCCAGCGGCCGTGACGGCCTGGCGGTAGGTTTCGTCAGTGACGTCGCCGGCGGCGAAGACGCCGGGAATGGCGGTTACGGTGCTGCCGGGCGTGGTGATCAGGTAGCCATTGTCGCGCATCGGCAGCTTGCCCCTGAAAAGCTCCGTAGACGGCGCATGCCCGATGGCGATGAAGATCCCGTGGACCGGGATTTCGCGCACGTTGCCGGAGAGCGTGTCGCGGATGCGGGCGGCGGTGACGCCGGGCGGGGAGGCCTCGCCCACCACTTCGTCGAGCGCAGCGTTCCAGATCACCTCGACCTTCGGATTGCGCATCAGGCGTTCCTGCAGGATATTCTCGGCACGGAAATGGTTGCGGCGATGAACGACCGTGACCTTGGAGGCGAAGTTCGTGAGAAACAGCGCTTCCTCGACCGCTGTGTTGCCGCCGCCGACGACCATGACCTCGCGGCCCTTGTAGAAGAATCCGTCACATGTAGCGCAGGCGGACACGCCATAGCCCTTGAACTTTTCCTCGGTTGGCAGGCCGAGCCATTTGGCCTGCGCGCCGGTCGCAATGATGACCGCGTTGCCGGAATAGATCGTGCCGCTTTCGCCGACTGCGCGGAAGGGCCGGGCGTCGAAGTCGACGCTGGCGATATGGTCGTTCGCGACGTTGGCGCCCATCTTCTCGGCGTGTTCCTGCATGCGCACCATCAGGTCCGGCCCGAGGATGTGGCTCTCGCCGGGCCAGTTCTCGACATCGGTTGTGATGGTCAGCTGGCCGCCAGGCTGCATGCCGGTGACAACGAGGGTTTCGCGCAGAGACCGAGCGGCATAGACGGCGGCCGTCCAGCCGGCCGGGCCGGAGCCGATGATGAGAATGTCGGCGTGTCGTGTGGTGGTCATGCGTATTCCCTTATCGGGGGCGATTATAGCCAAGGTGCGATTCGCGACTCCCTTAGCCGCGACTGACCGGTTCGCCAAACCGTCTCGTTAATGGCGTCTCCCCGTTTGTCAAACGACGAGAAACTTGAAAAGCCAATAGCCGACAAGCCAAAGCGTTGCATAGGTCGCGAAAAATCCAACGCGATCTTGGGGAGCTTTGAGAATTTTTGTCCTGAGGGACCGATCGGCGGTGAGATAGAGCGCGAACAGGTAAACGGTAAAGAGACCGGCAAAACCAAGCAGGAAAAAGAGCGCGTCGCCTAGCATCGAGATCAATGACACCCCATCGATCAGAACGCCTGCGATCGGCAAAAATGAAACGATCGCCCAGGTTGTCAACACCGGCGCGGCGTAGACCCAAAGGAAGATACGGCTCACGCTGCTGCTATTGAACTCCGTCATTGTGGCATCCTTTTTTCTCGACGTGATACGGCTTGTGGGCTCCGTTGGACCGGGTCCTGTGGTGTCGTGCCGCAGTGGCGACAAGGGGCCCGATCCCCGCTGGAGCGGTGCGGACGGCCAACGTGCGGATGTCGCGAGCAAACAATCGTTCGAACTGCAAAAAATTGGCGGGGCCAGGCCCCGCCAACTCCGAGACGCTTTTCGAGAAGCGGTTCAGCCTGCAGGCATCAACACCGTGTCGATCACGTGGATCACGCCATTTGAGCACTTGATGTCAGCGGTGGTCACGTTGGCGCCGTTGACCTTGGCGCCGTCCTTGAGATCGATCGCGAGACTCTCGCCATTGAGCGTTGCAGGCGTACCGCCATCTGTCAGATCAGCCGCCATCACGGCGCCGGAGACGACGTGAAAGGTGAGGATCTTGGCAAGTTTGTCCTTGTTTTCCGGTTTGATGAGCGTGTCGACCGTGCCGGCAGGCAGCTTAGCGAAGGCGTCGTCGCTGGGCGCGAACACTGTAAGGGGGCCCTCAGCCTTGAGGGCATCGACGAGTCCGGCAGCCTGCGCGGCGGCGACGAGAGTCTTGAACGAACCTGCGGCAATTGCAGTATCAACGATGTCGTGTTGAGACATGATGTATCTTTCATCGGGTGAATATTCAGACAATTCTGAATATTTTCGAGCACGCGGCACGAGAGCCAGTGGCGGCGAAAGTAAATGTGCCGCAAAATAAAAATAAAACTGTCATCTATTTCTTGCGCGCTCATTCGGGAGCTAGGTTTTAATTGACGCTAATCAATGCGGATGCGCGTGAACCTGGAAAAAATGTTGTCCGAATAGAAAAGTCTTCGGGGGGAGACGAGAAGGTTGGCCGCGGGGATCCCGGATGTGGCCCGTCAGGCCTTGTCCGAGACCACCTCGACGGTCGAATGGGCGACGCCGAAAGCATGGGCGAGGCGCTCCTTGACCGCGCGGCGCACTGATTCGGCATTCGCGTCTGGAGCAGGGGTGACTTCAAGGGTCACGAGAGGGCGCGATTCGGTGAGCGCCCAGGCATGGACGTGGCTGACATTGGCAACGCTGGGCACATTCGCTTTCAGGTCTGCGATGATCTTCGCTGCCTCAAGGCCCGGCGGCGTGCCTTCGATCAGGATATGGCCGGACTCGCGCGCGATGCGCACGCCGCCATAAAGGGCGAGGCCCGCGACGAGGATCGAGAGCAGCGGATCGGCGATGTGCCAGCCCTGCCGGAGGATCAGGACAGCCGCGAGAATGGCGGCGACCGAGCCGAGCAGGTCCCCCGCGACATGCCAGAGCGCGCCGCGCAGGTTGAGGTCATGCTCGTGGCCGCCCCCGTGCAAGATGGCGAAGGCCAAGACATTGACGACGAGACCAAGCACCGCGACGCCGAGCATCAGTTCGCCGAGGACGGGCGAGGGCAACAGCAGCCGGTTGACGGCTTCCCAGACGATCCAGAGCGCGAGCAGGATCAGCAGCACGCCATTGGTGAAGGCGGCGAGCACCTTCATCCGGCCGAAGCCGAAGCTGCGGCCGGGATCAGCGGGGCGCATGGCCAGCCGGTAGCCAAGCCAGGCAAGCATCAGCGAGCCGGTATCGGTCAGCATGTGGGCGGCGTCCGCCATCAGGGCCAGCGAGCCGGAAAGAATGCCCCCGATCACCTCGGCGAACATAAAGCCGCCCGTCAGCAGCGCCGCCAGCACGACTCGGCGGCGGGAGTCGGCGCTGGTCATGTCGGCATGGTGCTGGTGGTGGGCATGGCCCTCAGGGTCATGGGCATGCGCGAGGCCATGCGCATGGGCATGGGCGTGTGCGTTATCGGTGCAACCGGTGTGGTGGTGGGCGCTCATGCATCAGGCCTTGGGATGCGCCTGCGCCGGGGTCAAGCGGTGCGTAATAGCATTACGCCCGCCCCGGCAGGCCGGGACGGGCGCGATGATGTGCGGCAAAGGCGGCCTAGCGTTCGCGGACGCGAACGTCGATCCGGCGATTGGCGGCGCGGCCTTCTTCGGTGTCGTTGCTCGCGACCGGAAATTGCGAGCCATAGCCTTCGGCCACGAGGCGCGGCGGCGCGATGCCTTCCGCGATCAGAGCCGCGACCACCGATTCGGCGCGGGCCTGGGACAGCGCGACATTGGTCTCTTCCGACCCGGTATTGTCGGTATAACCGCCGAACTTCAGCTGGATGTTCGGGAAGGCCTCCAGGATCAGCTTGAGATTGTTCAGCTGTTCTGCAGACCGGGCGAAGTCAATCGTGGCGGAACCGGACTCGAAGGTCAGGCGATCCATCGTGAACCAGCAATCAGCGTCGGTGCAGGGTTCGCGGCCGGAATTGATGAAATCCACAAGACGGGTTTCAACGCCGTTTGGAAGCCCTGACAAGTCAACGCCCGGAAGCACATCGGCAAGCGCGATGACCGGGGTTTCGACGACAGGCGGCGGGCTTTCCGCGACTGGGGCAGGCACCACGGCGACTGGGGCCGGCAGGTCTGCAGCGGGCGCCGGAGCGCGGCTGCGTCCGTTGAGCACGAACCAGATGATTGCCGCGATGGCGGCTGCCACAAGCAGTGGAAGGAGCCAGCTGAGAACACCCTTGTTTTCGTCGTCGCGATCAGCCGGTGCCGGAGCGGCGGCGTGGGCGGGGATTGCGGCCGGCGCGGCAAATCCCATCAGGCTGGCCAGCGGAACCGGCAAGGCCTTGGCGACACTTTCCTTCTCACCTGCGAGCAGGGATTTGAGCCCGGCGGCGCCAAGTCCTTCACCCATGATCTTCTTGCTGAGAAAGCCCATGACGAGTGGACCGGCCAGAGCCATCAGTCCGCCCGCTGACTCTTTCGACTTGAACCCTGCGAACGAGGACACAGCGCCGAGCAGGGGCCCGGTCTTGTCGCCGAAGAGGCTGCCGATCAGGGCGCCGGCCGCATCCTTGGGATCGTTATGGGCGAGGTTTCCCGAGCCGACCAAGCCACCGAGATTGTCGAGGAAGCCGGCGGCTTGTGGATTACTCAGCATGCTGAACAAGCTTTGCAAGCCGGTATCGTTTGATGATTTCTGGATCATGCCGCCAAGCAGCATGGGCACGACGGCGCCTAGGGCTCTTGTGACGACTGAGCCTTCTTCGCCAAGCCGGCTCGCGGCGTCGCCGATGAGGCCTTCCGGCACCAGTTTAAGAATGGATTCGATGAGTGACATTATTTCCCCGTTGGTCTGTTTGGCGACAGACCGGACGCGCAAGGTGGACCAATTCCACCCTCCGGCCGGACGCCGCTTACGCGACACATGCTCTCGCCCGTCAAAACGCACGGCCGCGTCCCCGCAGAGCGCAGGAGCCGCAGTCCGCCCCCGCGCGACCGTGGTTCCTGGCGCCCTAGTACCCGAAACAGAGGCTTGTCCCAACGCGTTTTTTCTGGCGCATCTGTCTTTATGGGCACAGCCGTGCCCGGCAAAGGAATGAAGAGCAATGGCCCTGCCGAGATTGCGACAGTTGGTGATTGCAGCCTCGACGCTGGAAGTTGCAGATCAGTTGCAGTCGGTGCTGTCCCTCGGTGACGGGTTTGAGGATCCGGGGGTCCGGGAATTTGGCCTCATCAACCGTGTCTATGCGATTGGTGACCAATTTCTCGAAGTCGTGGTGCCATTGGTTGAAACAGCGCCCGCCGCGCGATTCATCGCGAGGAGCGGCGAAGGCGGGTATATGGCGATCTTCCAGACCCACGATCTGGCCGCGGCGCGCCTCAGGGCGGACAGATCCGGCATTCGCCGCGTTTGGAACATCGACTTGCCCGACATTTGCGCAAGCCACCTTCACCCCGCCGATATCGGTGCAGCGATCGTTTCCATCGACGAAGCGCGGCCTGCGGAGGCTTGGCGATGGGGTGGCCCGGATTGGGCGGCAAGACGCGCGCCGGGACGTCTCACAGGCGCTGTGATTGCGGGCACCGACCCGCAAGGGCTTGCCGAAAGGTGGGGGGCGGCCCTCGGCGCACCGGCGACGGGCAACACCGTGACACTCGCAGACGCCGTGCTCGATTTCCGGGCCGGGACGCAGGACCGGCTTGCAAAGTTCGAGATCAGTGTGCCCGACCTTGCCGCCGCCGCAACCCGGGCGCTTGCGTGCGGGCTTGACGTTGCCGGCAACGAAGTGCGGCTTGGCGGTGTTGGCCTCGTCTTGTCCGGGTTCTGACGGGCGCGCGTTTTGCCTATCGCCGTCCGCGCTTCAGGTCTTCATCGAGGGTGATGTCTTCCGGCTGTCCGCTAAGTCTGTGCCTGTAAACCTGCACGTTTTCCAGCACGCGCTGGACGTAGTTGCGTGTTTCCGAGAAAGGAATGAACTCGACCCAGTCGACGGGATCGATCTGTCCGGTGCGCGGGTCGCCGTAATCATCGACCCACTGTCGTGGACGCGACGGGCCGGCATTGTAGGCGGCAGCCGTCATGATGTAGCTGCCATTGAACTGGTCGAGCAACGTGTCGAGATGAAGCCCGCCGAGCGTCATATTGTAGGCCGGATCATCCGTCAGCCACGCCTGTTCATAGGCCATGCCTCGCAGGCGCGCCTCCGCCTTGGCGGTGGCTGGCATGAACTGCATGAGGCCGCGGGCGCCCACACGGCTGACGGCGCGCGGGTTGAATTCGCTCTCCTGACGGGTGATCGCATAGACCAGCGAACGCTCGACCTTGGGTTGGCGAAGCAGCGGATAGGTGACAACCGGGTAGGCGGCTTCGGGCGCAACGAGGCCCTTCTGGAGGGCAGCCTTGCCGATCCGCACGCCGACATCCGGCGCATCGACTTCGACGGCGAGGCGGGCGAGGCGCTCGACGTCGGCCGGGTCTGTCAGCTGGTCATCGAGGAAATAGGCAAAGTCACGGAAGCTCGACATCTGGCCGGCTTCGCTGAGCAGCATCATGGCCTTCACGACCGGCCGGTCCTTGAAAGCGGCGTCGCTCTCAGGGCTCGGTGCCGGAATGGCGGGCAGTGAAATCTTGCTATCTCCGATGCGCTGCGCGGCCAGTTGTCCGTAATAGGTGAACTTGAAGCGAGCGGCGGAACTGTAGGCGTCGAGCGCGCCGGTGTCTTGCTTCAGCACATCCTGTGCCCGGCCTGCCCAGTAATTGCCGCGCGCAACGCTGACCGGGCTGGTAACGGACTTGGCCATGGCCTGGAAATGAGAGAGCCCGCGAGCGGCATCGCCGTTGAGCCGGAAGGCGATCCAGCCCGAGAGCCACTCGGCCTCCGCAAAGTCTGCGCCGGCCGTCATGCCGTGGGGGGATGCAAGGCGGTAGGCCCGCGTGTAGTTGCGCGTCTTGAGGTCCTCGCGGGTCGCCAAAGCCCGCTCGCTCCACAGCTTGCCGCGACCGGCGGAGGGACTGTCCTTGCCATCGATGGCCACCAGCAGTGGCGCGACGCCGTCCGCCACCTTGTTCGAGCGGCGCCAGCGCGCGCGTTCATAGAGCAGGCCAGGATGATCCTGCAGGCTTTCAGGCACGGCCTGAACCAGCGCGTCGATTCGCTTGGCCCGGTTGGCGAGCGCGATGCGGGCATCGGTGAGCTGACGATAGTCAGTGGACAGGAGTGGCTTGAGGGCTTCTGCAGCTGAGCGCTGGTTGGTCCAGAGAAGGAAATCGACGCGGGCGCGATGGTCGTCCTGGGTGAGGCTTTTTCCGTCACGTGCGAGGATTGCCCGTTCGAGATCGCGCTCGAGGGAGTGATTGCGCCACGCATCACGCAGAATCTCGTCGGCCTTCTGAGGCTCACCCATGCCGCGCCAGGCCGCCGCGAGCGCGACCTTGCCCGGGCCGGTGCGTGGACCTGAGGCCTCGAGCCATTCGATGCGTTCGAAATGATTGAGACCGCTGAGTTCGATGATTTCTTCGGCGCGCCGGCGCATCCGGTCGGTCAACGGCCAGTCAGACAGGCGCGTCAAGGCCGCGTCGATCTCCTCGAACGTCATCCCGGGCACGCCCTCGCTTGCGCGCTTCCAGAGGATGAGATCGCGCACGACGGGGTCGGTTGCCGCGCGTTGCAACTGAGCAACTTCTGACCAGTTGCCGCGTTCGGCTGCGCTGAAGGCGCGGTTGAGAACGGCGGCGTTCGGTGAGTCTGTGGTTTTGGACACGTAGGTGCGTTCCGGCTTGCGGCTTGGCGCATCGGGGGTGACGGCAGCGGCCGCAGGGACGGCGCACACAAGCGTCAAAAAAAGGACCAAAAGGCGGATCATCGAACCGTCCATGACTGTTTATTTCTGTATCAAAGCGTGACAAGCCAAGCTGCGTTTTAGCATGCTAACGCAACCAAACTCTGAATACTGGCAAGAATAAGATGTTTCACGGATCAATCCCAGCACTTGTGACGCCTTTCAAGAACGGGGCCGTCGACCGTGACGCTTTTGCCGCGCTTGCCGAGCGCCAGATCGCAGCGGGGTCTGCTGCCTTGGTGCCTGTCGGCACAACGGGAGAGACCTCCACGCTTTCGACCGAGGAACATAAGGAAGTTGTAACCTTGTGCGTCGAGGTGGCCGCTGGCCGGGTGCCGGTGATTGCCGGTGCAGGCTCCAACGCGACCGAGGAGGCGATCGACCTTGTGGCACATGCCAAGGCAGTGGGCGCGGACGCCGCGCTGGTCGTCTGCCCCTATTATAACAATCCGAACCAGGCGGGTCTCGAAGCGCACTTCCGCGCCATCAACGATGCGGTCGCGCTGCCGGTGTTCGTCTACAATGTGCCCAGCCGGACGATGGCCGACTTACGGCCGGAAACCGTCGCCCGCCTTGCGAGGCTGCCGAACATCATCGGCATCAAGGACGCAACCGGGGACATGGACCGCGTGAGCTATCACGCTGCGCTGATCGGGCCGGGCGAACAGTTCATCCAGCTGTCGGGCGACGATCCCTCCGCTCTCGGACATCTTGCGATGGGAGGAGCGGGGTGCATCTCGGTAACGGCCAATGTGGTGCCCGAACTTTGCGCCGCGATGCATGCCGCCTTTCATGCGGGCGACCTTGACGGCGCGCGCGCCATCGAGCGGTGCCTCATCATGCTGCACCGGGCCCTGTTCTGCTCGCCTTCGCCCGGGCCTGCGAAATATGCGCTGTCGCGGATGGGTCTGTGTGCGGACGATGTGCGCCTGCCGATCACGCCGCCGGACGCCGCCGCCCGCGCCGAGATCGATGCGGCACTGCGCCTTGTGGGGGTGAATATCTGAGCCATGGCAAAGCCGAAGACGCCAGCCGTGAAGGGCCGAACCGACGGCATGGTCGCCGAGAACCGGCGCTCGCGCCGTGAATACGCCGTGGAAGACACGCTCGAGGCCGGCATCATGCTGGTCGGCTCGGAGGTCAAATCCCTGCGCGATGGCAAGGCGAACATCGCCGAGGCCTATGCATCGGTTGAGCAGGGCGAGCTGTGGCTGATCAATGCCGAGATCCAGACCTATGCCGGCGCCAACCGCTTCAACCATGAGCCGCGGCGCAAGCGCAAGTTGCTGGTCTCCAAGCGCCAGCTCGCCAAGCTCTCGCAGGAAGTCGAGCGCGCCGGTCGCACCATTGTACCGCTGAAGCTGTACTTCAACGACAAGGGCAAGGCGAAGCTGCTGATCGGTGTCGCGACAGGCCGCAAGGCGCACGACAAACGCGAGAATGAGGCGAAACGCGACTGGGCGCGGGACAAGGCGCGCATCCTCAAGACGGGCTAGCCAAGCGCCGTCCGCGCCATGCCGAAAACGTCCTCGAACATCGCGGCCGTCAATCGGCCCGTATTCGTGTTGTAGCGCGAGCAATGATAGCTGGAGAGCAGGGTGACAGGCCGTCCGCTCACGGACACATCGTAGCGGGCGGCGTGGCCGAACGGATGCGCCGCGAGCTTCAGATCAAGGGCGCGGATTGTGGAATCATGGCTGATCTTGCCAAGGCAGATCATCACTTTCAGGTTCGGGAGGGCCGCGAGGTGGGCCTTCAGGAAGGGCCGGCAGGTGTTGATCTCCTCGCCAATCGGCTTGTTCTCCGGCGGGACGCAGCGTACGGCATTGGTGATCATCGCGCGGGTGAGCGTCAGGCCGTCGCCGGGGTCTGCGGCGTAATTGCCCTTGGAGAAGCCGAACTTGTCCAGCGTTGCGTAGAGGAGATCGCCCGCCCAATCGCCCGTGAACGGACGGCCCGTGCGGTTGGCCCCGGTGACGCCGGGGGCGAGGCCGATGATCAGGAGCTCCGCATGCGGATCACCAAAGCTTGGCACGGCGCCGTTGAACCAGTGCGGTTCCTTTGCGCGGACCGCTTCGCGATAGGTGACAAGGCGCGGGCAGAGGGGGCAGTCGCGGGGCGCTTCAGCGGGCGCCTCAATACCCATCGGCGCTGCCGTCCTTGCGCATCTCGGTCGCAGCGACCCAGGCGCCGCTTTCGAAGTCACGCATGATGGCCTGGTAGCCGCCGGCATTGGCGGGGATGTAGCGCACGGCGTGGCCACGCGCCTCAAGTTCGCGCTTCACCGATTCCGGAATGCCGCGCTCGATCTCGACGACGCCCATGTCGCCCTCGCAGGCATCGCCGGTCAGGTGGTCGGTTGGTTCGCACCCGCCGACATGTTCCCAGCGCGCCGCATCGCCCGCTTCCTGCAGGCCCATGCCGTAATCGACGAGGTTCAGGATGATCTGCACATGGCCTTGCGGCTGCATGCCGCCGCCCAT
Source organism: Hyphomonas sp. (assembly GCA_041752715.1). Taxonomy (GTDB): domain Bacteria; phylum Pseudomonadota; class Alphaproteobacteria; order Caulobacterales; family Hyphomonadaceae; genus Hyphomonas. The sequence continues at coordinate 17,109 of JBGSVY010000182.1, forward strand.
TAGGCCAAAGCTGAGCCAGGGCTCGAAGGGGCAGGCTTGTTCGATCGCAACGGCGCGCACCTGGCAGCCGGGCATGTCTTTCCGGAAGGCGAAAGCCGGGATGATCGTGTGGAAGGGCCGCTTGCCGGGCGCGAAGACGTTCGGGTGTTCCGGATCGAGGCTGAACAATTCGCCCCGATCCTGGAACATGAAGCCAAGACCGTCGGCGACGAGGCCAGAACCCATGCCGCGATAGTTGGACTGGATGAGCGAGACCATCATGCCGTCCTTGTCGGCGACGGTGAGATAGGTTGTGTCACCGTCCTGAAGAAGCGCGTCGGTTATCTCCGTACCCGGACGGGGTGGCGGCATCGCCTGAGCAAGATCGATCGCTTCGGCGCGCGCAGCGTTATAGCCCGGTGCAACGAAGATTTGGGGATCCAACTTCGAGGCCTCGGGGTCACTATAGCCCAGGGCTCGGTCGGCAAAGGCAAGGCGCTTGGCTTCGACCTGTGCCATCAGCGCGTCGGCGGAACCGAAGCCCATCGCTTTCAGGTCAAATCGTTCGAGCATCTGCAACATCTGCAGCGCGGCCACACCCTGCGTGTTGGGGCCGAGCTCGCAGACCTTCACGTCGCTGCGATAGGTGACGCAGACAGGCTCGACCCAGTTCCCGGTATGGGCGGCGAAATCCGACGCCGTAAGGCTACCGCCGATGCGGGCGAAATAGGCTCCCATCGTCTGCGCAAGCGTGCCCTTGTAGAAGGCCTCGCGTCCGCCAAAGGCAATCTTGGTGAGCGTGTCGGCAAGGTCCGGATTGCGAAACAGTGTGCCTTCCTTGGGCGCTGGAGAGAAGTAGGTCTTCTCGGCATTGGCGAACTCTTCCAGCATGCCGCTTGCGGCTGCAGCGCGAAGCCGTGTCTCGTTGCGGCCCCAGTAATAGGCGATGACTTCCGGGATCGGCACCCCGTTGCGGGCGTATTCGATCGCCGGGCGCAGGTTGTCGGCCATCGGACGTTTGCCGAAACCGCCATGTAGCGCGAACCAGCCATCGACGGTTCCCGGCACGGTCACCGACGCGGCGCCGAAGGGCGGGATGCCCTTGCCCTCGTTCTTCGTGTCTGATGTAGCCTGCATTGCGGCAAGCGTCGCGCCTGCTGCCGACCGCCCCGAGCCATTGTAGCCATGTAAAGTCTGTGTCGCCGGATCCCAGACGATGGCATAGAGATCGCCGCCGATGCCGTTTCCGGTTGGCTCGGCCAGACCGAGCATCGCATTGGCCGCGATGGCGGCATCAACGGCCGACCCGCCGGCTTTCAGCACATCCAGCGCGACCTGCGTGGCGAGCGGGTGGGCCGTCGCCGCTGCGCCGTT
>JBGSVY010000183.1:0-7886 GCA_041752715.1 Hyphomonas sp.
CTTCGCGCCGGCCGTCGATCGTTGCAGAAAATCCGTCCACGAACTGGATCATGTCGCCTTGCTTGAGGCGCCGCCCCGGCCGCGCCAGCGCGAGCCAGCGGCGCGCATCCAGCCGTTCGACGAGGTTCACGTCGACTGCCACATCGCGGCTCACCCCATCGCGCGCCAGACGCACACCTTTCAGCGCCGCCGGCAACACACGCGTATCATTGAACACCAGCACGTCGCCGGGCGCGAGATATCGCGGCAGGTCGCGCACACCTGCATCCTCCAGCCGGCCGTCGCCATGCACGACCAGAAGGCGCGCAGCATCCTGCGGATCAGCAGGTCGCAAGGCGATCAGCGTCTCGGGCAGCTCGAACTGGAAAGCGGCAAGGTCCATCGTGGCAGGCTTGGGCCCGTCAACGTGTGACGGTCAAGGCGCCGCTCAGTTTTCCGTGACGGCCGGGATGGGCGGCAAGCTGCAGATATCCACTTCGCCACGCGTCTCGAGCTCGGCCGCAAACGCTGCCGTGTCCGTGCGCAGGACCCAGGCCTTCGGCCGGGTGGCGGCCGGAATGTCCGCGGCCACTTTCGCCGAGACAAGCGCGTCAGGATCTCTGACCGCGCCGTTCGTCCCGTCAGGCCCGGCCTTGATCGCCATCACCACATCGACACCTTCGATCACCCGTCCCCAGGCCGTGTATTTTCTGTCGAGATGGGCCGCCTGGCCCCGCATCAGGAAAAACTGCGAATTGGCCGAGTTTGGATCGTCCGTCCGGGCGGTCGAAACAATGCCGCGACAATGCGGAACCGAGCTTTCGACATGGCCGAGCCCGGAATCCTCAGCCAGGAATTCCGGCCGCGTCGCGATCGGCAGGCCCCGGTAGAAGCCGTGCTTAGCTTCCTCTCGGGGGCCGATATAGGCGTCGAGCGGCATCGCGCTGACGTCGCGCCGGAAAGTGAACTCGCCAGGAATATCGGGCAGGCCGGACTCGCGCTGCTTCGTCGCGAAGATGTCGCCGCCCTGCGCCATGAAATCGTCGATCACGCGGTGGAACACCGTGCCGTCAAAATCGCCTGAGCGGATGATCGCCGTAAACTGCGCCACGTGCTTTGGCGCGATCTCAGGGAAGGCCTCGATCAGAATGCGGCCTTTCTCGGTCTCGAACACGAAGAGGCGCTCTGCATCAACCGCGCGCCAGTCGTCCGCCGCCGCCTTGGCGCCTGAGGGCGTTGCATCTGCGCCAAGCGTCCATCCGCTGGCAGCGCCAGCTTCGGCGCAGGCAGGAAGCGCAAGGCAGGCGACAAGGGCAGTCGCGATGGCGGCGGCGATCTTCATTTACGATACTTCTCCATGAGGGCACGCTTGATATCTGGCGTGACGAACGGCGTGATGTCGCCGCCGAGGCTGGCGATCTCTTTCACCAGACGCGAGGCAACGGCTTGATGCCTAACATCTGCCATCAGGAACACAGTTTCAATGTCGGGATTCAGTTGCTCGTTCATCGCTGTCATCTGGAACTCGTATTCGAAGTCCTGAACGGCGCGTAGCCCGCGCAAAATGATCTGGGCCCCGCACGCCTCGGCAAACTTCATTAACAGGCCATGCATTGGCAGAACCCGGATGTCTGCAAGCCCTGGTCCATTGAGACGGGCACATTCGGCCTTGACCATTGCAACCCGCTCTTCGAGCGAGAAGAGCGGCCGCTTTGCTTCATTGACCGCGACCCCGATTACCAGTTCATCAACCAGTTTCATCGCCCGGCCAAAAATGTCGATATGGCCATTGGTTGGCGGATCAAATGTGCCTGGATAGAGTCCGATACGATGCAAAGCCTGACCTCCTCAATTGCCTGGTCCAGGCGGCACGCCGCTCAACCCTTCCCGCTTTCTGCCCTATCCATACCGGCTTCAGCGTCCTCGACAAGCCGTGCGACCGAGACGACCCGTTCGCCATCGGTTGTTCGCAGTACCCAAACCCCGCCCGTCGAACGGCCAGCGATGCGGATCTGTTCGACCGGCGTGCGGATCAGCTGGCCGCTATCTGTCACCAGCATCACCTCATCGCCTTCCCCCACCGGAAAGGATTGCGCGACGCGCTTGACCGGTCCGCCCTTCTTGTCGCGGCCCCAGATATTCTGGGCCACGAGGCCTTTGCCGCCGCGTCCGGTGATCCGGTAATCATAGGCTGAAGAGCGCTTGCCCATGCCATCATCCGCAATCGTCAGGATGAATTCTTCCGCTGCGCCAAGCGCCGCAATCCGCTCGGCGGTCAGGGCCGCTTCGGCCACGGGTTCGTCTTCATCGTCCGAGATTTCCTCTTCCTCGCCCGTCGCCGCCCGGCGCATCGCCGCCGCATGGCGCAGGTAGGATTTCGCTTCCTCAGATGTCACTTCGACATGCCGCAGGATGCCCATCGAGATGACATCGTCGCCGGCGCCAAGGCGGATGCCGCGAACGCCGGTCGAATTGCGCCCTGCGAACACGCGCACGTCCGTCACCGGGAACCGAATGCACTGGCCGAGCGCTGTCGTCAGCAGGATATCGTCCCTGTCCGAACAGATCCTCACCGACACGATCCCGTCACCATCGTCGAGCTTCATCGCGATCTTGCCGGCGCGGTTGACGCGCGTGAAATCCGCCAGCTTGTTGCGGCGCACCGTGCCTGAGCGCGTTGCGAACATAAGGTCGAGGCTTTCGTGCGCGCTCTCGTCCTCGGGCAGCGGCATGACGCTCTCGATGCGTTCATCCGCAGACAGCGGGAAAATATTGACCAATGCCTTGCCGCGCGAGACCGGCCCGCCGACGGGAATGCGCCAGACTTTCTCCTTGTAGACCATGCCGGCCGAGGAGAAGAACAGGACTTCCGTATGCGTCGTTGCCGTGAACAGTTCGACGACGAAATCCTCGTCCTTCATCGCCATGCCGGAACGGCCCTTGCCGCCGCGATGTTGAGTGCGATAGGTCGAGAGCGGCGTGCGCTTCACATAGCCGCCATGGGTGACGGTCACCACCATGTCCTCGACCTCGATGAGGGCTTCATCCTCCATGTCGACGCCGCCTTCGACGAAGACTGACCGGCGAGGGATCGCAAATTTCGCCTTCACCTCAGAAAGCTCGGCCTTGATGATGTCGAGGATGCGTCCGCGCGAGCGCAGGATGTCAAGGAAATCGGCAATCTTCTCCGACAGGCCTTTCGCTTCATTGCCGATCTCGTCGCGGCCAAGGCCGGTGAGACGCGACAATTGCAGCGCGAGAATGGCGCGCGCCTGCTCGTCCGACAGGTAGATCGTGCCTGGATCGCCGGTCCGCGTACGCCGGTCGGCGATCAGGTCCAGCAACGGCCCCATGTCCATCACGGGCCAGGCCTTCGCCAACAATTGCTCACGCGCCGAGTTAGGGTCTGGCGCATACCGGATCAGACGGATGATCTCGTCGATATTGGCGACCGCCATGGCAAGGCCGACGAGCACGTGGGCCCGGTCGCGCGCCTTGTTGAGGTCGTGCTTGGTGCGCCGCACGACGACTTCCTCGCGGAAGGCGATGAAGCAATCGAGCACCTTGCGCAGGTTCATCAGTTCCGGCCGGCCGCCATTCAGCGCCAGCATGTTGACGCCGAACGAGGTCTGCATCTGGCTGAACCGGTAGAGCTGGTTCAACACGACGTCCGCGCTTGCATCCTTCTTGAGTTCGATGACGACCCGGATGCCGTTCCGGTCGGACTCGTCGCGCAGGTCGGAGATGCCTTCGACGCGCTTCTCGCGCACCAGTTCGGCGATCTTCTGGATCATCGCGGCCTTGTTCACCTGATACGGAATCTCGGTGAGGATGATCGCCTCGCGGCCATTCTTGGCGCTCTCGATGTTCGATTTGGCCCGCACGATGACCGAGCCGCGCCCTGTGGCGAGTGCCTTGCGGCTGCCGGACTGGCCCATGATCAGGCCGCCTGTCGGAAAGTCCGGACCCGGAACAATCTCGCACAGCGCCTCGTCGTCGATCGCCGGATCGGCAATCACGGCGAGTGTCGCATCGATCACCTCGCCGAGATTGTGCGGCGGGATGTTGGTCGCCATGCCGACGGCGATGCCGCTGCCGCCATTGACAAGCAGGTTCGGAAACTGCGCCGGCAAGACGACCGGCTCTTTCTGGGAGCCATCATAATTCGGCTGGAAGTCGACCGTGTCCTTGTCGATATCGGCGAGCAGGTAGGTCGCCGTCTTGGTCATCCGGCTTTCGGTATAACGCATCGCGGCGGGCGGATCATTGTCGATCGAACCGAAATTGCCCTGGCCGTCGACCAGTGTCGCGCCCATCGAGAAAGGCTGCGCCATGCGCACCAGCGCGTCGTAAATCGCGCTGTCGCCATGAGGGTGATAGTTACCCATCACGGCCCCAACGATATTCGCAGACTTCTTGTACGGCTTGTCCGGCGTGTTGCCGCCCTCGTTCATCGCAAACAGGATCCGCCGGTGCACCGGCTTCAGCCCGTCGCGCACGTCCGGCAGCGCCCGGCTGACGATCACGCTCATCGCATAATCGAGATATGAACTCTTCAGCTCCGACTCGATCGAAATCGGCTCGATTCCATCGCGCTGAGGCTGAGGCGGGCTACCATCGCGCGGGGTTTCCGGCTCGTCCGGAGGGGTCGTGGGGTCACTCATGGGAGGGCCTTTTGGGTATCCGGTGCGTCTGGATCGAGAACGGGCCTGAATCGCCTGTTTTGATCACGAAACACTAGCAGCCGGAACCCTGCGAGACCACCCTTCCGGCACGACTTTTCGCAGTCCCAGCAAGGCCCTCGCCCTCGGCCGGGGCCCGGCAAGGGCGGCACGTCAAACGCGTCCCTTACGCCGGCTCGCAAGCCTCAGAACGGAATCTCGTCATCGAGGTCCTGGCTGAAGCTTTCCTTCGGCCCGCTCATCGACCGGCTGGCGCCGCCGCCCGAATAACTCATCTCGCCGCCCCGCGCGCCGCCGCCTTCGCTGCGCCCGTCGAGCATCGTCAAGGTGCTGTTGAAACCGCGCAGCACGACTTCCGTCGTGTATTTGTCCTGGCCGTCCTTGTCCTGCCATTTGCGGGTCTCGAGCTGGCCTTCGATATACAGTTTGGAGCCTTTCTTGACATAGCTCTGCACGACCCGGACCAGGCCCTCGCTGAACACAGCGATACGGTGCCACTCGGTCTTTTCCTTGCGCTCGCCGGTCGCCTTGTCTTTCCATGTCTCGGACGTTGCCAGCGAAAAGCTCGCGACCTGGCCGCCATTCTGGAACTGGCGGATTTCGGGATCCTGCCCGACATTGCCCACGAGGATTACCTTGTTCACCGAACCCGCCATCTGTTGTTCTCCGCTCCGGACTGTTTCGCTTTCGATTCGAACTCTTGTACGCTTCCCGGCCGGTCATGTCGCCTCACTTGCTGTCCACGCGGTGACTGTTGGCTGGGGAATTCCTGTTCTTAGACGTAGATGTTCACATTTTGTTCTTTTGGTCAAGCGGGCCTCATGCCGCCGCCAGCGTAATCAGGACCACCCCCGTGGCCACGACGCCGGCCGCCAGCCAGCGCCGGGCCGTCACCGTCTCGTTCAGCACGATTGCGGCGATGGCGGCCCCAATCACCACCGTCACTTCACGCAGCGCCGTCAACGGCCCGATCGGGCCACGCATCTGCGCCCACAGAATCAGCGCAAACCCCGCGCTCGACACCATCCCCGCAAATAGCCCGATGGCCCAGCGCCCGCGTCCCGCCGCTGCAAAATTCGTCAGCCCACGGCGGAAAACAATGAACAACAGGATCGGCAGGAACGTGCCGATCGTGCCCCATCCCTTGTAGCTCAGGACGTCCCCGGCGATCCGGCTGCCCAGCGCATCGAGCAACGAATAGGACGCGATGCACACGCCCGTCAGCAGCGCCCAAAGCGTCGCGCGCAGCGGCGCTGCCGGGGTGAAGCCGAGGCTGAGGATACCAAAGCTCACCAGCAGGATGCCCGCCATCATCCAGGGTTGCGGCACCTCGCGTGCGAACACCGCTGCGCCAAGCGTCACCAGCAGCGGCGCCATCCCCCGGGCGATTGTGTAGACATGGCTCATGTCGCCCGCCGCATAGCCGCGCAAGAGTGCCGCCCAGTAGACCATATGGATGGCGCAGGAGGCCGCGAGATAAGGAAGCGCCGTCAGCGGCGGCGCAGCGAAGGCCACTGCGAGTGTGGCACCGAAAACGATGCCACCGATAGCCATCTGGCCAAGGTCTGTGAGGCGGTCCCGCCCGCCCTTGAGAAACGCGTTCCAGCTGGCGTGGATCAGGGCCGACAGCAAGGCTGCGGCGATCGCTTCGACAGGCACGCCGTCCCCTTCCCTTGCCCCGTGCAGCCAGCTTGCGCTGGCGCTGCTAGCCCTAGGGCCAGACTGAACGATTCGCCATTTGCCCTCTCTGATTTGCAATCGTTCATTTTTTGTTCTTGTCGTCAAGCTGGACTCGCGGCACAGATAAGTCTTAGCAACGCATCCTCCCGCAGCGCATCTCCAGGCGAGCCCGAACACCATGGCCGAATCCCCCTTCATCCGCGTGCGCGGCGCCAAGGAACACAATCTCAAGAACATTGATGTGGATATCCCGCGCGGCGAACTCGTCGTGATGACGGGTCTTTCCGGCTCGGGCAAATCCTCCCTCGCCTTCGACACGATCTATGCCGAGGGCCAGCGCCGTTACGTGGAATCGCTCTCGGCCTATGCCCGCCAGTTCCTCGAACTTATGCAGAAGCCGGACGTGGAAAGTATCGAGGGCCTCTCGCCCGCCATCTCGATCGAGCAGAAGACGACCAGCCGCAACCCGCGCTCGACCGTCGGCACCGTCACCGAGATCTATGACTACATGCGCCTGCTCTGGGCGCGTGTCGGCGTGCCCTATTCGCCGGCCACCGGCCTGCCCATCGAGAGCCAGACGGTCAGCCAGATGGTCGACCGCACGATGGCGTTGCCGGAGGGCACGCGGCTCTACCTGCTCGCGCCAATGGTGCGCGGCCGCAAGGGCGAGTTCCGCAAGGAATTCGCCGAGCTCCTGAAAAACGGATTCCAGCGCGTCAAGGTCAACGGCACCTTTCATGAGCTTGAGGACCCGCCGACCCTGGACAAGAAGTTTCGCCACAACATCGACGTCGTGGTCGACCGGATCGTGGTCAAGGAGGGGATCGAGACGCGGCTGGCCGACAGTTTCCGCACCGCGCTGAACCTTGCCGACGGGATCGCCGTTATCGAACGGGCCGACGCGGCCGAGGGCGAGGTGCCCGAACGCACCACCTACTCCGAGAAATTCGCCTGCCCGGTCAGTGGCTTCACCATTGCCGAGATCGAACCGCGGCTGTTTTCGTTCAACGCCCCCTTCGGCGCTTGCCCGGTCTGCGACGGTTTGGGGATGGAGCTGTTCTTTGACGAACGCCTTGTCGTCCCCGACCAGAACCTGACCCTGATGCAAGGGGCGATTGCGCCCTGGTCCAAGTCGAAATCCCCCTACCTGACCCAGACGATGGAGGCCCTGTCAAAGCACTACGGCTTCAACCTCAAGGCCAAGTGGAAGGACCTGCCCGACAGCGTGAAGGACCTCTTCCTGCAAGGTTCCAAGGGGGAGGAAATCCAGTTCCGCTATGACGAGGGCGGGCGGGTCTATCAGGTAAAGCGCGTCTATGAGGGGATCATACCGAACATGGAACGCCGCTACCGCGAGACCGACAGCGCCTGGAGCCGTGAAGAGATGGAGCGCTATCAGGCCAACCGCGCTTGCGGGGCCTGCGGCGGCTATCGCCTCCGGGCCGAGGCGCTGGCGGTCAAGATCGCCAGTCTGCACATCGGTCAGGTCGTGCAGATGTCGATCACCGAGGCCTATGCCTGGATTGAAGGCGTGGCCGACACCCT
>JBGSVY010000184.1:0-10456 GCA_041752715.1 Hyphomonas sp.
CTTCGGTGGTTTCGGCGGGCCAGGCGGTCCGGGCGGCGGTGGCGGGCTCGGCGGCGACGGCACAGCAAAACTCTGAAGCTCAGGCTCGATCCACGACGCATGCCATTTCATGCCAGGTACGGCGCTGTCGGTCAGCGGCGCCGCAACGATGCCCCCGGCCGACACGCGCCGCTCGTTCGGCGCAGCCCGGATGCAGCCCCGCCATTCAACCGGCGCAAAATCGCGGTCCATCTCGGCTGACGTGTACGATGTCGTCGCTTCCGGCGCGTAGAGATATTTCCGCCGGCTCTCGAACGGCGCAGCGGGTGCACCCGCAGACCCGTACACAGGCGGCACGCCAGCCGGACCAGCCGCTGGATCCCATTCGCCCGGGCGCTCGGAATTGATGTTCACCACCGCCGCCCAGGGAACAACGCTGATGGCCATCAGGCCTTCTGCGGGAGTCTCGTCGAACATCGTGTTGACGAAACCCTTGGACGCTTCGCGCATCTTGTTGAAGCGGCCTGCGTCGAACATCGAACTTGTATTATCGAGCGCAAGGATAACCTCGACCTTGCGGCTATCGCCGGCTTGCGCCGCGCCGCTGACGGTGATGTCGACACTTGACCGCCCGAAGAGGCCGCCAAATGCGAGCGGCAGGCGCTGCGTCGCCGAGGCCGAGACTTCTCCGATCTCCGAAACGTTGACGGAAAGCGCGGGCACGCCGAGCGACCGGTTCGTTGTCGCGACATCCTGCGCGTAGATGGTCGAAACCGACGCCTCCGTAAGGGCCTTCCGGTCGGCTTCGCTGAGCGCCATTTGCGTAATGAAATCCCGCGCGCCAGCCAGAACGGCGGCGTCCATGGATGCCTGCATGTGCCGTTTGGCCAATTCAACGCGGGTCGCATCAATCCCAAAGCCGACCATCAATGTCAGCGGCAAGACGCAAAGGGCATAGATGACCGCTGTTGTTCCCTGCTTGTCGCTTCGAAAGTTGCGGAGGGGTAGCGGGTTGGCAGATTTCATCATGAAGCACCTGAGAGCCGAATTCCCCCCTCAAGTGCAAATGACGTGCCGCGCGGAGTCACGCGCACGAACCTGTTGGCGTCAGGCGTTTTTCGCAGCTTCTGCGATCAGGCGGCGGGCGCCTTCGGCCGTTTCCGGATGATCCAGCGCGAATGCGAGGACAGCTTCGAAATAGCCCAGTTTAGAGCCGCAGTCATATTCCCGGCCTTCGAATTCGAGCGCGTGGAAGGGCTGCAGCTCCAGCAATCTCGCCATGCCATCCGTCAACTGGATCTCACCGCCCGCGCCGGCTGCCAGGCCTTCGAGAAGGCCGAAGATCTCAGGCTGAAGGATATATCGCCCCGTGATCTTCAGATTGGACGGAGCGTCGGCAACAGATGGCTTTTCGACCATGCCGGACATTTCAATGAGGCGGCCATTGCGGGCTTTCGGTGCGATCACGCCATAGGATGAAACACGTGCCATCGGCACGGGATCGACGGCGATGATATTGCCGCCTGTCTTCGCGAAAGCATCGTTCATTTGCGACAGGCACGAGGGCGCGCCCTTGACGATGACATCCGGAAGCAACACCGCGAAAGGCTCATTGCCGATCACGTCGCGCGCGCACCAGATGGCGTGACCGAGCCCGAGCGGCGCTTGCTGACGCACGAAACTTGCTGCGCCGGGCTTCAGGCGCGAAGGCGCCAACTGCTCAAGGATTTCGGTCTTTTTGCGTGCAACCAGCGACGCTTCCAGTTCGAAGGCGGAATCGAAATAGTCCTCGATGGCACCCTTGTTGCGGCCAGTGACGAAAACGATGTGCTCAATGCCTGCTTCGATCGCTTCATCAACAACGTATTGGATGACCGGACGATCCACGACCGGAAGCATTTCCTTGGGGATCGATTTGGTTGCCGGAAGCACGCGCGTACCAAAACCGGCGACGGGGAGGACTGCTTTTCTGACGCGCATTCGATGGCTCCGGGAACGTTAGTGCCCTACAGGCACGGTCGCTAGCCGTCTAGCAAATAGCCTGCCAGAGAATCAGTCACGATCCCGGAGCGGGAGGTGTTTCAGAGTGACGCGTACATCAGAACGCCTGCGAGCCAAGTCGCAAGCCCGATAACCATCACCATGCCAATTACCTGCGCGCGCGATGCACCCGGGGGCGCAATGAAGGCCTCTGCGATTCGCGCCTGGAGTGCAGCCGGGGGTGAGATTTGCATCGCTGCTGTGCCTGCAACAGAGTCGGCGGCACACAACTGAGGACCGGCCGGACGCTCGGCAAGCGTCTGACTGGGCTCTGCTCGTCTCGAAACTGCCGCCATCTGATCCATCCTGCGCTGATTGGCAGGATAATCGCATTCAGGCGCTAAACAGTTACAAACACCACCGTGCAAATTTCACCGATCTGCACATTTTCGAAGAACCTCGCATGCGCAGCATTTTCAACGGATCCAGCAAATTTAAACCCGCTCGGCCGTCGAAAGAAACACTAGAATCAGCGGGTTATGTGCAGGTTAACGCTATCCTAATGTCAAAATTGCCGGTACTAGAGACCGCAGAATTGTATAGCTTGGGGAATACAAAAATGGGCGTGATGCCGTCTGGCTTCGAAACGGAAGCCACATGCGAAGCTATGTCCAGTGGTGGAGCGTCTGCGATCGTTGACCGCCATTTCCTGGGCATGAACGGCGCAGCCAAGCGCGGCCTTGATATCGCTATCGCGGCTTTGGCCCTCGTCTTTCTCGCGCCCCTTCTCCTCATCGTCGCTCTGATCGTTAAGCTCGATGGCGGACCGGCCTTGTTCGTGCAGCAGCGCCTTGGCCGGAACGGGCTCTGCTTTCCGATGTACAAGTTCCGGACGATGCACGTTGATGCCGACGCTGTGCTGGAGGAGGTTCTGGCCTCTTGCGCAGTCTCCCGGACAGAATGGGACAAGTTCCAGAAACTCCGCAACGACCCGCGCATCACGCCCGTGGGCCGTTTCCTTCGCAAAACGTCGATCGACGAGCTGCCTCAGTTTTTCAACGTCCTGATTGGGCACATGTCGATTGTCGGGCAACGCCCGATCCTCGCCTCACAGCGAGATGCCTTTGGCGAGCATATCATCGGCTACGAGCGGGCACGCCCGGGAATCACCGGTCTCTGGCAGGTCCAGGGCCGCAACAGGCTGACATTTGATCAACGCGCACAACTCGGCACAGAATACGTGAACCGCTGGAGTCTCTGGTTTGACATCAAGATCCTGCTGATGACCGTGCCGGCAATCATCCTGGGTTCAGACGCGTTCTAAGCCCCCATCCGGCGCACGTTTGACCCCGAAGATCGATGCGAGCCGGAGCCCATCAAGCACCGAGGCGGTGGGCCCGTCCGCCACGAGGTGGCCGTTGTTCAACAGGATCGCCCGCCGGCAATGCCGCGCGATGAGTGCCAGATCATGCAGCACGATGAGCACGCCGCGTCCGGTCGCGGCCTCATCTCGCAAGGTTGCCATCAGGTTCAACTGGTGCACGATATCGAGGGCGGCGCACGGCTCATCGAGCAAGAGATAAGGCGCAGGGCTCGCCAGAAGGCGGGCGATGTGGACGCGCGCCTGTTCGCCGCCCGACAGCGCCTTGAAGGACCGCCCGCATAGATCGCTCGCCCCGGCTTTTGCAAGCGCCAGATCGATCGCCGCTTTCTGCGGCGCCAGCGATCGGGAATAGGACGCCGCCGAGACGCCATACCGGCCAAGTGCCGCGATATCCTCGACCAACATGTCCCACGCGACGGGTCGTGATTGGCCCAGCCAGGCGATGCGTTTGGCCCGCTCGCCCGGGGTCATTCCGGCAATGTCAAAGCCGTCAATCTCAACACGGCCGCTTTCGACCGGAACGAGGCCAGCGAGCCCGCGAAGAAGGCTGCTTTTGCCTGCACCGTTCGGCCCCGCGAGCCCGGCAAAGTCTCCCGGCTGCAACGACAGCGACACATTCTTGAGCACGGCACGTGTGCCAAGCCTCATCGAAACTGTCTCGGCGGCGATCATGTCATGGCCTTTCCGCGCCCTGCCGCTATCCAGATAAACAAGGGGGCACCGATCAGGGCGGCCGCGACCCCAAGTTTCAGCTCGGTATCCACCGGCAGGACGCGGATGACGAGATCCGCCACCGTGAGCATGATCCCGCCGAGGAGGGCCGCTGGCAACAGCGTTCGCTGTGGGTCATGGCCTACAAACGGCCGTACGAGATGCGGCGCGACAATCCCGACAAAGCCGATCGTTCCGGCGATGGCAACGCTCGCTCCGGCGAGGAGAGATGTCCCGGCGATCACGAGTCCGCGCACACGCTTCAGATCAGCGCCGACACTCGACGCCGCCTCCTCGCCGAGCGTCAGAGCGCGCAGCCCGGGTCCAGCCGCCGCAATCGCCGCCGCCCCGAGCAGCCATGCGGGGGCCGAAAACGCAAGATCCGCCCAGGACCGGTTGGCGACCGATCCGAGCATCCAGTTGACGAGGTCGGCGAGGCTCGCTGGATTGGGCGCAAGGTTCAGGGCCAGCGACATCAGCGCTCCGGCAAAACTCGACAAGCCGATCCCGACAAGAATGAGCGTCACCGTCCCTGCCCGGCTACCTGCCGCCAGAAGCAGCAGCCCCACGGCAATCGCCGCACCAGCGATGGCCGCCACCGGCACGGCAAACGAGCCGGCTGCCGCAAACCCGAAATAGATCGCGATGACCGCGCCAAGCGACGCAAAGGCCGAAACTCCCAGCACGCCCGGCTCCGCGAGCGGGTTCTGCAACAAGCCCTGAAGGGCTGCTCCTGCAAGTCCGAGCGCTGCGCCTGTGCCAAAGGCCGCCAAGGCGCGAGGCAAACGGATTTCCCAGACGATCAGCCGCGGTCCTTCAGGTCCCTGCCCAGCGAGTGCCGACGCGGCATCGGAAAGGCCAATGGCCGCACTGCCGACCAGTGCCGACACGAGAACGAGCACCAGCGCCGCAGCGAAAAGGACCGGTGTCAGCGCCCTCACGGCGCGGTCTCTAAAGCGGCAGTGATCGCCGCCGCCTCTTCGGCAACAAACCAGGCGGGGCATGCCAGCCGCGACTCGTCGAGCGCGAGTGGCGTTGCCTCAGCCACCACGCGCGCCATCACCGGATGCCGCGATACGCTCCACTGGTCCCTACGGTCCGTATCGAAACCAAAGAATGCCATAAGCAAAACATCCGGCTTGCGCAGTACAAGCGCTTCGAGCGGCAGGCTGCTCCAACCCGGACGGTCCGCCAGGTTCTCGAGACCCGCAGCCCTCATCAGCGAATCGATGATCGTGCCTTCGCCCGCCGTGACACCCCCCGGCGTGATGTAGAGGGCCGCACCCGCCTTGCCCCGCAGCGCGACGTCCGGTCTCGCGTCAAGGAGGGCCTCTGCGCGCGCAGCCTGTCCGATGGCCTCGCCAACCGCGCGCGTCACATCCGCAGTCCCCTCAATGTCGGTCGCATAGTCGACTTGGATCGTCCGTATGCCCAGCCTCTCATAGAACCCCAACGCGCGCGGATCACCGCCCCAGCTTCGCACCACAACGTCCGGCCGGAGCGCGATGACATCCTCGGCATTCGCGCGCACCTGGCGGATACCCCGCGCGGCGCCCCGCAAATGGCTGAAAGGCTTTGTCGCATCCGTCGATAAGGCAAGAATCTGCTCGCGATCTGCAAGGCCCAGCACGAACTGGTCGGCGCAATAGTCGAGCGACACGATCGACGGACCCGCCGGCTCCGCTCGCGCGAAACCCGCCGCAACCATCAGCACGAAGGCAAGCAATACCGGCTTCACTTCAGCTTGATCCCCACGAACAATCCCGCACCTGGACCAGTGTATCCGAACACATCGGTCGCCGTCTCGTCGACCAGGTTCTCGCCGCGCAACGTGATGGCAAAACGCTCCGTGACCGGATATTCCGCCGTCAGCGACGCCAATGTGTAGGCATCAAGCGCCACGCGCCGCGACGGAAACGCACCGAAATCAAAGTCGCCTTGCTCGCCAACATGGTCGAACGCGAGACCCAGACGAAGGCCATCCTCGCGGATCTGCCAATCCGCCGAAAGCGACGCGGTCATCTCCGGCACGCGGATTTCGTCGGCACCGGTATCGTCCTGCGAGTCGAAGAACGTGGCTTGCCCATTGACGATAAGGGCCGGGAGGACAGACCAGCGCGCTGCTAGCTCAATGCCGCTTCGATCGCTTTCGCCGGTCCGGTTGCGCGCCGTCGAGGTGAAGTCCGGATTGAAAGCGGTGAAGATCTCGTTCTCGAGATTTGCGTTAAAGTAAGTCGCCGAATAGCTGAAGCCGCCGGCCGCCTGTTCCCACCCAACCTCCCAGCTTTTCGATTCCTCCGGCTTCAGGTCCGGATTTCCCGTGAAGCTACCCGGAAAAAATCCGAAAAGCTCCGTGAACGTTGGATTCTTGACACCTGTCCCGTAGGACGCTCGCACCCGCCCGCCAATGCCTGCCAGCGCGAAGCCTGCGCCAACCCGCCATGTCGTGGCATCATCGAACCGGTTCTTGTTATTATCGTGCCGCACCGACGCGGTGAGATCGAGCGCGCCTGCTGAAAGGGCATACTCCCCGGCAAATGCCAGCGACTCGAAGGCTTCGGACGCATTGGTCGCGCCGCCAAAGCCTGAATCTTCGCGGTCATAGGTTTCCCGCTCGAAATCTACGAGACCGGTCAGCCGGTGGCCGCCATTCGTGTAGCCCGGCGACCAGCTCAACTTCGTGCGTTCGCCGGTTGCTGTGTCGCTCAGCACGTCACCACTGAAATTCTCGCGGGCCACGTCATTATAGCTCGCGCGCAGCAGATGATCGATCGCCCCGAATGTCCCGCTGAGCGCCGCGCCCACAAGCCGCTGCTCCGCCTCTGTGCGCCCGTCAGTATCATTGAGCCGGCCATCGAAGTCGGAGTCCGAATCGAAATCCGAATCCGACTGACGCGCCAGTCCGATCAATGACAGCGACCAGTCCGCCCCCAGATCAAATGCGCCTGTAATGAGGCCGGACAGCGCTTCGGAGCCATCCGTCTCGCCGCCCGCCCCGGACGAATCCACGCCGTCGGTCGACAGACCGGATATCACCGCGCCAAACTGCTCGCCCTGCCATCCGGCGGCGCCGTTGAACGTGTCAAAGCTGCCGCCCTCTGCAAACCCGTTAAAACCCGATCCGCGGACGGAGGAGATCGACACGACCCCGCCAATGGCATCCGATCCATGTATCGACGACGCTGCGCCGCGAAGCACTTCGATCCTGCCGGCCGGCAAGATTGTCAGGAGCCCGAAATCAGTGTCGCCATTCACAGGATCGGAAACCTCGATCCCGTCAAACAGCACGAGCGTATGATTGGCCTCCGCGCCGCGCAGGCGCACCTGCGTCAGCCCGCCAAGGCTGCCCGAGCGTGAAACGGCAACCCCCGGCACACCCCGCAGTTGATCTGCCGGGTTCGGCGCGAGACGCACGGCGAGGTCCCGTTCCGTCAGCACAGAGACAGAAGCGGTCGCCCGGCCGGCCTCGACAGGGCGAAGCCCGGTCACTTCCACCGGGTCAAGGATCCGCGCTTCGTCGGCCACTGCGATGGACGTGTTGAGCGCCAGCGCCGAGGCGCTGAGCAAAGTCAGTCTGAGGATCATGTCCACAGCTCCTTCAAATGCCGGGAGCAGGGCTCCGCGGCGGGTTCATGACATGTCGCATGAACGGAAGGCGAGCCTCCGCAGCCCTACGCCTGGCCCCGGGCGGCGAGCAAACGACGGCGAGAGGCAGGTCTCCTGGCTCTGCGGATCGGCATCTTGAGGCCGCCTTCCCGGTTACCCAGTGGCGTGTGGCCCCAAAACTCCCCGCTGACAGTTACGGGCATAGCGCCGGATTCCCACCGGCTTCCCTTTTCACCCGGATCGTTGATCCGGACACCTTTCGCGTAGGATGGGTCTAGACCGGCTGCGGAACGCCCGCAAGCGGCTTAGAGACTGCTGAGTAGATGCCCGCCATCCACCACAATCGTCGATCCTGTCATGTAGCTCCCCGCGTCCGACGCCAGAAGCAGCAGCGCGCCGTCCAACTCGCGATACTCCCCGAACCGGCGAAACGCGATCCGCTTACGCATCGCCTCGCCGGCCTCGGACTCCAGATACTCGTCATTGATCGCGGTCTTGTAATAGCCCGGCGAGATCGCGTTCACCCGGATGCCGTAGCGCGCATTCTCGAGCGCCATGTGCCGCGTCAGGTGGTCCACCCCCGCCTTCGAGACACAATAAGCCGTTGTCATCAGCTGTGTCCGGTGCGCCGTTATCGAAGCGATATTAACGATCGACCCCTTCGCCCCTGACGAGATCATCGCGTTCGTTGCGTGCTTGCCGACGCGCCAGACACCCGTGAGATTGGTATCGATAACAGCGTTCCAGTCCGCCTCGCTCTGCTCGCGGAACCAGCCTTCGCGCGACATGCCGGAATTGTTGATAACGATGTCACAGGGCCGGCTGAGCGCCTCGCGGATCGCGGAAAACGCGCCCGCGACCGAGGCATCGCTCGTGACATCCATCTCGACCGGCAGGGCATGGCCTCCGTCTTCGGCGATTTCGGCCGCCACGTCCTCAAGCCGGTCCATGCGGCGTGCCGCTACGACAACCGTCGCCCCCGCCTTGGCCAGCACCTGCGCAAAATGGCGCCCCAACCCGCTCGACGCGCCTGTCACCAAAGCCGTCCTGTTAGCCAGACTAAACACGCTCATGCCCCCACACCTCAAAATAACTGTTGCACCATGCAAGGTTTAACCTAATTCAGGGCGCCATGAAGATATCTGTCCTGAAAGAAAGGCGCTCTGGCGAAACCCGCGTGGCGGCGACCCCGGAGACCGTCAAGAAGCTCGTGGGCCTCGGTCACACGGTCACCATCGAATCCGGTGCAGGCACCGTCGCGGGTTTCCCCGATAGTGCGTTCACTGAAGCCGGGGCTGCCATTGCCTCCGGCGCCGCAGCCGCCGCAGGCGCGGACATTGTTTTCAAGGTCCGCCGGCCAGAGCCAGCCGAGATCGCCGCCTTGCCGGAAGGCGCGGCCCTGATCGCGCTGATGGAGCCCTTCGCATACCCGGCCGACGAAGTCGCCGCGCTCAACGCCCGCAAGATCGCCGGCCTCTCGATGGAGTTCACGCCGCGAATCACGCGCGCCCAGTCGATGGACGCGCTCTCCTCGCAGTCGAACCTCGCCGGCTACCGCGCCATCATCGAAGGCGCCCAGATTTACGGCCGCGCCATGCCGATGATGATGACCGCTGCAGGCACGGTCGCTCCGGCCAAGGTCTTCGTCATGGGCGCCGGCGTCGCCGGTCTCCAGGCCATCGCCACAGCCCGCCGCCTCGGCGCGGTCGTCACCGCCAACGATGTGCGCCCCGCCGCCAAGGAACAGGTCGCCTCGCTTGGCGCCAAGTTCATCGCGGTCGAGGATGACGAGTTCAAGGCCGCCGAAACCTCGGCCGGCTACGCCAAGGAAATGTCGCCGGAATACCAGGCGAAACAGGCCGCCCTCACCGCCAGCCATATCGCCAAGCAGGACATCGTCATCACTACCGCATTGATCCCCGGCCGCGCCGCGCCCGTGCTGATCACCGAGGACATGGTCAAATCGATGAAGCCCGGCTCGGTCATCGTCGACATGGCCGTCTCCCAGGGCGGCAACTGCCCGCTCTCGAAGCCCGACGAGATCGTTGACGTGAACGGCGTCAAGGTCGCAGGGTTCTCCAACCTGCCCGCCCGCCTGCCGGCCGACTCCTCTTCGCTCTTCGCGAAAAACCTCCTCGCCTTCCTGCCGCTGATCACCGGCGAGGGCGGCAAGCTCAATCTCGATACGGACGACGAGATCGTCAAAGCCATGCTGCTCACGCGCAATGGCGCCACCGTCAACGAGCGGCTGAAATGATGCTGGATCCCGCAACCTCAAAATCATCCGCTCACCCCCGCGCAGGCGGGGGTCTCGTGCGGCCCACACACCTGAACCCTATCCCCGCCTTCGCGGGGATGAGCGGAGTTTGATGACATGAAACGTGCCCTTTCCGTCCTCGCCCTCGCGGCGCTCGCCCTGCCCGCCTATGCTGACGCCGGCGGCATCGACTCCACCGTCTTCCTCGCGGCCATCTTCGCGCTCGCCTGCTTCGTCGGCTACTACGTCGTCTGGTCGGTCACGCCCGCCCTGCACACGCCCCTGATGGCCGTCACCAACGCCATCTCGTCCGTCATCGTCGTCGGCGCGCTCGTCGCCGCTGCGGCCGCCGGTCTCTCCTCTGAGGGCTGGATCGCCAAGATCCTCGGCGCCGTCGCCGTCATGCTCGCCAGCGTCAACATCTTCGGCGGCTTCCTCGTCACCCAGCGCATGCTGGCCATGTACAAGAAAAAAGGGACCTGACCCGTGGAACAGTTTCAATCCACCTGGGCGCCCCTGCTCTATCTCGTCGCGGGCGT
>JBGSVY010000185.1:0-2358 GCA_041752715.1 Hyphomonas sp.
TTCGCCCAGGCGGTGTGGGTGTCGCCGGTCAGCGTGACGAGGCGGGCGTTCGCCGCCGCCGCGCTCGCATAGAGCCGTTCCCGCGCCGCCGGGAACCCGTCCCAGGCGTCGAGATTGAACGGCAGGCCGAGCGCCGAGAAGCCGATCATCAGCTTGACGAGATCAAGCTCCTGCGCGGCGATCTGTTCGGGCGTCATCACCGCCGGAAGGTTCGGCAGCTTGACCCGTGCCATGATCACCTGGTTGGCCAGCACCTGCCAGGCCTTGCCGGAGGCGGTTGCGCCGGAAAGCTCGCTCGCGAGCCAGGTCTCCTGTTCGGCGCCCATCATCGTGCGGGTGGGGTCAGCCGCGGCCTTCATGGTTTCGCCGGCCTTGGCCATGATCGCGGCAGGCTCGGAAAGCCCCGCGAGCGCCGATCCCCAGTCGAGGTTCGGCGAGCGACCGGTCAGGCGCGTCTCGATGGCATGAAGGCTCGCGACATCGCCAAAGGTAAAGCTGCGCCAGGCCGCGCTGGAGATGCCACCAACGGGATCGCGCAGCGGCATCCAGTCGAAATAGGCCTGCATCGCGAACTGCTTGCGCTCGCTCCACACGCCTTCGCTGCCATCCTCGGAATGGTTCTCGGCGCCGGTACGATAGGAATCGTTGGTGCTCTCATGGTCGTCCCAGGTGCAGATCCAGGGCGCGGCGGCATGGGCGGCCTGCAGGTCCGGATCGGTCTTGTACTGGGCATGACGCGCGCGGTAGTCGGCCAGCGTGAGAATCTCGGTGGCCGGCTCATGGGCACGGCCAGCCGCGACGACCTCGGGATTGCCATACCCCGTTGTGCCATATTCGTAGATATAGTCGCCGAGGTGTATGATGGCATCGAGGTCAGCCTCGGCAGCAAGCGCCGCATAGGCGTTGAACAGGCCGAACTGCCAGTTCGAACACGACACCACGCCTAGCCGTACCGGCGCGGTGCCATTGGCGGCGGTCGTGCGAGTGCGGCCTTCAGGCGAGGTGACCTCGCCTGCGCCGGTCAGCGCGGTGAACTGGTAGCGGTAGCGGGTTGCAGGCGTGAGGCCGGCCACATCGACCTTGACGCAGAAATCGCGGGCCGGGCTGGCTGTCACGATGCCTTCGGCGACGGTGACGTCGGGGCTCGCATCGGCGGCGATCCGGTAGCGGACGGGGATGGTGCCTGCGCCATCGAGCGGCGTGACGCGCGTCCAGAGCACGATCCGGTCGCTGAGCGGATCGCCCGAGGCAACCCCATGCTGGAAGGCAACGCGGCCATCATAGGGCGCCTCTTTCCGGGTGGTTGTACAGGCAGCCACACCGAGCGTGCCGAGCGCTGCGCCGCCGAGAAGGCGCCGCCGTGTTAGATTGACCATCTTGTCCTCCGCTTTGCGCGCAGCTTATGCACGCGTTATGCGTCGCCTGCATGACGACAGTCACGCGCTGCGTCTATATGCCTGCATGATGGACCGATTGGAACTGCGCGCCACGACTGAAGATGCCGGACAGCGGCTGGACACGTTTCTTGGCACCAGGAGCGACGGCCTGTCGCGCTCGCGCGCCAAGGTGCTGATCGAGGCGGGCGCGGTTTCCGTCGATGGCGTGACGGAAGCGAACCCCCGCGCCCCGGTGCGGGCCGGGGCCCTCTATGCCGTCGCACTGCCCGATCCGGTGCCGGCCCTGCCGACGCCCGAGGATTTGCCCCTGACCATCCTGTTCGAGGATGCCCACCTTATCGTCGTCAACAAGGCGGCGGGCATGGCGGTTCACCCGGCCCCCGGCAGCTGGGATGGCACACTGGTCAATGCGCTGCTGCATCATTGCGAAGGTCAGCTGTCCGGCATTGGCGGCGTCGAACGACCGGGCATCGTCCACCGGCTGGACAAGCTGACGAGCGGGGTGATGGTCGCGGCCAAGACCGAGGCGGCGCATACCGGCCTCGCGGACCTGTTCTCGCGCCATGACATCGACCGCAAGTATCTCGCGGTAACGCGGGGCGCGCCATATCCGCGCGAGGGGACGATCGATGCGCCGATTGCCCGGTCAACCAGCGACCGCAAGAAAATGTCCGTGCACCGTAATCCCGAAAGCCCGGCGGCGCGCCGGGCGGTGACGCATTTTCGTGTCGAGGAAACCTTCGGCTGCCGGGACAAGGCCTCGGCGGCGCTAGCGGCAGCGCTGATCGGCTGCACGCTCGAAACCGGACGCACCCACCAGATCAGGGTGCACCTGGCGCATATCGGCGTGCCGGTGATCGGCGATCCGGTCTATGCCCGCCACAAGGGCATCACAGCCACGGGGTCAGGCCCGGCGCATGCCGCCGCGCTGGACGCCGCCAAGGCGTTCGAGCGCCAGGCG
>JBGSVY010000186.1:0-3353 GCA_041752715.1 Hyphomonas sp.
ACAAGGCCGCCGCGCCGCCCGCCGCCATCGCGAGGGCCAGGCCGTCCAGCCTTACCTCGGCCCGCGACATCATCTCCCGGCTGTCCCAGTTCGGCGGGATGACGAGCGCCAGCGCCAGCGAGATGGCGATGGCTAGCGCGATGCCCGATGCGAAGGATTCCAGTCCCCGACGGATCAGCATCTGCTCGCCGAGCGCTGCACCCATCGCCAGCCCCAGGATTGGGCCGAGCAGCGGCGCGATCACCATCGCACCAATCACCGCGGCGACCCCATCTGATGTCAGGCCGATCGCCGCCACGATGGTCGCGAGCGCCACCATGATGAGATAGTCGCGGTTCAGCTTCGCGCCGCTGGATATCTGCACGAACAGCTCTTCGCGCGTGCTCTGTTCGAGGGCCTCTTTCCGGTCGGCCTTCGGTTCCGGAAGGCTCGGGAGTGTCACGTCCAGCGAGGTGACTGTTATACGCCAGCCGGAGCGGCTCTCCAGAAGGGTTTGCAGGTTGTCCAGCAAGGTCTGGGATGCGCTGTCGCGCATGTAGACCGCGATCAACCGGCGGTCGGTCTGCTCGGGCCGCAGCACCACATAGTCGAACGGATCGGCCGCCTTGACGATCTTGATCGCGCTGTCGAACACCTCGCCATCCGGCAAGTGGATGTCGACGCGGGAAATGCCCATCAGGCGGGTCCCCGGCCAAGCCGCGCAATCAGGCTGGAGGTATCCCAGCGCGCGCCGCCCATCGCCTGCACGTCGGCGTAATACTGGTCGACCATTGCGCTGAGCGGCAGGCTGGCGCCGGTTTCGCGGGCGGCGTCCAGCGTGATGCGCAGATCCTTGCGCATCCAGTCGACCGCGAAGCCGAAATCGAACTTGCCTTCCGTCATTGTTTTCCAGCGGTTCTCCATTTGCCAGCTTTGCGCAGCGCCACCTGAAATCGCCTCAATCACCTTGGCCGGATCGATCCCGGCTCTCTCGGCAAAGTGCAGCCCTTCGGCGAGCCCCTGCACGATGCCGGCGATGCAGATCTGGTTGACGGATTTGGCGAGCTGGCCGGAGCCCGTCTCGCCGATCAGGGTAATCTTGCGGGCGAACGCATTCATCACCGGCTCGGCGGCGGCGAAGGCGGCGGCCTCACCGCCGCACATGATGGTGAGCTTGCCGTTAATTGCGCCGGCTTCGCCGCCAGACACGGGCGCGTCGATGAAATGCGCGCCCTTCGCCTTGCAGCGCTGCGCAAGTTCGCGGGCAAGACCGGCGGAGGCGGTGGTGTGGTCAATCACAGTCATTCCGGCGCCGAGGCTCGGCTCAAAGGCGTCGAAGACGGCGCGCACGTCAGGATCATCGCCGAGGCACATCAGCACCACTTCGGCGCCAAACACGGCCGAGGCCGGGTCCTTTGCCGCTTCGCCCCTGTGAACACCCGTCCAGGCGGCTGACTTGGCTGCCGTGCGGTTCCACACCGTCACCTCGTGGCCGGCCCGCGCCAGATGGCCCGCCATGTGGAAACCCATTACGCCAAGGCCTAGGAACGCGGTTCGGGCCATGTTGCTCTCCTGCTGCGGTTGCGGGCTGATAGATGCAATTTCATCGAAATCCTATCCGGGCCCGAGAGGCCACCTTCACCACGATCAGCTAAGGCTTGCAAATCCGTCAGAAGGATTGGATTTCGAGCGTATGGCTTTGGCCACTCATCCTCGGCGCTATGCAGGCAGAAGGCCTGTCGCGCCTGCCCGGAAGCTGGGCACATGGAAGATGGCTTATGCCGACTTCCTCACCGCACTCATGGCTTTTTTCCTGATGCTCTGGCTGGTCACCGGCGTCACCCCGGAGGACCGGGCAGAGATTGCGTCGCAATTTAACGGCGATGGCGCCCCGGTCGCGGCAAGTCTGATGCCACCAGATGCTGAAATCACCCGTCTTTTCAGCGCCCTTACACTCTCGGAGGATCTGTCTGCTGCGGGAAACAGTGTCATCCTCACACGCACGCCGGACGCCGTCCGCCTTGACCTCGTCGACCGCGACGCCCGCCCCCTGTTCAAGACCGGCGATGGCAGCCTCACACCGTATGGCGAATCACTGGTCACCGCAGCAGGCGCGGTGCTTTCCGGCCTGCCAAACGCCATCTCGGTCGAAGGCCATACCGATGCCTTCGGTGTCGCCGCGCCTGATTTCTCCAACTGGGAATTGTCCGCCGCCCGCGCCGGGCAGGCCCGGCGGACTCTCGTCGCTGCGGGGGTCTCGCCGGATCGCTTCCGGGCTGTTTCCGGGCGCGCCGACACGGTTCCGCTCAATCCGGGGGAGCCGCACGCCGCTGCCAACCGGCGCGTCAGCCTGCTCGTCCACACCGGCATGTGACGCTCCTTACGACCGTTTTGGCTGTGGTTTTTTTATCGCGCCCGCAAGCCATTGCGGAAATCGCCCCTTGGCGCGCGCATAACCGCGTGTATCGTCCCCGACGATGAAGTTCTCCGATGCGCAGATCCTCCCGGCTGGCCTTGAACGTTCGTTGCGCTTTTACGTAACGAACCCGAGCCCGTGCCCGTATTTGCCGGATCGCAAGGAACGAAAAGCCTTTACAAACCTTGCCGTGGCCGATCCGGACAGCCTGCACAATGTGCTGAGCCAGGCTGGTTTCCGCCGCAGCCAGGGCATCGCGTACCGCCCGGCCTGCTCGCGCTGCAATGCGTGCCGCAGCGTTCGCGTGTTGACACGTGACTTCGAACTCAGCCGGAATGACCGGCGTACGCTTGCACGCAACGACACGCTGGTCCGCTGGCCTGTCGCCTCACAGGCAACGCGTGAGCAGTTCCGCCTCCTCAAGGCCTATCTGCGCAAGCGCCACGACAATGGCGGAATGTCGGAAATGACCTACCGCGATTACGTGGCAATGGTCGGCGGCAGCCCGGTGCAGAGCCTGATTTTCGAGTATCGCGAAGGCGCCGAAGCAAATGCACCGCTGGTCGCGGTGTCGATCACCGATGTCCTGCGCGACGGCTTCTCGATGGTCTATTCCTTTTTCGACACCGAACAGCCGACGCGAGGACTTGGCCACTACGTGATCCTTGATCATGTGTTGCATGCTGCAGAGCGCGGCCTGCCGCACGTTTATCTTGGCTACTGGGTCAAGGGCAGCCCCAAGATGAGCTACAAGCGCCGCTACGGTCCGCTTGAGGTGCTTGACGGCGAAACCTGGCGGCCCTTGAGAGACGACGAGTAACGACGCGGGGACCGGCCGGAAGACGCCCGCCCGCATACGGGGAGGCAGCATGATCAACCGGCGCAACCTTATCGGCGCGGGCACCCTCGGTGCGGCGGGTGCGGCAGCCGCTTTCGCAAATCCGACCGCCGTTCCCGG
>JBGSVY010000187.1:0-4404 GCA_041752715.1 Hyphomonas sp.
ACCCCTCGGATGTGGCTGCTGCGCTGCGCGTCCCCGATCCCGCGGATCCGCATGTCCTCGATCATCCGCCGCCGCAGCGGGCTCATCGTCTTCAGGCTCATCGAGACCTCCTGTCCAAAAGGAAAGGTCTCGATGGTCAGCCCCGGCCGACCCTTCAGCGAAGCGCCGTCAGTCCGGTGGGGGCCTTACGGCGCCGCTGGGCGCCAATGCCGCGCGAGCGGCTTAGTTCACCGGGAGCTGGCAGCCCATCGTGCGAGGTGGCGTCGAGCGCATCGGTCGCAGGCGCCCGCGCTCTCTCTCGCCTCGGGAGCTGTCGTTCGCCTTGACCCACCGGAGATCTGCAGCGCGGACCAAACGGCCATTGGGCGGAGAGAGGGGTATGTCGACTTATCCTGCGAATGTGGGCGTTCGCTGGAGAGGACGCGCCTGACGTCGAACCTTCTCAACGGCAAGATACTCAACGAAAAAGTTTCACAACATCCATGGCGGCGCACTGGCGGTTCGGCGGTGGTGCGTTCACCTCGACGCCGCGCTTTGCAGTTGCTCACGCAAAAGCGCGATGTCCTCGCGCAGCGCCGCGATCTCGCGGGCGCCGACGACGTCGCCGTCTGGTGCGGCGGCCTCCTGCCCGATGAAGAACGTCGCCAAGCTGGCGGCGACGTAGCCGAAGATCGCGAGGCCGTAAAGCGACAGCAGTAGCGCGAGCACTCGCCCCTCGGGTGTCACGGGCCAGAAATCAGACCCGGTCGTAGTCACCAGCATCGCTGTCCACCAGAGCGCGTCAGCGTAGCCAGAGAAACCGCCGCGGACTTCGCGGGCGGGTTCAAAGGCCAGCATTCCGCCCGCACCCAGTAGAATGACCACCGCCGTCGTGGACAGCACATATCCAAGGCCGCGGCGGTCAAAGCTCTTCTGCAGCGCGCCGAAACCGCGATTGGCGGTGCCGACGATCCTGACGAGGCGAAGCCCACGGCTCAGCCGAAGAAAGCGCAAAGCGCGCAGGAACCGGAAGACGGGCGCGACGAGGGCGATAATCGTGATCGGGTTGCGTCGCAGGAACTCGACCTTGCGCGGGGCCAGAGCGAAGCGCAGCACGAATTCAATGATGAACACGATCCAAATAATCGTGCCGAGCAGTTCAAAAACACCCGAGGTCGTCCAGATCAGTTCGACAATCACGAGGCTGAGCCAGATGAACGACAGGACCAGCATCGGGCGTTCCAGCCAATCTTCGAATTGCGTCAAAACCTCCCAGCGCTCCCTTTCGTCTTCGGGCGCATCGGTTTGCAGTTCGGTGGCCTCTTTCATTGGTCTCTCCTTTCAGTACATCTGAACAATCCCTGAAACCCCGAACACGTTCCAGATCACACCTCAGCACCTCGGCGTCGGGTCACCGTCACAGCGCGGCGGCGTCCTCCATCGGTGCTCTCCAGTCCAGATTGGCGCTCGCAACACGAATCAATCGAAGAAGGGAAAGGCAGACCGGGCGGATCGAAACCTGGTTGGCAAATATCACCGACGCTGTGAACTGATCTAGATCAGTACGCCGACCGCACGGCCTATGTATCATCCAAGAGATGATGGAGAGTCAGCGAGTTCCCTCGCAACAGATCGCTGCTAGCAAATTGGTAAGTTGATCATCCGAAGTCTTCAAAGGCTGTTGGAGTTTGCTTGGCGACTGGTCTGACCTCCCGAGCCGCTAGAAGAAGGAAGAAGCCGTGAAAAATCCCGAAAAATCGTCCACCTCGTCTTCGTCCGGCTCGTCGGGTAGCGCCAAGCTTTTTGACCGTAATGTCGCAAATGCACAGCCATTAGAAGCCCCGAACACGGTTGAAGAGATTGGTCAAGAGATCGACCGACCTGGTTTTGATCTCGGTGGGTCATCTGGCGATACCCACGCCGGTACAGGATTAGGCCTCGGCGAAGACGCGTTCGACACCCCCGGTGATCGACGCCTCCCAGGGCGGCAACCTGACAACAAACTTACCATACCCCGGTGGGGAGGGTCCGAGCCTGACGATATGCCCATACCTGCCAAGAAACCGTCGGACGTTGATCCACGTTAGTGCGGTGGATGACGGAATGCGTACCCTAATCTTTGGCGTGATGTAGCGATTCAGTTCACCCTGAAACTCGACACGGAGATATACAATGAACTGGGACCAGATCGAAGGCAAGTGGAAGCAGCTGACTGGCTCGGTCAAGGCCTATTGGGGCGACCTCACCGACGATGAGATCATGGAGATCGACGGCAACCGCGAGAAGCTCGAGGGCAAGCTTCAGGCGAAGTACGGCAAGACCAAGGATGAGGCCAAGGCCGCCGTCGACGACTGGCTGTCCAAGAACTGAGGAAAAGACGCGGCGTCGGACCGACCGACGCCGCACCGCTTATGCCGGGAGCAGTGACATGGAAGAGACTGTAGGAAGCGGCATGAGCGTTCTGGTCGGCCTACTGATCATGGCGGCGATCGGCGCCGTCGCGGGGTTTCTCGCGCATGCGGTGATGGGTGGCGGGGCCGGCCTGATCGGAAACATCGTGCTCGGGATTGTCGGCGCGGTGGTGGCGGGCTATGCGCTGCCCGCGATCGGGCTGAGCGTCGGCGGCGGGATCGTCGGCGCGATCGTTTCGGCGACGATCGGCGCGATCATCGTTCTCGCGATTCTTCGACTGGTGGACAGGGCCTGAATTCCTCACGCAACGTTCTCGCGCCGCTTTTCGGGTCTCCAGTCGCCGGCCTCGAAAGCGTCGAGTGAAGCCGAAGCCGACTAGAACCCCGGGGAAAACCTTGGGGCCTAGCCAACGGACCTTGGTATGCCCATTCGTAGCGGGGCTCCCGCGTGCATCCAGGTCTCACTTCATGATGCGTCGCGATCTATGACCGGCCGGGTCGTGGGCGAGCCCCCCACTTGATCGAATGGCCTGTGTGGATGGCTCCTGCTACGCAAGCAGAAATTGTGATGAGCGCGCTTGGTCAGAGCAGTCGTGTGTCCGGCCTGTTCATGCGGCTTTTCACGACGCCGCTGGCCCTGATGGGTTCCGCGGATCAGGTCCCAATCGGTCCAGCGAACCTGGTGTTCCAGCCATTCGGCGGGGTGTCCTGATCCTTGGATGACCGTGCGTGCCATCATCTCCTTCGTCTTGCGTCTCGTGCGCCGCGCCGCTCTCAGGCGGCGGCGCGGCGGTAGTCGGTTTCGCGCGTGAGCACTGCCCATGCGATCCGGGCGGTCTTGTTGGCCATCGCCACGGTGGCGACCCGCGTGGGCTTGCGCTCCATGATGCGCGATGCCCAAGGGTCGGCGGCGGCGGGATTTCGTTTCAGCGCCCCGATGCGCGCCGTCATGCCGGTGACCAGAAGGCGTCGAATGTACGCATCGCCCTTCTTCGTGATCCGGCCGAGCCTTTCCTTGCCGCCGCTCGACCTGTTCAACGGCGTGAGGCCAAGCCATGCGGCGAGGTCTCGGCCGCTGCGGAACTGCGCGCCATCGCCGATGCTGGCGACGATCGCCGATGCCGTGATCGGCCCCACACCCGGGATCGAGCGCAACCGCGAGGCCCGCTCATCGTGCCTCACGTGACGCTCGATCGCTTTGGATAACTCGTCGATGCGGGAACGCAGCGCCAGCAGCTGGTCGCAGAGCGTGGCGATCAGGCTGTGGGCGAGCGCCGGCATGTCGGACGGCTCGCCGGCGAGGTGCGTCCTCGCAAAGCGGAACGCCGCGCCGGGCCCTTTCGCCAGCACGTTGCCGAACTCGCGCAGCAACCCGCGGATCATGTTGATCACCTGGGTCTGCTGGCGGACGAGCAGATCGCGCGTCCGGTGCAAACCCAGCACCGCCTGCTGATCCGGCTGTTTCACCTCGACAAAGCGCATCGTGGGGCGGGTAACCGCCTCGCAGATCGCCTCGGCGTCCACGGCATCGGTTTTTCCGCGCTTCACGTACGGTTTGACGTAGAAGGCGGGCATCAGCCGCACCTCGTGACCGAGCTTCTTGAGCTCGCGCGCCCAATGATGCGCCGATCCGCACGCCTCCATGCCGACAAGGCAAGGCGGCAGGGTCTTGAAGAACGCCAGAAGCTGCGCCCGCCTGATCGTACGGTTAAAAACGAACGCGCCCTTGTCATCGACGCCATGGATCTGGAAAACGTCCTTCGCCAGGTCCAGTCCAACTGTCGCAACGTGCATCGGGTGGCTCCCTTCCTCGCAGATGATGACATCTGCATTCTGGCGCAACGTGACGCCGGTGGAAGCAGGAGCCATCCACACCATCCGTCTTCTGCGCTCTCTCCCGGCCCCGCGACCGGTGGTTTACGGGAGGAGGTTCCGGGGCGATGGCCGGGCCGGACGCCGCGAAGCGAACGGCAGCATCCGCGGTCGACGGCCGGTCGCAAGCGCCGTTCCGGCG
>JBGSVY010000188.1:0-15076 GCA_041752715.1 Hyphomonas sp.
CGCAACGAAACCGACCGTGAAAGTGGTGGCTTCTTCCGGCTCAAGGGCGGGGTTACCGCCGTTGAAGTTGTTGTACTGACCTGCTGGCGACGAGAGGAAACCACCATTGGCAGAGGCGAGGTTCGTCTGATGTGCTGCACCGCCGATGCAGGCTGCAGCAGATGCCGAGCCGTCACCAGCCGGATCGGTGAAGTCACACGGATCATCGTCAAGATCGAACAGGCCGAGGCCTTGCGATTCAAACAGCTCGATGACGTTCGGTGCGCGAACGGCTTGCTGGTAGCTGCCGCGGAACCGGAAGTCCTGCGTCGGCGCGTATTCGGCACCAAGTTTCCAGGCTTCGGAGCTGATGCCGGTTGAGTAATCCGATACGCGTGCAGCGCCATCGATCTGGAGGAGGTCGATGCCCGGCTTGCCCGAAACTAGCGGAAGCTGGAATTCGGTGAAGAGGTCATAGACATCGATGGAACCGGAGAGCGGCAGCGTCGGGCCACCCTGTCCAGCGCCGTCGCCCGTGGCGAAGGCCACGTCTACAACCTGGCTGATCTTGTCACGGCGATATTCAACGCCGCCAGCGATCTTGAGACCTTCCTCTGCGGTCGGCAGCTTGAAACCGTACTGGCCAAGGTCACCGGTGATCGACGCGATCACGACGGCTTGCTCAGTTGTGCCGGTCTGGACCAGCGGGATCTGCAGGTAGTCGAGAGCGTCCTGGCCGATACCGCCGAGCACGTACGGGTTGTAGGGTACGCAGTTCGGATCGGTACCGTTCACGAAGCTGCGGCATGCCGGCAAACCTGTGTCGGGGTCGGTGATGACATCCACGGCGCGGTTGAGGCGCGATGTGGAAAAGTCGTTCTGGTACACACGCGACAGCGTCACCTGGCTGAACTGAGCCGAGACGTCGTATTCGAACGCGGGTGCGTTGAACAGCGGACCGGTAACGCCGACGACACCGCGATAGGTCTGGTAGCCGAGGTTGTCCTGGCGTCCGCCACCTTCTGTGTTCCGGCGGCCGATGTAGAAGTTGACGACTTCACCGGACGCAATATCAGCAGGCGAGCAACCGATCCCCGACGACAACGCTGCTGGCAGCAGTGGGTTGTCGCAATTGATCGTCGCGGTCGAGAAGAAGTTGCCGGCTGGCGCGATTTGCGCAACCGACTGGTAGTCCATGAACATGAAGTTCGCGTAGGCATTCACGCTCGGATTGATCTCGTAGTCGGCAAAGAAGCCGGCTGCGTAACGCTCGTCTGGGCGCTGGTAGTAGTTCAGCGGGCCAAAGTTGTACTGGTCGGTCGCGTTGCTGAAGTTGCGAAGCGCGCCAGTGTTACGGTCAATCGTGAAGTTGAAGCTCGGACGACCATCGGCAACGAAGTCGGGCGTCTGGTTAAGACCGAAATCGGTGAAGCGGGCCGGCGACGCCGTGCCCGAGCCGCCGCAGCTGAAACCGGTTGCGGTCGCGCCGCCGATTGAGCAGGCCGAGTAATCATAGAAAGCCTGCAAGATGTCATCGTTGTTCCGGTACGAAACGTATCCGGTCACGCCACCGCGGCCATCATCGGTACGGACGCCGAGAACACCGGTGATTTCCTTGGAATAACCAAGCGTGACGTTGTCTTCCGGCAGGGCGAAGTTGTCCGGGTTCGTGGCAGCCCGGCTGGCAATCACATCACGAAGGTCACCGTTCGTGTCATAGTCGTTCTCGTGGTTGTAGAAGCCGTACTGGGCATCGACCTGAACGCCTTCGAAATCCTTCTTCATGATGAAGTTGACAACGCCCGAGATGGCGTCCGAACCGTAAACGGCCGAGGCGCCGCCGGTCAGCACGTCCACCCGCTCGACCAGCTGGCCGGGGATCAGGTTGAGGTCAGCCGCCGCATCGTTCGGCGAGCCGTAAGGAAGGCGCTTGCCGTCGATCAGGACCAGGGTCCGTGTCGAGCCAAGGTTGCGCAGCGAGACGGTGGCGGTGCCCGATGCGCCATTGGCGACGGTCGAGTTCTGAGCAGCGAAGGCCTGCGGCAGCTGGACGACAAGGTCCTCCACGCGGGTCACGCCCTGCAGCTTGATGTCTTCGGAGGAAACCGAGGAGACGGGGCTGGTGGTGGTCAGGTTCGGCTGAAGAATGCGCGAGCCCGTGACGGTGATGCGCTGCTGGCGCGATTCTGCGTCAACCGTTTCGACGGTCGCAGCGGGTTCTGCGGTCTCTTCCTGTGCGAAGGCTGGCAGCGTCACCGCTGCAAACATCGCACTGGCAAAGACCGATGACGTCAAAAGACGTGATTTCCAATTCTGTTCGCTCACCTGAATCCTCCGGTATACAAAACACAACACCCGCCCCTCGCGGGTGGACTGACTGCGACTAGCCAGACCTTGCACCTGAGTAATGAATGCTGAGGGTCAAACGTCAATGCAGCGCTGGCGGCGTTTCGGTCAAAATGAACCGGGTGTGACTGTTTCGCATCAGTTCTGAGGCAGTCCTGCCTTTTTCTGCGCCGTAGCAGTCATGTCAGCACGAAACTGACCACCACAAGCAGCACGGCCAGGACTGACAAGATGACGATCGCCGCGATCATCAGGGCCCCAGCCCGCAGACCGGCCATGATGTGCCCCGTGCCGAAAACGACCCGCAACATCCGGGCAAGATACACGAACATGATGACGAGCGCCGAAGGCAGCACCGTCGACGCGAAAGACGGAATGGCGGTCGCCACCAGCAGGAGCAGCGCCAGCGTCACATAGGCGAATGTCTGGAAGTGCAGCCCGCAGATCAGGTGGTCATAGAGGAAAAACCGCCGGTGCCAGCAATAGGTCAGCGCGAGCAGCAGCGAAAAGACCGGCAGGAAGAGCAGCGTGAACCGCGGCGCCCATTCCTTCATCCGCGCGCCGAATCGTTCCTGGTTCTCGTAAACGGTGGCAGCCTGGTTCGACATGGCCTTGATCGCGGCGAGGTCGGCCGGCGATGCGGTCGCGCCATTCTGTTCTTCGATCAGGGCATTCAGGGCCTCGCGGTCGATCTTGCCGTCGGGCTGCATCAGAGACTGCATCATGCCGGCCGATTCGGCGGCTGCAATCGAGGCGATGATTTCTTCCCGCAAATCTGCCGTCAGCGAGGGGTCGGCCAGCCGCTCGCGCAACTCGTCGAGCCCTTCCGGTGTGGTCAGAGTCAGCGCGGACTCGCCCCCGAGGCTGATCGATCCGGCCGGACCGCCGGTGAAGTCCAACCGGAAAGCGTCCGGCGAGGACTGGCGCGCAATCAAACTGAACACGACAAGGAAGAAGATGACCGAGGTCAGAAGGAACATCCGGAAGGGCGGCACAAAGCGGGCGCGCTGGCCGTCGAGATAGCTGCGCGTCACGCGGCCCGGCCGAAGCATCAGCATCGGTAGCGTGCGCCAGATGCGGCCATCAAGGGCGAACATGTCCGACAGGCTCTCGGTGACGAGCTTCCAGATCGGACGCTGGAAATCGGCGCCCAATTGGCCGCAATGGGTGCAGTAACGCTCGGCGACGATCGTCCCGCAATTCTTACAAGGCGCGCCGGCCTCGACGGGGTGTTCGGTGCCTGCCGATAAGGCCCCAAGCGAAGCGGCGCCGGCCGCCTCAACGTCGTGTTCCATCCCCTGTCTCCTTCCGGAAACGCATCAGTCCCGCGTCATACCCTCCCGGCAGAGGAAACGCGAGCGGTGCTTGTCCTCGGGGTTCTCCGCCCAACCCGTCAGCGTCGGATCGACGAGGTTCTGCGTCACCTGCACCCACATCGGCGTGATCGGATACTCTTCCAGCATCAGCTTTTCGGCCCGCGCGAAGATTTCCGCGCGCTTGACGAGGTCGAGCTCGGCATTCGATTGCGCGATCAGGGCGTCATACTCGGCATTGGCGTACTTGCCGTAGTTCTGCTGCCCGGTGTCGGACTTGAGGAGGTAGAGGAAATTGATCGGATCATCGAAATCCGCGAGCCAGGCGGCATCCGAGACCTGGAAGTCGGTCTGGCGCAGCCGGGCATAAAGCACTTTCGTGTCCTGGCGCACGATCTCGGGCTGGACCCAGGGCGCGATCTCCGCCCAGTTCGACTGGGCGACGGGGGCAACCTTCGGATTGTCCCCGGTGGACCGGTGGATGAACTCGAACTTCAGCGGATTTGACGGTCCGAAGCCCGCGTCCTCGAGCAGGCGCTTTGCTTCGGCGAGCCGTTCGGGGCGCGGCATGTCCTTCCAGTCGAGCTGTGGCCGGTCGGTTTCGTAATTTGCGATGCCGGTTGGCACGAAGGTGTAGGCCGGCTCGAAACCGGGTGTCAGCACGTTGCGAACCATGAACTCGCGGTCGAGCGCGATTGACAGCGCCTTGCGCACGCGCAGGTCGTCAAACGGCGCCCGCGTCTGGTTGAACGACCAATAGGTTGTCAGCAGGCCCGGCGAGGTCCGCACCCAGCCCGGGAACTTCTCCTTGATCTCGGCCGTGCGCGGGCCAGAAAACTGGTTGTTGATGTCGAGCTCGCCCGCCGCGATCTTGTTTTCATAGGCGGACTCCTCGGCGATTTCGAAATAGGCAACCCGCTTGAAACAGGTTTCGGACGCGCCGAACCCGGTAGGGTTGAGGTCTGCGACAAGTTGGTCGCCCGTGCGCCAGTAGACGAGCTTGTAGGGCCCGTTGACGACGATGTTTTCCGGCTGGATCCAGGCATCGCCATGCTGTTCGACAACATGCTGCGGTACCGGAAAGGTCGTGTAGTGCGTCAGCAGGCCCGGCAGGTAAGGCGCGGGATATTCGAGCGTCAGTTCGAGCGTCTTGTCGTCGATGGCCCTGGCGCCAAGGTCCTCCGGCGGCAGCTTGCCTTCGTTCACCGCCTGCGCGTTCTTGATCAGATAGAGCAGCGAGGAATATTGCGACGCGACGACCGGGTCCTGGATCCGGCGGTAGGCGAACACGAAATCATTGGCCGTTACCGGCACGCCATCCGACCAGACATGATCGCCGAGCTTGAACGTCCAGACCGTCCCCGAGGCATCGACGGTATAGCTCTCCGCCATGCCGGGGATCGGCGTTCCATCGGCATCATCCGTCATCAGGCCGATCATCATGTCGCCGATGATGATGTTTTCCCATTGTGCCGACGACTTGTGCGGATCGAGCGTATCGACCTGGGCCGAGATGCCGCGGCGCAGGGTCGGCACGTCACCCGTTTTCTCGCCGCCGCCGCCGCACGCGGCGAGGGTCAAGGCAAGGGCCAATGCGACCCCAAAGCGCGTGCGCTGTGTGAATGGTCTCATCATCTTCTGTCTCCACGATCTTCCGGACTTCGACCAGACCTGCCAAAGGTGCGGTGAGGCAATATGCAAGCGCAATCAACTGACTGCGACAATATGAATGGGAGATGAGCCGATGTCCTGCCGTCCGATAATCTTCATGCTGGGACTTGCCGCATTGGCGAGCCCGGCTTTTGCCGACGATGCCTCCCTATCGGGCATGCTATCCTGCAAGGCGGTGGCCGATCCGCTCGAACGGGTCGCCTGCTACGACAAGGCCGTCGCCGCATTTGAAGCCGCGCAGTCGGCTGGCGACGTCTCGATCGTCACCCGCGCGGAGGTGGAGAAAGTCAGGCGAGACTCGTTCGGCTTCAGCATTCCATCTCTGCCCTCCTTCGGACCGCGAGCCGCCGGTCAGGCAGAAGCGAAATTGGACCGCGTCACCGAGGCGGTGCAGTCTGTGTCCAACGCAGGTGGAAAAATCAGGGTTGTGCTGGCGAACGGGCAAGTCTGGGTGCAGACCGATGACAAGTCGCCCCGCGTCAAGTCGCCAGCCTCAGCAGAGATCTTCGAGGCGGCCCTCGGCAGCTACAAGATGAAACTTGATGGCGGCCTTGCCTTTCGGGTCAAGCGCGAACGGTGAGCCTCGAACGCCCGGCCCTCAAGCCGCGCGGCTTACCAGTTTGAAGCTCGACCGCGTCGTGGGGTGAGCGTCCTCGGTCAGCACCACGCCGGTCTTGACGAGTTCGATCATGTGACCGAGCACACTCATGGCCGCGGCGGGATGCAGGCGCAGATCAACATCGGCGTACATGATCTTCACCATCGCCGGGATCGAGGTTTCACCTCTCTGGAGGTGGGCAATGATTGCGGCCTCGCGGGCGCGGCGGTGGGCTGCGTATTCCTGGATAAACGTATCGACAAAGGCCGCGCCGCGAATCGCATCGCCGTGCGTCGGCCAGAGCGTCTCGAAACCGCGCAGGCGAATCTTTTCGAGACTGCGCATGTAATCGCCCATATCGCCATCGGGCGGTGCAACGACGGTCGTCGACCAGCCCATGATGTGATCGCCCGAGAAACACGCGTTCTCTTCACGAAGCGCAAAGCACAAATGGTTGCAGGTGTGGCCGGGCGTCTCGATCACTTCGATCGTCCAGCCGGGACCCGAGATCAGGTCGCCATCGCCAACTTTGACGTCCGGCGTGAACTGAAGGTCATCCGGGCTTCCAAGTTCATCCTTCGCCGTATGGACACCACAATCCTTCGCGTAGGTCTTGCACCCTGCCCATTCGGCGAGCGGACGCGCGAGGGGTGAATGGTCTGAGTGACCGTGGCTGACGAGGACATGCGTAATCCGCTCGCCGGCCAGCAGTGTCTTGAGGGTTTCGAAATGTTCGGCGAGATCCGGGCCGGGATCGATCACAGCCACATCACCGTGCCCGATGATGTAAACGCCGGTCCCCACATAGGTGAACGGACCGGGATTGTTGGCGACCACACGCCGGATGAGGGGCGAGACCTGTTCAATCTTGCCATACTCGAACGTCAGTCCACGAACGTAAGGAATTGCCATCAGTTATCTTTCAACACGGGGGGAGCCGCGATCACGCCTTCTTCGGTGCGTACCTCTCCGCGAAGGCCCTCGCCATCCGCCGCGTTGCACGCAGCTTGGCACCGAGCTTCAGGGCGACCGGCGGACCCATGTCCGTCTTGTTCGCATCGACGATATAGATCTTTCCCGTCAATCGATCCCGTAGAACATCAACACCACCCCAGTCGAGCCCGATGGCTGCGGCAAAGCGCTCAATCACGGTGATTTCATCCGGCGTGAACACCGCGCGAGGCTGGTCGAGCAGAACTTCTACATTCTCGTTGAGGAATCGGCGCGCCAAGGGGCGGCGCTTTCGAAACGTCACGATCGGCGTACCACCGACCAGGCAGCAGCGAAGGTCTTCAACCAGTCCGCCAGCGATCTCATTCTCGATCAGGTGCTGATAGACCCGGCCCGGCACGGGCGACGTGATCGGACCTTCGATGACACGGCCATCATGTGCAGCGTTGAGTTCAGCCTTCTCGACCATCGGCCCGATATGCGTGAGCGGATCGACGGCAAGGCTGTAACCACTCGCGGCGGCAAAGGCGGCGGCGACGCGCGATTTTGAGATGTCGTCACACGCAAAATTGACCAGCCGCGCGCCCGCCTTGACCTGCGGCAGCGGATGCGCCGTCGAGGTTGAGTCATCGAACTGCATAACGATGTCGGCCGAGCCGACGTCTTCCACGAGCTTTGCGCCCGACACATGCATGACCGGCCAGATAAAATACCAGGGCCGGGGCTTGTCAGGATAGAACGCGATCGTTGGGCGCTTGTGGCCCGTCAAGCGGCGCCATGTCCGCCAGGATTGAGCGAAGAAATAGAAACAGAACCACGTGAAAATGGAATGCAGCAAGGCGAGATCGGGCACGATCCTGGCGCCGGTCTTCTTGACGAGGATGACACCTTCATCAAGCGCGAAATCATCGGTCCAAAAGCGGCCTGACATGCCTCTACTCCCTGCGCTTGGCTCTGGGGAAACCTTGGGTGCTGGTTCCGCCTGACTGCCATGTCGAAGATCATTGTTCAACGCGGATAA
Organism: Hyphomonas sp.; assembly: GCA_041752715.1. Classification (GTDB taxonomy): domain Bacteria; phylum Pseudomonadota; class Alphaproteobacteria; order Caulobacterales; family Hyphomonadaceae; genus Hyphomonas. The sequence goes on from JBGSVY010000188.1 coordinate 7,880, forward strand.
TACGGCGCAACTGTGTCACTCACGATGCTGGCCGGCCAGCGCGGCGTCCTCATCAGAATGCCAATCGCCCGGCCGCAAGGGTTGCGAGCCGGGCGGTCATTCGAAATCAGAGGGCGCGAGCTAGAGGACGCGATCTTTGAGATCCTTCGACGGACGGAAGGCGACCTTCTTCGATGCCTTGATCTTGATCGCTTCGCCGGTTGCCGGATTGCGTCCCTTGCGCGCAGGGCGTGCGCGAACCTGGAGAATTCCGAGACCGGAGATGCGCAACTTCTTGCCTTTTTTCAGGTAGCCGCCCATGCGGTCGATGAAGTCGCTAACCACGAGTTCTGCCTGCTTTTTCGGCATTTCATGTGCCTCGGACAGCTCAGCGGCAAGGTGCTTCAACGTCATCACATCGGGCTGCGCTTTTTTTGCTGGCGCTTTTGCTGCGGCCTTCGCGGGCGGCTTGGCCTTGACGGGTGCTTTTTTCACGGCGGCCTTCGCTGCGGGAGCCTTGGTTGCAGGTTTTGTTTTCAGAGCCATTTCGTTTTCCTTGGTTTTGCAGAGTTCAATCGGGCGGCATTAGCACAAAGTGATCGCCAGCCGCTATCTGATTTGTGAGCGTGATTCGCACCAGATACGGAGCTGAGCGCTGGGCTTTGATCAAAGCAACTCACGCACCGCCGACAAATCATAGCCTGCACCTGCGGCGGCATCAATCACGTCTTCTGCCGCCCCCTGACCGGCATGCATCAGCGCCCAGGCGGTGATCGAGCGTGTTCCCGTCCGGCAATAGGCAAGCACGGGTTGGGGCGCTTCGTTGAGGATGTTCGCCATGCGCTCGACGATTTCCGGGGTCGGCGCGCCTGAAAATGGCAGCGCCGCGAACGTCAGCCCGAGCGCCTCGGCCTTCGCCCGGATTGCACCCATCCGCGGCTGGTCGACCCCGCCCTCGCCATCCGGGCGGTTGACGACAATGGTCTTGAATCCCGCCGCTGCGATTGCCTCGACATCGGCTTCGTTAATCTGAGGGGCGACCGCAAAGGCATCTGTCACGCGGCGAATATCGGCCATCAACGGGGTCTCCTTCATGCGGCGCTTGCCTTGATTGCGACCAAACTCAAGTTATGGAGAGTAAAGCGCCCTGCCAAGCTGGCAGTGGCACTAGCATGATCAACCCTGCGTCAACAAGCCGAGGACGAGCCCAACACGTGTCGACCTTGACCCGCGCCTTGCGCCGAATCCCCTGGGGCTACACGCTGCGGCGCCTGCTGATTGCCGTGCCGACCATGCTGGCGATCATCACCATGGCCTTCCTGATGATGCGCGCGGCGCCGGGCGGCCCGTTCGACACCGAACGCAAGCTGCCGGCCGCCACCGAGCGCGCCATCGCCGAGAAGTTCGGCCTCGACAAGCCCCTGCACGAACAATACCTGAACTATGTCGGCGGTGTGCTGCAGGGCGATTTCGGCCCGTCCTACAAGACGCTCGGCAAGAGCGTGAACGAACTGATCGCCGATGGCCTGCCGGTTTCGCTGACCATCGGCTTCCTCACGATGATCCTGTCGCTGATCCTTGGCTCGCTGCTCGGCATCTTTGCGGGGCTGAGGCAAAACTCGGCCGCAGATTTCGGCGTCATGGCGATTGCAATGTTCGGCATCTCCGTTCCGGCTTTCGTCATCGGTCCGGTGCTGATCCTGATCTTCGCGCTGGGCGCCGGCCTCTTTGCGGTCAGCGGGCTTGGCACCTACCCGAACATCGGCATGAGCTGGCACAACCTCACACTGCCGATCATCACGCTCTCGCTCGCGCAGATCGCCATCATCTCGCGCCTGATGCGCGCCTCGATCATCGAGACGATGCGCGCCAACCATATCCGCACCGCCCGCGCCAAGGGCCTCGCCGAGCGCGACGTGATCATCCGCCATGCGCTGCCGACCGCGATGCTGCCGCTGATCTCGTATTCGGGACCCGCCATGGCGCGCGTGATGACAGGCTCGGTGGTGATCGAAAAGATCTTCGGCCTGCCCGGGCTCGGCAGCTATTTCGTCAACGGCGCCCTCAACCGCGACTACACGCTCGTGATGGGGGCGATCATTGTCTATGCCGGGCTCATCATCCTCCTGAACCTCGTCGCCGATATCCTCTACGCGATGCTTGATCCGAAAGTGAAATACGACTGATGGTGCGCGTCGATCCCCTGCTCGATCCGACAGGCCGCGCCGAAGCGGTGACGCAGGCCATCGTCGGCGGCCGCTCGCTGTGGGAAGATGCCCGCGCCCGCCTGCTGCGCAACAAGGCGGCGGTTGTCTCCATGTGGCTGCTCGGGCTGATCGTGCTGGTCGCGGCAATTGGCCCGCTGGTCTGGGTGCATGATCACCGCACGATCTCGGATGCACGCACCATCGCGCCGACGCTGGAGAACTGGCACATCCTCGGCACCGACCTGCAGGGCCGCGACCTCTTTGCACGCTTGCTGATCGGTTTGCGCATCTCGCTGCTCGTCGGCGTCGTCGCCACAGTCGTCAGCCTCGTGATCGGCGTCACCTGGGGCGCTGTCGCCGGCTATCTTGGCGGGCGGATCGACAATTTCATGATGCGCATCGTCGATGTGCTCTATGCCCTGCCCTTCATCTTCTTCGTCATCCTGCTGCTCACCGTGTTCGAGCGCAACATCGTGCTGATCTTTGCCGCCATCGGCGCCATCGAATGGCTGACCATGAGCCGGATCGTCCGTGGGCAGACGCTGTCGATCAAGAACAAGGAGTTCATCGAGGCGGCCCGCGCGGCCGGCGTCTCGCAGGCGGGCATCATCACCCGCCACATCCTGCCAAACGTGATCGGCCCGGTGGCGGTGTATGTGACGTTGACCATTCCGGTCGTGATCCTTGCCGAGAGCTTCCTCTCCTTCCTCGGTCTCGGGGTCAACGAGCCGCTGACCTCGCTCGGCGTGCTGATCTCGGATGGCGCCCGGATGATGGAAGCCAAGCCCTGGATGCTGCTGGCGCCGGCGATCACCATGTCGGTCACGCTGCTCTGCCTGAACTTCATCGGCGACGGCCTGCGCGACGCGCTCGACCCGAAGGAACGCTGACGGCCTGTCCCACTAGCTGGCGTCTCCTCGCCCCCGCAACGGCAACAGGTTCAAGCTCTTTTCGAAGATCCAATCCTCCCCCTCAAAATCGGGGTTACACTGCCTGTCGTGAGGGGCCGGACGAACCCCTCGCAAGGTCCGGCAGGTCCACTCTACGCCTGCCACGCGGATGGGAAACGAGCCTCCAGTCGACGGGCGGCAAGATTACCCTACCCCCCTTGAACTACCGCCACCTTGTCAAACGGGGCTACGCCCCATCCGCAAGGACTTACCCCCGCAGCCCACCCGCTGCACGTATGCTGACTGATCTCCGGAAGGGCCCGCCCTGTCCGGCCTTTCGCGCTGGGCGGTGTCTCAGGTCAAGAACCGGCAGCCTCCATCTAGCCTGCCATGCTGGCCTTGGTGATGCGTACCTCAATCTCATCGAGCAAGTCACGCACACGCTTGGCGTTGGCGCCAAGATCGGAAAGGCCGACACGGCTGGTCGATCGCACATCGATCCGCACACCCTCACCATCTGGCCGCACACGGATCATGATGTCGTCCTGAAACCCAAACCAGAAACTGGTCTCGGTCGCTTCGATAATGCCGGCTTCGGCATCCTCGAGAACGATCGTCCAGCCGCGCGTCTCAACGGCTGCGCGCGCCGCCTGAAATCCCTGGACATAAGTCGCCGGCATCGTGAGCGGCGCGATCCGCGGATAGGGCGTTTGCTTCGGCGATTTCTGCTCGCCGGGAACGTACTCGGCTTCTTCCTGAACTTCTGCAACACGGCGGCCGCCCGTGCCGGGCCAACGTGCTTCGACCGCCTCGGGAATGACTGGATTCTGCTCGACGGGATTGAGCGCGCCGCCCGCGACCCGCGCCGCGACAAGGTCCGCGCTCGGCATGATTGGATCATCCCAATCTGTCTGGATATCATGCAACGGCGGCAGGCGCAGCGCGTTCAGCTGGAACCCCATCCAGCGCCCGCCCAGAAACCCGGCTATCAACAGGGCCAGCGCGGAAAGCATGAAGGCATGCTTTCGGGGCGCCTTTACCAGCGAAATAATCAGGGCAAGGATGGACGTTACCAGGGCCGCGCCAATCACGAACCGTCCGTATCCAGCGGCCACGTTGCCCATCATCTGGCCGAGACCGAACTGCCAGTTCCACCAGCCAAGTTTCGTGCCGATCGCCGCCAGCGCGAACCAGGCCACGCCGAAGAGCGATAAAGCGAGCGCAAAGCCCGCAAACTTGCCCCGCCAGCCCGCCCGCAGCGGGGCGGCTGTCTCAGATGCGTCCGTCATTGGCCTAATCCTTTCAGGCGGTCGGTAGCTTGTAGTCCTTGAAGGTCTCGCGCAGGGCGAGCTTGTTGATCTTGCCGGTCGCGCCGAGGGGAATGGCCTCGACAAACTGCACGTCATCCGGCGTCCACCATTTGGCGATCTTGCCTTCCAGCGAGGCGAGAATTTCCTCCTTGGTCGGATTTTCGCCGGGCTTTGCCTGCACGATCAGAAGCGGGCGTTCGTCCCATTTCGGGTGGTAGATGCCGATCGCCGCCGCGTTGGCGACCTTGGGATGGCCAACAGCAATGTTCTCGATATCGATCGAGGAAATCCATTCGCCGCCGGACTTGATCACATCTTTCGCGCGGTCGGTGATGGTCATCGTGCCGTATTCATCGAGCGTCGCCACATCGCCGGTATCGAAGAAGCCTTCGGCGTCGAGCACATGCCCACCCGCGCCCTTAAAATAGCCGCCGGCGATGGCTGCGCCACGCACGAGCAAGCGGCCGGATGTCTTGCCATCTCGGTCGAGCACGTTGCCGTCATCATCGACGAGCCGCAGCTCGACGCCAAAGGGCGGACGGCCCTGCTTGAGTTTCTGTTTCATGCGCGTGTCGATATCTGCATCCACGAGATGCGGCGGCAGGGCGCCGAGCGTGCCGAGCGGCGAGGTCTCGGTCATCCCCCAGGCATGGACGACATCAACCTCATAGTCCTGTTCGAAGGCACGCAGGATGCGTTCCGGGATGGCCGAACCACCGATCAGCACCTTCTTGAGATAGGGCAGCTTGAGATTGTGCTGCTGCAAGTGGCTGAGGAGCATCAGCCACACGGTTGGCACGGCGGCGGTCAGCGTTACCTTTTCGGTGTCCAGCAATTCGTAGATCGAGGCGCCGTCCATCTGCGCGCCGGGCATCACCATGCCCGCGCCGGTTGCCGGACAACTCAGCGCGAGACCCCAGGCATTGGCGTGGAACATCGGCACCACTGGCAGCACGATATCGGCCGCGCCCATGCCCATCACATCCTTGCCCATGGTGATCAGCGTATGCAGCACGTTGGAGCGGTGCGAATAAAGGACGCCCTTGGGATTGCCGGTGGTGCCGGACGTATAACAGAGGCCACAGGCGGTATCTTCCGGGAAGTCGCCCCAGCGGGCGTTTGTATTGCGCCCGTCGATCCAGATGTCGAAGGCGATGGCCCCGAGCGTGTTGGCCGGCATCGTGTCGGCGCCCGCGAAGATCACGAATGTTTTGACTGTCTCGAGCTTGTCCTTGATCGCCTCGACGATCGGCAGGAAGGTCTTGTCGAAGATCAACACCTTGTCTTCGGCATGGTTGGCGATCCAGGCGATCTGGTCCGGGTGCAGGCGCGGATTGATCGTGTGGAGGATGGCGCCAATCCCCATTGTGCCGTACCAGGCCGCGACGTGGCGCTCGGAGTTCCAACCGAGCGTCGCCACCCGGTCCCCAAGCGCGATGCCGGTATCGAGAAGCGCGGCAGAAACCTGCTTGGCGTGCGTGTGGATTTCCGCATAGGTCGTGCGGCGGATATCGCCTTCGACCCGGCGGGTCACGATCGGACGGTTGCCGTGTTGCAGGCGCGCATGCTCCAGGATCTTGTCGACCGTCAACGGCCAGTCCTGCATCAAACCCTTCATCACATTTCCTCCAGTGACGCGCCTGTCCCCTGGAGCGGCGCTTGTGTCTGTCATTGTCCCTGTCTATTTCGGGCTGGCGACCAGCGCAAGGAAGGGCTTTTTCACGTGAGTGCGAGATTTTTGGCGATCGCCGGATGGGTCCTCGTTTCAGCCTGCACCGAGGCCAGCACGCCGCAAGCGCCGCCGCCTTCGGGCGCCGCGGCCCCGGCGATCACAGCGGCAGCGGTGACCCTGCCCGCGCTTCCGGAATTGTTCGACTGCCTGCGCGAGGCGGGCGGGGTTATCGTCGCCGCCCATCGCGGCGGGCCAGCGCCGGGCTACCCGGAAAATGCGCTGGAAACCCTCCAGCACGGGTTTGCCAACGGTATCCGCGTGTTCGAGATCGACGTGGCTGAAAGCCGCGACGGCGTTCTGTTCCTGCACCATGACAGCCGGTTCGGCAGGACGGTGGCGGGCGATGGCTATGTCTCCGACAGCGACTGGGCAACAATTTCGGGCCTCAAATTGAAAGACATCGACAGCAAGACGACAGCGTTTCATCCTCCGAAGCTGACCGATGTGTTGCTCTGGGCCAAGCAGGCCGGCGCCATTCTTCAGCTTGACCGCAAGGACACGACGGGCTTTCGCAACATCTATGAAGCGGTCAAGGCCGCTGGCGCCGAGGCCAACATCTTGCTGATCTCGTATGACGGCGAACAGGCCGCCGCGATCGCAAAGCTGTCGCCGGACATCGTGATGACTGCTTCGGCGCGTGGCGATCGCGACATCGCGGCGCTCGAAGCGCTTGGCGTGGACCGGACCCGCGTGATCGGCTGGACGGGGACACGGGCCCCCGACCCGCCGGCGTTCGAACGTCTTCTTGCCGAGGGTGTGGAGCCGGCCTTCGGAACACTCGGCCGGAAGGGCGAACGCCTTGACGACCAGTACTGGGCGGACGGCGATGGCAGCGAGTACCAGCGGCTCGTCGATGATGGCGTCGTGCTGATCTCGACTGACGAGCCCTACCGCGTCGCGGCCTGGCTGACCGCCGATGAAGACGGCTGGGCGGCCTGCACCGCGCAGTGATGGCGCGCGTGGATTGCCAGGTGCCGCGCCCTCACGCAGAACTGCCAGATGGACCATAAAGGGACCCGATGATGCGCCTAGCCCTGATTGCCTTCGCCGGACTGCTGGCGGCGTGTTCGCCTGCCCCG
>JBGSVY010000189.1:0-3474 GCA_041752715.1 Hyphomonas sp.
AAACGGCCGGAACGTTACGGAAACACCGGGACACAATCGATGAATCCAATGTTTTGAACATGCAGGATTTTTGATGAAAAATCAAGTACATAGGTTCAGTACCGCGCCGATGATGGACTGGACGGACCGGCATTGCCGGGCATTCCATCGCTGCCTCACCTTGCGCGCGCTGCTCTGGACCGAAATGGTCACAGCGGACGCCGTGTTGCGCGGCGACCGCGCGCGCCTGCTCGCCTATGGCCCGGCTGAACATCCGGTCGTGCTGCAGCTGGGCGGCTCAGAACCGGCGAAGCTCGCCGCTGCGGCCAGGATCGCGGAGGATGTCGGCTATGACGAGGTGAACCTCAATTGCGGCTGCCCGTCGGATCGGGTGCAGTCCGGCGCGTTTGGCGCCTGCCTGATGGCCAGCCCGGACCTTGTGGCTGACTGCGTCGCGTCCATGCGGGCGGCGGTTCGGGTTCCGGTGAGCGTCAAATGCCGGATCGCGATCGATGACCTGCCGGCTGCGGAGACCTTGTTTACATTCGTCGACCGCGTCGCGGCAGCGGGTTGCACCGTGTTTACCGTGCATGCCCGCAAGGCTTGGCTCAGGGGTCTGTCGCCGAGGGAGAACCGCGAAGTGCCACCGCTCGACTACAGCCTTGTTGCGGCGCTGAAGGCAGCGCGGCCTGAACTGACGATCGTGCTCAACGGGGGGATCACGACGCTCGAAGATTGCCGGCGGCATCTCGATACCTTTGATGGCGTGATGCTGGGCCGCGCGGCATATCAATCGCCGGCACTGTTGGGTGAGGTCGATGCCGTTCTGTTCGGTGCGGGGGAGGTGGTCTCTCCGGAAGCGGCGATTGAGGCCTACCGTCCCTACATCGCGGCCCAGCTGGCGGCGGGTGTCCGGCTGCACGCCATGACGCGCCACATGCTCGGCCTTTTCAACGGCCAGCCCGGCGCCCGCGCCTGGCGGCGGATCCTGTCGCAGGCGGGACCGAGGCCGGAGGCGGGGTTTGAGGTGATTGATGCCGCGCTCGGCGCCCTCCGGTCGGGCGTGACAGAATCCGTTTAGGCAAAGTTTGTTCTTTATTTGTTCGTTAACCCATGTTAACGCTTTCCCGCTTGAGGGGAATGGGCATGGTCTGCCGGGTAACGACATTTGCTTTCGAGGGCGTTGAAGCCCAGCCAGTCGATGTGCAGGTCCAACTGACCGGCGGGCAGCCGAATTTTCATATTGTAGGCCTGCCTGATAAAGCAGTCGGCGAAAGCCGCGAACGGGTGCGAGCAGCTTTTTCGGCGCTCGGCCTGGCACTGCCGCCGAAGCGGATCATCGTCAATCTTGCGCCGGCTGACCTGCCCAAGGAAGGCAGCCATTATGATCTCGCGATTGCGCTGGCGATCCTTGCAATCCTTGGCGTGATTCCGCCCGACCAGCTCGAACGCTACGCCGCCATCGGGGAATTGTCGCTCGACGGCCGGCTCGGCGAGACCGCCGGTGTGCTGCCGGCGGCGATGGCCGCAGAATCTATGGATCTCAGCCTGATCTGTCCGGCGATCGCCGCCAGCGAGGCGGCATGGGCTGGGGGTAGCGTGCTGCCAGCGCCAAGCCTCATCGCGCTGATCAATCATTTTGCCGGCCGCTCGGCGATCTCACCGCCGCAGAAAGGCGAGCTCGCAGACGCGCCGCCCGGACCGGATCTGCGCGATGTCAAAGGGCAGGAGGGTGCTAAACGCGTGCTCGAGATTGCTGCGGCAGGCGGGCATAACCTCCTGTTCTGCGGGCCACCGGGATCGGGAAAGTCGATGCTGGCCCAGCGTCTGCCCGGCTTGCTGCCGCCGCTTTCGGCGCGCGAACTTTTGGAAGTGTCGCAAATCCAGTCGATCTCGGGCCTATTGCAGCGTGGACGCCTCTCGCGTGCGCGGCCGTTCCGGGCACCGCATCATTCGGCTTCGATGGCGGCGTTGGTCGGCGGGGGTCTGAAGGCAAAGCCCGGTGAGGTCTCGCTCGCCCATCACGGTGTGTTGTTCCTCGATGAATTGCCGGAGTTTCCGGCCCATGTGCTCGACAGCCTGCGCCAACCGCTCGAGGCGGGCGAAGCGGTCGTTGCGCGCGCCAACCGGCATGTGCGCTATCCGGCCAGGTTCCAGCTGATTGCGGCGATGAATCCCTGCCGCTGTGGCGGCGGTTCCGGGGCAGCTGCCTGCGCGCGGGGACCGCGATGCGCGCAAGCCTACCAATCTCGCCTGTCCGGTCCCTTCCTCGACCGGATCGACCTCTTCTATGAGACACCGCCGGTAACGGCCATCGACCTTGCGCTTCCCCCGCCACTCGAAAGCTCGGCCGATATCAGGGCGCGTGTCGCTGCCGCACGCCAGGTCCAGTCCGAACGCTTCGGCGAGGTTACCGACGACACGCGCCGTCCTGTGAATGCCGACATGCCATCCGGCGATATCGACCGGATGGCTGCGCCCGACGCCGCAGGGGCAGCACTTCTCGCCGATGCAGCCGTCAAGCTGCACCTGACGGCACGCGGTTACACGCGCATCCTAAAGGTTGCTCGCACGATTGCCGACCTCGACGGCGCGTCCGGCATCCGCCGGATCCACGTTGCGGAGGCGCTGAGCTACCGTCAGCGGCCCATCGTCCGTGCCGGAGCGGCCGGGGAGGGCACGCTCGCCCGATGAAGGTCGCTGCCAATTTAAGCGATTCCTAAAGGCTTCGCCCTAACTTGGCGGTCGATGAATGACCGCACTGATGCTCCATCTGATCAAAAATCAGCCGAGGATACGTTCCTCGCGACCGCCAGCCATGAGATTCGCACGCCGCTCAACGGCATTCTTGGCACGGTGTCGCTGCTGCTGGAAACCGATCTGTCGCCCGCCCAGCGCGAGTATGCCGAGGCGATCCGCCTGTCCGGCGGGCGCCTTCTCGACCTCCTCAACAATGTGCTCGACTATGCGCGTCTTGACGCTGCAGCCGTCGAGTTGGAGGCGGAGACCTTCTGTCCCCTCGATGTGTGCCGCGAAGTCGTCGAGCTGCTTTCGCCACGTGCCCATGCCGACGGGCTCGACATTGCCGTGCGCGCGCTCGGCTGGCCAATGCCGCAGTATCGTGGCGATGCCGGCCGGATCCGTCAGGTGCTCTTCAACCTGATCGGTAATGCGCTGAAGTTCACGAGCCGCGGCGGCGTTTTGGTTGATGTCGAGCGAACGATCGACGGCCTCGCCTTCCATATAACAGATTCCGGCCCCGGCCTGCCGGAGGGCGATTCACTGCGCCTGTTCGAAGCGTTCAGGCAGGCCTCCGGCCGCGATGCCTACAGGGATGGCGGCGTCGGCCTCGGTCTTGCGATTGTGAAGCGCCTTGTCGATCTGCTTTGCGGGCAGATCAACGTGCGCAGTTCGCCCGGCGCCGGGGCCTGCTTCAGCGTGCGTCTCCCACTCGAACCGGTTGCCCAGGCGCGCGAGCAGCCGGCCCATCTCGGC
>JBGSVY010000190.1:0-2202 GCA_041752715.1 Hyphomonas sp.
GCTGGCGGCGCGAGCGGTGTGTTCATCAGGCGGCGGATGACCGCGCGTTCCCCGCGGTCCGGGCCAGCCATCAGGCCGATGCCGCACACGACGATTTCGGGTGCCTGGACTTGCGGCGCAGTGAAGCCGTTTACAGGATGGGTCTGCGGCTCATGCTGGTCGACGATCAGGTGGGAGTTGTTGCCGCCAAAACCAAAATTGCTGATCGCGGCGCGGCGCACCGTCGCGCCACGCGTCCAAGTCTCCGCCGTTTCCAGAGGCGCCAGCGGCGAGTTGGCGAGCGCGCTGATGAGGGCGCCATCCCGGGGCGTCGCGGGCAGGATTTCGTGAGCCATGGCTTGTGTCAGCTTAAGGAGACTCGCGAGGCCTGCGACCGTGATCAGGTGTCCGGTATTGGCTTTCAGGGAGCCGATAGGCAGGCGCGCGGATCTCGCGAAGACGGCGGCTGAGGCACGCGCCTCGACGCTATCGCCGACCGGTGTTCCGGTTGCGTGACACTCAAGAAAGCCGACCGTCGACGGATCAATATCCGCCATCGCATAGGCGCGTCTCATTGCTTCGACTTGCCCGTCCGCATCGGGCGCCAGAAGGCCTTTCCGGCGTCCATCGTTCGACAGGCCGATCCCACGGATGACGCCACGCACGATGTCGCCCGGCTGGACATCCGAGAGGCGTTTGAGGACGACGGCAGCCGCGCCTTCGGATGGAACGAGACCGTCTGCGCCATCAATGAACGGACGCGAGCGGCCCGTGGGACTGAGCGCCTTCAGGGCCTCGAAGCCGATATGCAGGATGAGATTGTCGGCGGCGTTCACGCCGGCCACGACAGCCACATCAATTTGCCTCGTGGCAAGTTTGCGGCAACCGATTTCGAGGGCATAAAGCGAGGATGCGCAGGCTGCATCGAGCGCGAGGACCGGCCCCGTGATGCCCAACGCATTCGCGATTGCAAAGGCGGGCCAGCCGGAATTGAGCATATCCGTCGGCGGACGGCGTGTGGATCCGTCACGCCAGATATCGGCAGCGTAAGCGGCCTTGGCGCGGCTCGGATAGGAGAGATTTGCGAGAAAGAGGCCGCGGCGGTCCGCGCTGATGCTGGCGGTCGGTGTTTCGGCCCAGGCGGTCATCGCTGCATGCATTGGCCAGAGGCAGACGGGGTCAGCGTTGCGGATCGTTTGAGGGACGGCACCGGCATCGAAGATTCGATCGAAGCCTTCGATGATGCCGGAGACATATCCGCGTATTGCAGTGTCGGCGGCGGTGAGCCCGAGATAGGATGCGGAAACGGGGCCGTACAAGCGGCGTTGATCCGCGACAGCAAGCCACAAGGCATCCGGTGAGAATGCGCTCGGAAGCACGCAGCCTTCACCTACGATGGCAATCGGTTCAAAGGCTGTCATTCGCCACTCCAGGCATCGCCAACAAGTATTTCGGACGTATCCGGATCACCGGACATCAGCTGATCTGCAAAGATGCGGGCGCCTTCGGCGATGGAGATGAGGGAGATGCCCTGCGCCTTGAAGTGGCAAGCAAGGGTTGCATCGACCATGCCGCCTTCCCAGGGTCCCCAGTCGAAGGCGACGGTGCGGATGTGCGGCGCACTTGCGCGCAGGCTGCGCGCGAGATTGACGAGCACCTGATTTGCCATCGCATAGTCCGCTTGCCCCGTATTTCCGAAGAGCGCCGAGGCTGACGAGAAGAGTCCGATATGGGTGAGCGCGTTCGGGGGAAGTGCGGCAAGCAAGTGGCAGAGCCCGTCAATCTTGGGCGCGAAGACGGCTTTCACTTCGTCTTCTGTCTTGTCTGCGGCCAACCTGTCGGCGAGGACACCCGCGCCATGCACGAGACCCGTGATTGGCCCATGCTCCCGCGTGATCGCGGCGATCGTGCGGTTCACAGCGCCTGCATCTGCGACGTCCAGCGTGATATAAGTTGCTGCGGCGCCGGCGGCGCGGATATCGCCAAGTGTTTCGGAGATTTCGAGGCCCGCAAGCGCACGCCGGGCGTCCCGGTCAATGTCGCGCGGCGCAATCTTGACACCGCTGGCGCGGGCATGGGTGGCAAAGCCTGCCCGGAGGGTCTTCAGGTCGTGCGTAGGCGGAAGATGGGTGGGCCAAGGCGATGCCTCAGACCGCCCCGCGAGGAAGAAGTGCGCGCCGGCGCCAGCACGCCGCGCAAGCTCGATTGCACAGGCGGCCGTTA
>JBGSVY010000191.1:0-2841 GCA_041752715.1 Hyphomonas sp.
GAAGCCAGCGCACCCGCCAGCGCGGCATGTTCGAGCAGTTGCGCTGGCGCGCGCTGGGCAAGGCGCTTCAGGCCCGCCCGGAAGTTTGCCGCCTGGCGCACCCGTTCGCGCAGGTCTTCACTGGCGATCTGCGTGCCGTCGGCGAGGATCAATGTCTCGCCGGTCGTGCCTTCTTCGATCAGGTAGGCCTCCAGTTCGGAATCGTCTTTTACATAACGCTCGGACCGCCCGCGCGTCACCTTGTAGAGCGGCGGCTGCGCGATATAGAGATACCCGCGCTCGATGATCTCCGGCATCTGGCGATAGAAGAACGTCAGCAGCAGCGTTCGGATGTGCGCGCCGTCGACGTCAGCATCGGTCATGATGATGATCTTGTGATAGCGCAGCTTGTTGATGTCGAATTCGTCGCGGCCGATCCCGGCGCCAAGCGCCATGATCAGTGTACCGACCTGATCGGAGCCGAGCATCTTGTCGAAGCGCGCGCGCTCCACATTCAGGATCTTGCCGCGCAGAGGCAGGATCGCCTGGTTGTCGCGGCTGCGGCCCTGCTTGGCGGAGCCGCCAGCCGAGTCACCCTCGACGATGAAGATTTCCGATTTCGCGGGGTCCTTCTCCTGGCAATCGGCCAGCTTGCCGGGCAGGGACGAGATATCGAGCGCCGACTTGCGCCGTGTCAGCTCACGCGCCTTGCGCGCCGCTTCGCGCGCCGCCGCCGCCTCGACGATCTTCTCCATGATCCGGACAGCTTCCTTCGGATGCTCCTCGAACCAGTCGGTCAGCTTCTCGCCCATCAGGCTCTCGACCACGGGGCGGACTTCGGACGAGACCAGTTTATCTTTCGTCTGTGAACTGAACTTCGGATCGGGTACCTTCACCGACAGAACGCACGTCAGTCCCTCACGCGCATCATCTCCCGAGATATCGACCTTTGATTTTTTTGCGATACCGGTCTCGTTGGCATACTTGTTGATGATACGGGTCAGGGCGCCACGAAAGCCCGCAAGGTGGGTCCCGCCATCGCGCTGCGGGATGTTGTTGGTGAAACACAGGACCGACTCGTGATAACTGTCTGTCCATTCGAGCGCGGCCTCCACCGTGATGCCATCCCGTTCGCCGATCACGTAGATCGGGCTCGGGATGAGGCTCGTGCGCTGGCGGTTCAGGTGTTCGACGAACGCCTTGACGCCGCCTTCGTACATCAGGTCGATTTCGTAAGCCTCGGCCTCGCGCTCGTCGCGGAAAATGATGTGCACGCCGGAATTGAGGAAGGCGAGTTCGCGCAGCCGGTGTTCCAGCGTCTTGCGATCATAGTCCACCATGGTGAACGTCGAAGGCGAGGCCATGAACCGCAAGGCCGTGCCGGTGTAGGATTTGCCCTTGGCGGTCTTCGGAGACGGCCCTCGCCTCACGAGCGGCGCTTCGACACGGCCGCCATCGACGAACCGCACAAAATGCTCGTAGCCCTCCCGGTGGATGGTCAGTTCCAGCCAGTCAGACAGCGCGTTGACGACTGACACGCCAACGCCGTGCAGTCCGCCGGAAACCTTGTAGGAATTGCTGTCGAACTTTCCGCCCGCGTGCAGCTGGGTCATGATCACTTCGGCGGCCGATACGCCTTCGGTCGGGTGCAGCCCGACTGGCACGCCGCGGCCATTATCGGTGATCTCTGCAGAGCCATCCGGATACAGCGTGACAGTGACGCGATCCGCGTGCCCGGCCAGGGCCTCGTCGATCGAATTGTCGACGACTTCGTAGATCATGTGGTGAAGGCCGGAGCCGTCATCGGTGTCGCCGATATACATGCCGGGGCGCTTGCGAACTGCGTCCAGACCCTTCAGGACCTTGATCGAACCGGCGCCATAATCGCCTTCGCTGCCATCACTGGTTTCGGACATGTCTTCGGCCATTCCGGCCTCCTTGTCGAATCGTCATTTATCTCCCGGATTTATAGGGGCTTTTACCCCCCAAGGGAACTGAATCCCCGGTCATTTTGCAGTGCAAAAAGACCGCCATAAATCTCAAATAAAACAATGATATACAGGCGGCTTCTCAAGCGCGTCAGCCGCCTGCCTCGGGCGAGGGGCCGGACTGCGTTGAGAACGAGCCGAAACGGGCCGCAAAGCACGCCAGCCGTCAGCCCGGCCGGGCCTTCTTCCGGAACGGTTTTGGTGGCTTTGCCCCCTTCGCAGCGCCCGGTTTGCCCTTGTAGGGCGGCTTGCCGCCTGCGGCTTTTGGCACGCCCTTCGGCGGTCCCGGCTTCCACGGCTTCTTGCCCTTCGGGCGGTCGTCCTGGATATAGTCGCTCAGGGCAGGCGGCGGGCCATCGGCCGTGCGTTCCGGGGCGGGGCTCGCTTTCTTTTCGTAAGGCTTGCTGAACGCCTTGTCTTTGGGCCGATCCGGCCGGTAAGCCGGGCGCGGTCGGGCAGGCTTGTCGTCGCGCGCGCCGCGTTCGTCCGCAGGCGGCGCATCCAGCGGGAAGGCGCGGACGCCCTTCTCCAGCACGGCATCATTGCCGATCGTCTCGAACAGTTGGGCCGCCGCGGCCTTGCGCAATTCCACATGCGTGTTGCTGGCGTTGATGCGGATCGCGCCGATATCCTCGCGGCTAAGCCCGCCGGCCTTGCACAGCATCGGCAGCAGCCAGCGGGCCTCGGCATTCTTCTTTCGCCCGATGCTCAGCGTGATCCATGCCGCATCATCAAAGCCCTCGCGGTCCGATTTCGGGCGCTTTTCGCGCGCCGGGCGGTCCTCCCATGTGCGCGTCTCGCCCGTCTGTTCGCGGCGCGCAGGCGGCGCGTCCACTTCGCGCAGGTCTTCTGGCGCCGAGCGGCCCTCACGGGA
>JBGSVY010000192.1:0-3331 GCA_041752715.1 Hyphomonas sp.
GAATGCGGGCCGCAAGCATGGGCGTGACCTCGATGGGCGGCGGGCGCAGGACGATCCGGTCGCCCTGGTCGCCGGCATCGTTGCCGAAGCCGACCTCAAGCTCGCGCTCCGCGCTCATCGCCTTGGTGGTGGCGGCGAGGGCGGCCTTGAACAGATCCTGCGGGGTGGTGTCCTTGGCCATCTAAGGTGCGCGCTGCCTCCGGCCGTCAGGCCACCTTCACCATCAGCGCGCTCTCGGGCAATTCCTCGGCAAAGCAGCGCTGGTACATCTCCGCTACAAGCGGGCGTTCAAGCTCGTCGCACTTGTTGAGGAAGGTCATGCGGAAGGCATGGCCGAGATTGCCGAAGATCACGAAATTCTCGGCCCAGGTGATCACCGTGCGCGGGCTCATCACGGTCGACAGGTCGCCCGCCATGAAGGCGTTGCGCGTCAGGTCTGCCAGCGTCACCATTTTCGACAGCGTTGCGGCGTCGACCCCTGTGGCCTTGGAGGCGACGATTTCCACCTCGGCATCATGGGCGAGATAGTTCAGGGTGGTGACGATGCTCCACCGGTCCATCTGGCCCTGGTTCAGCTGCTGCGTGCCATGATAAAGCCCCGTCGTATCGCCAAGGCCGACCGTGTTGGTCGTCGCAAACAGGCGGAATTGCGGGTGGGGCGCGATCACGCGGTTCTGGTCCAGCAACGTCAATTTGCCTGAGCTTTCCAGCACGCGCTGGATCACGAACATCACATCGGGGCGGCCGGCATCATATTCATCAAAACAGATCGCGACGGGGCGCTGAAGGGCCCAGGGCAGGATGCCCTCGCGAAACTCGGTGACCTGAACCCCGTCCTTCAGCACGATGGCGTCCTTGCCGACCATGTCGATCCGGCTGACATGGCTGTCGAGGTTGACGCGGATCATCGGCCAGTTGAGGCGGGCGGCGACCTGTTCGATATGGGTCGACTTGCCGGTGCCGTGATAGCCCTGCACCATCACGCGGCGATTGTGCTCGAAACCCGCAAGGATCGCGATCGTCGTCTGCGGATCGAACCGGTAGGCCGGATCGATCTCGGGCACGTATTCGGTGCGCGCCTTGAAACCATGAACCACCATCGCCGTGTCGAGGCCGAACACCTTCTTCACATTGATCTTCTCGGTCGGCTTCAAGCCATCGAGGGCGTCACTGGTTTTCATCTGGGTCATGCGGAGACTTCTCGTGAGCTGGGCGCGGCAACAGGATAACGGTTCTAGCACGGACCGGTCCGGCGGCTAGTGCGACGCTGGGGAAAGTGACCCGGCCTACCGGCGCCAGACGATCTCGCCGCCGATGACGGTCATCACCGGCTCGGCTTTGAGAATGTCACCTTCGGCCACGGTCATCAAGTCGCGGTCGAAGACGGTGAAATCCGCGAGTTTGCCCGGCTCGATCGTTCCGAGGTCGGCCTCCCGGAAACTCGCAAAGGCGGGCCCCGTCGTGAAAAGGGCAAGGGCGCGGGTGCGCGAAAGCGCCTCTTCCGGCTGCCAGCCTTCGCCGGAAAATCCCTTCAGGTCTTTGCGGGCAACCGCCGCATAGAACTCGATCACCGGCGAGCCGACTTCGACCGGGGCGTCCGATCCTCCGGCGATCACGGTGCCGGTATCGAGCAGCGTGGCCCAGGCATAGGCCCCGCGCAGCCGGTCCAGCCCGAGCCGGTCGGGCGCAAAATAAAGGTCCCCGATCGCATGGCTCGGCTGCATTGAGGCGATCAGCCCGGACACGGCGAGGCGGGCGAGGTCATCCACGTGGATCACCTGCGCATGTTCGATCCGCCAGCGCTGGTCCGCGCCATAGCCGCCCGCATCGACCGCATCGAGGATGCGCCGGTTGGCGAGATCGCCGATCGCATGAATGGCGAGCTGGACATTCGCCGCCTTGGCCTGCGCCATCAGGCTGGCGAGACGGTCATCATCGAGCAGCGAGAGGCCGGAGGTCTCCGGGCGATCGGAATAGGGCGCGATGAGCTGCGCCCCGCGGCTGCCGAGGGCGCCGTCCATGTAGAGCTTCACCGCGCGGTTGGTGATCGTGTCGGTCTCGTGCAGGCGACCCCCGGCAATCGCAAAGGCCTCCGCATCGAAGGCATTGTACACGCGCAGCGGGAGGCGCCCGTCTGCGTCCAGCGCGGCCATCAGCGGGGCTTCGCGGGCGCCGACACTCATGTTGTGCAGGCCCGTCCAGCCCCGCGACGCATATAGCTTCGCGCCGGTTTCGAGGGCTTCCGACACCGCGGCATCGTCCGGCTGGCTCAGCAGCGGCGCGACCAGCGTCATTGCAGCATCGATCAGGATGCCGGTCGCCTTGCCTGCGGCGTCGCGCTCGATCTTTCCGCCCTCCGGATCGGGCGTCGCGTCCGTGATCCCGGCTGCAGCAAGGGCGGCCGAGTTGGCGACCAGCGCATGCCCATCGGACCGGCCGAGGATAACCTTGTGATTGCCGCTGACGGGATCGAGATCGGACGCCATCGGCATGCGGCCTTCCGGCCAGCCGGTTTCGATCCAGCCGCGCCCCTCGAGCACCGAGGCGGCGGGCTTGCCGTCAAGCTCGGCTTCGACGCGCGTGACGAGTTCATCCACCGAAGCGGTGCCCTCGAGATTGAGCGTCAGCTCGCGCTCCCCGATGCCGCGCAAATGGGCGTGGGCGTCAGTGAAGCCCGGATAGAGGAACGCGCCGCCGAGATCGATCATGTTGATCTCGCTCGGGTCATCGCCCCAGTCGGCCGACATCGGCGGGATCGTCGCCAGGATGCGTCCATCCGGATCGACGAGCACGCCGGACACGGTGGCCGGAGCGCCGGTCTCAGGATCGATGAGCCCGGTATAGATCGTCCCGTTGGTGAAGACGGTGACCTTCTGGGTCGCCTCGGACTCCGTCGGCAGCGACGGGGCGCAGGCGGCGAGGATGACTGCAGCGGCGGAAAGGAGAGCAAGACCCGGTCTCTGTGCGGCCTGAAATGCAAAACGCCGGACCTGCGGGGCCCGGCGTTTCGAAATCAGGAGGGGTCGCGGATTAAGCGGCGACGGCCTTCTTGGCGATGTCACGCTTGATCTTCTGGGCCTTGGCCGACAGCGTGTCATCCTTCGCCTTGGCGAGGAAGGCGTCGAGGCCGCCCAGCTTGTCCACCGTGCGCAGGGCCTTGGCGGCAATGCGCATCTTGAAGTTCTGGTTGAGGGCTTCGGAGTGAAGCGTCACCTGCACCAGGTTCGGCAGGTAGCGCCGCTTGGTCTTGATCTGGGAATGGCTGACAATGTGGCCGACCATCGGCTTGGTGCCAGTGAGTTCGCATTCGCGGGACATGGGCCTCGCTCCG
>JBGSVY010000193.1:0-3228 GCA_041752715.1 Hyphomonas sp.
GGGCAAGCGGGCGAACACCAAGGCGGCCAACCGCCGGGCGATCCTGCAGGCCGGGCGGCGCGTGTTCGCGCGGATCGGGTTCGAGGCAACGACCGTGCGCGACATCATCCGGGAGACCGATCTCGCGGCGGGCACGTTCTATAACTACTTCAAGTCGAAGGAGGAGGTCTTCCAGGCGATTGCCGAAGATTCCACGCATCGCTTCCGCTCGCACCTGTCGGATGTGCGGGCCCGGGCGGTGACCTTCGAAGAGTATACCTGGAACGCGTTCAACGCATATTTCAGCTTCATCGCAGCGGAAAACGAGGAAGCGATCCGGGACGGCGCGCCACATCTCGCGCTGATCGGGGTGCGGGTCGACACGCCGGAAATGCAGGCGGTGGCCGAGGAGATCAAATCCGACTTCGAGCGGGCCCTTGCCAACCGGGCCGGAGGGCAGGAACTCGACACGGTCTACCTGACGGCGGCGGCGATCGGCATCGCGCGCGAGATGGGCGACTATATGCTGCAACGGCGCCCGGTGGACGTCGATGGCGCGACCCGGTTTGCCGCGACCATGCTGCTTAAGGGAATCAGCGGCCTTGCCCCAAAGTCAGGATAGCGCCGCGCGGCGGGCCTGCTAGATCAGAGACAAACACCGGACTCGAAGCCGGGGCATGCAAGGGGAGCTTTATAATGAACGTACAAAGACTGATGGCAAAAGCCCTGGCCAGCCTGCCGGGCAACCTGATCGTCAAGATGGCGGGCGGCACGCCGATGGTGATCGGGGGGCGCACGCTGGAGCCGCAATTGCAGATGATGGCGTGGAATGGCCGCACCGCGCCGAAACTGTCGAGCCTGCCGGCCGACATTGTCCAGGCGGCGGTCAAGCAGCAGCTCGCCCTGCTTGCGGATGCGCCCTATCCCGGCGTCGGCTTCGAGGACTTTACGATCCCTGGTCCGGACCAGAACAAGATTCCCGTGCGCCTCTACCGGCCTGCGAGCCAGAACCCGGACCATCCGCTGATCGTCTATTTCCACATGGGCGGCGGCGTGATCGGTGATCTCGAGACCTGCCATGCCTGGTGTTCGATGCTGGCGGCGGGCGCGCTCTGCCCGGTCCTGTCGGTCGACTACCGGCTGGCGCCGCCGCATATTTTCCCGGCCGGTCTCACTGATTGTATCGCGGCCTATGAGTGGGCGCTGGTGAATGCCGCAAAGTATGGCGCGCCGGCGGGCAGGGCTGCCGTTGGCGGTGACAGCATGGGCGGCAATTTCTCAGCCATCATCGCGCAGAAGATGAAGCGGGAGGGCAAGACACTACCGGCGCTGCAATTGCTGATCTATCCGGCGATCGATATCGCGCGGGACTTTCCGTCGAAGCATGCCTTCGCGGGCACCTTCTCGCTGAGCCAGGACACGATGGACTGGTTCATGGCGCAATACCTGCCGCCGGGTTTCGACACGGCGGACCTGAAGGTTTCGCCGGGGCAGGCGGAGGACCTCTCCGGCCTGCCGCCCGCCATCGTCATCACGGCGGGGCATGACCCGCTGGTCGATGAGGGCGACGATTATGCACGGCGGCTGAAATCGGCTGGCGTGCCTGTGGTGCACAAGCGCTATGACACCCTTGCCCATGCCTTCACCGCGTTCACCTTCATCTCGCCGGGCTCGCGCGCGGCGTGCAAGGAGATCGCAGGCATGGTGCTAGACATGTACTACGGCCGGTGAAGGCGCTCGTCTGTTCATCGCTTGAAGCGGACTATGCGGGCGTATCGCTCAGCGAGGTGAACCTGCTGATTCCGCGCGCCGGCGAGGTGCGCGTGGCGGTGAAGGCGGCGAGCCTCAACTTTCCCGACCTACTGATGACGGAAGGAAAATACCAGCTGAAGCCGGACCTGCCATTCACGCTGGGCATGGAGTTTTCCGGCATCGTGACCGCGGTTGGCGAGGGCGTGACGGCCTTTGCGCCGGGCGACGCCGTGGTGGGCGGCAACCGGATTGGTGCGTTTGCGGAGCAGATCGTCGTGCCGGTGGGCGCGCTTCGGGCCAAGCCTGATGCAATGAGCTTTGCCGAAGCCTCGGCTTTCGGCGCGGCCTACCTGACGGCGTATGTTGCGCTGGTGCGGCGCGGCAACCTGCAGGCCGGCGAGACGTTGCTGGTGCATGGCGCGAGCGGCGGGACGGGGCTGGCAGCGGTCGAGATGGGCAAGCTGCTCGGAGCGACCGTGATCGCGACATCGGCGTCGGATGCAAAACTCGACAAGGTCGTGGCGCATGGCGCGGACTATGCGCTGAACGTGACCCAAGGGTTCCGGGAGCGCGTGAAGGCGCTGACGGGCGGACGCGGCGCAGATGTCATCTTCGATCCGGTCGGCGGGGACGTGTTCGACGAGAGCGTGCGGTGCATCGCGTTTGACGGGCGGCTCCTGGTGATCGGGTTTACCTCGGGGCGGATTCCGTCCGTGAACGTCAACATGCCGTTGATCAAGGGGTTCTCGGTGATCGGGGTGCGCGCCGGCGAGTATGGCCGCCAGTTCCCGGAGCGGGGCCGCGAGAACCAGGAAACGATCTGGCGCTGGGCAGCGGAGGGAAAGCTGAAGCCGCGCGTCCATGCCGAGGTCGCGCTCGCCGACTGGCGGTGCGCCTTCGCGATGATGCGCGACCGCGAGATTGTCGGCAAGGTTGTGCTGGTCATGTGAGGCGCGTCAGGCATGCGAGAAGTTTCCCCCTCCGTCTCGCGCTTCGCGCGATCCACCTCCCCCGCCCAGGCGAGGGAGGATCGGAGCCGCCGCGGAGATCGGGCTTTTCCTCCCCTGCGAAGCGAGGGAGGTGGACGCGAAGCGGACGGAGGGGGGCTTCCGGGTTCGCACCAAAGAAGCATCCGCGGCCGTTGTGGTCGCCCGATCAATCGCCGAGAGTGCAAAGCAACAACAACCGAGAACAGAGGAAACGCCCATGACAAACCTACCCAAGACCGGCCTGCAATTGCAGAGCCTGATCACCAAGGCCGGCAAGCTCGAGCTGTCGCTGGCCGAAGTGCCGGTGCCAGCGCCCGGCCCGGATGATGTGGTCGTGCGCGTCGAGGGCACGCCGATCAATCCGTCCGACCTCGGATTGCTGGTCGGTGCGGCAGACCTGTCGACCGCCGTCCAGGGCGGCACGAAAGACCGCCCGACGGTCACGGCCAATGTTCCGGAAGCGGGCCTGCGCGCGATGGCGCCGCGGCTCGACCAGTCGCTTCCCGTT
>JBGSVY010000194.1:0-2869 GCA_041752715.1 Hyphomonas sp.
TGCGCGTGCTTCGCGTGCAAAACCAGGGCGAAGGTCGTGCGGAAGGTCATCACGGTAAGTTTTGAGCACAAAAGACCGCGATGAAGATGCGCGTGCGTTCTCGCTAAGATCATCCACAAAATAGACAAACCCGAGACCTCCACGAACGACGCGTTCTACGAGGTATCTGCCGGCTATCCGGTCGCCTTCCTTATAGTGCATTGGAGGCGCAGGAATTGGGGGCGCAGAGAATGACCGGTTCGTACGCGCAGGCGTAACCTGCTGCCCGCCCTTCGCTTTCTTGCCCCAGTCGAAGAGCCCCATTTTCCGCTCCCTAGCATCCCACCAATTCAACAAGAGTTGACGCCCGATGGCAACGGCGATGTGAGACGTGCGAATGCCATGATGTCTCCCTGGGGAAGGCACCGCTGAAAGGATTGGAGAAAAGGACAGTTAGCGGCAGTGCTCATTGCGCCGACAATCGTCGTGGTCAGGCCGCACGCGGCGTATCTGCTTCAGTCGCGTCATTTGAAGATGAACGTCATCGTTTGCCGACCTTATCTTCCAGCGATCTTCGGCAACCATTGGGCCGCTCATCCAAGCCTAGCGGTCCAAGCCTCGACCCCTCCCCATTTTGCTCAGAGCAAACGCTCTTTGTTAAGGTCGCTACCGCACCATCATTGACTGACCAGTTACCTCTCCAATCCCCGCTCTATCCCAATCGTCCAACTGACACCTGCAGCTGTTCGCTTGAACGCCATGTCCCTACCCCGATGTCGCTCCATCTCAGGCCTCCAGGGCACAAGCGCAAATTCCTTCGCATTGCCGACAACAGCGAACCTGCCCTGCCCGAGGTCTATCGCTTTCTCAAACCGGCCTTCAAATCGATCGCCAGGAACAAGATCAACGCCGGCTCGTCCGGTTGAGCCTGAAAGCACACTGACAGCTCGCTGCCATTCCATCGTGCGAAGCCGATGGCGCAGCACCTCATCGACCTCTTCAGCGCCGGTTCCAAGCCAGCCCTTCTGTTCGAGAAAAGCGAGACGAGCCTTCCACGCGCCTTCAAGTCGATCGCCGAGCTTGTGTTCAGCATTCATGTCGAGCCAGGTGAGACCTGCATGCCCGGTCTGCTCGTCGAGCGAAAGCCAGGACCGGACCTGAATATCTACGCGCCCGCTCCGAGTAGCATCATGCGCAACGGCCCGGTCGGCGAAGTTGTGGGGCACGCGCCACGACCCGTCGCCGGTGCGTTCTACAATTCCGGCAAGCCGTAATGCCTCGAGCCGTCTGACATGTCCCTGTCTCCATGCTGGCGTTGCCGCCGGATCAGCTTCGACATGCAACGCATCGGAATACATCCCTCCTGAGCGTTCAGCGATCTTCAGGATATAAGTATCCATCTCCCTTAGTTTTGGAGTTCGCGCCCCGACCTCAATGACAGCGCCATCGCGGGGGATCGTTCCGGGCTCCCGCAGACCAATATCCACAATCCAGCGCTGCCTGTTAAAGTCCTCGACTATCAGGCTACGCCGGTCGCGCAATTCATCTTCCGGAACAGAGGTTACGACTGAGCCGAGAAGCTTCTCCACACCGTTCGCGCCCGGCACGAACTGTCGAAGCACCTGATCGGCCTTAAGATCGCGGTTCTTCGCAGCCAGTGCCTTCACGATATCACCGCGTTGCCCCAGGGCTTTCAGAGTGGCGTCCCAGCCGGGCTTCAACATCCAAGCATCTTTGCCGATTGAATCAGCCAGACCCATTCCCTGCAATCGCTGCAACCTGGCTCGGCGCAGCGCTTCCTCAAACCGTTCGCGAGGACCGCGTCCATCTGCGATGCGGATTCGGTATTCAGAAGCCTCTGCAAGTAGGCTCCTGTCGAGGCCGGTAAATCGCTCTTGGGTCACCTCCCTCTGGCGTGCCTGTGCAATCTCAAGATCCCGCCTCGGACCAAGGCGCTCTGTAACGATGTCTTGCGCCCGGGATCCGAGCCCCTGCTTGATGTATTCTGGTGCAATGACGAGGTCCCTGTCGTCCGCGTCCTTGCCTCGGATCACGATATGGGTGTGTGGATGGCCGGTATTGTGGTGATCCACGGCGAGCCAGTCGAGGCGCGTTCCGAGATCGGATTCCATCTGCGCCATCAGCGCCCGGGTGGCGTCCTTCAGGTCACCAAGTTGACCTGCATCTTCCGCCGACACAATGAACCGGAACTGGTGGCGATCTTCCTTGCAGCGCTCAAGGAATGCGTCAGCATCGGGTTCGACGCCGTCGCGCGTATAGAGCTGGCCTCCTGAACCATCGCGTTCCACCCCGTCGCGCTGGATGTAGCCCAGATGCGCTTTAAGGGCCCCGGCACCACCGCCTCGCGGCGCCCTCGCGATATGGGCCTTCACGACGACACGCCGCAGCCGGAATGAAGGCAGCCGCTGGCTCCGAAATTCAAGGGATCGCGCACTCGCGCCGCCGCGCGCGATGCCGACACCTGTGAACCGCGCTTTTCGGGACTTTCGGCCGAGACGTGCTTCAGCCTTTCTTGCGCGCTTCTTGAAAAGCAGATGCCCCTTGCGTCCCCGGTCGCCAATCCGCCCGAGACGCGGCTCGAACTCATCCGTCATATGAAGATTCCCCAAACAGGATATGGCGCCAGCTGGACCTGCTGCAAACACTGAAGATCACGCCAAACCCGGCGTCTCGATCCGGTGCAATGGGCACCGAAAAATTGTTGTGCAGACAAGGTGGCAGGCAAGGCCTGGCGCCAACCCTTTTATCTTGCCCTACCGGGTCCGCCTTCCCCACCCTTGCAGCCAATTGCACCGCCTTGCCCTAGTTTGCAGATTGCCCGTGAACGGATGAAACCATGAGCGGCACCGCAACCCCGAGAATGTCCGCT
>JBGSVY010000195.1:0-15720 GCA_041752715.1 Hyphomonas sp.
ACCCGTCCAGGAAGCTGACCCAGACCTGTTCAAGTCCATCGTCAACGCCGTGATCGACCATCAGACGGCCATCGACAAGGCCATTCTCGCCCGGCTCGCCGAAGGCTGGAAACTGACCCGTCTCGATGCCACGATGCGCGCGCTACTTCGCGCAGGCGCAGCCGAATTCATTGCGCATACGGAGCTTTCGCCGGCCGTGATCCTCGACGAATACGTTTCGCTGGCGCATGACTTCTTCGACCCGCCGGAAGCAAAATTCGCCAATGCCGTCCTGCAGAATGTCGGCCGGGACTTGCGTGCAGCGCCGCACGCCTAGCGAAGTTTCCGGGCCCAGGCCCGCACGTCTTCAACGAAAAGCACCGGTTCCTCCATCGCCGCAAAATGCCCGCCGCGTGCCATCTCGCTCCAGTGCGTGATGTTATAGACCCGGTCGCACCAGCTGCGTGGGGGAGCAACGATATAGCGTTCGCCTGGATAGATTGCGAAGCCGGTCGGCGTCTCGCAGCGCTCGCCCTCAGGAAGGCTGTTGCCGCCTTCCTGAAACAAGGCATTATAGTACCAGATACTCGTCGCGATGGAGTCCGTCACCAGGTAGATCATGACATTGGTGAGCAGATGGTCACGGGAGTAGACATCGAACAGTCCGTGTTCGGACAGATCGCTCCAGCCATTGAATTTTTCAAGTATCCACGCCGCCGTTCCCAAAGGGGAGTCCATCAGCGCCATCGCCAGCGTCTGCGGTTTGGTGGCCTGTTGCATCAGGTAGGCGCCTTCCATCTGCATCATCGCCTGGGCGTGTTGCAGCCATGCCGTCTCCTCAGCCGTCTGAGGATTGGCCGGAGTGGGCCGGAGTGCCATCATGTTGATGTGGATCGCTTTCGCGCCGCCTTTGCCCTCGGCGAGGCCATGATTTTTCCCGATCCACGATGCCACCATCGCGCCCCAGTCGCCGCCCTGGGCGAGATAGCTTTCATAGCCGAGCACGTCGCGCATCAACTTGTCCCAAAGGGCAGCCGTCGCGCGCTGTCCGAGCGGCGAAGCAGGCTTACCCGAAAAGCCGTAGCCGGGCAGGGACGGGATCACCAGATCAAACGCATCTTCCGGATAGCCTCCGTGCACAGACGGAAAGGCAAGCGGCCCGATGACCTGCCAGAACTCGAAGATGCTGCCCGGCCAGCCATGCGTGATGAGCAGTGGCCGTTTGCCCTTCGCTTCGCCAACCACGTGCACAAAGTGAATGTCCAGTCCATCGATCGCCGCCACGAATTGCGGCCAGCGGTTGAGGTCGGCTTCCGCTTCGCGCCAATCATATGTCTCGAGCCAATGGTGCTGGATGTCCTTCATCACCGGTGTCGACATGCCATAGGCAAAGCCCTGTTCATTCTCCGGGGCGGGGAACCACGGGTACGCTTCGACGCGCGCGCGGATCGCCGCGAGCTTGGCGTCCGGCACATGAATGGTGAACGGTCTGGCAGCGGTCATGGAACGTCCTCGTTTCGAGGAAGCCTAGCTGACGATTCACAGCCCGGCGAGGCCGCTGGGCGGCGTCAGACCGAAAAACTTGTCCCGCAGCCACACCCGCTCGTCGCGTTCGGATTGCGAATCTTGAACGCAGCCCCGATCAATTCGTTCGTGAAATCGATCTCTGAGCCCTTGAGAAACGCGAGGCTCATGTCGTCAATCACGACCCGCGCACCGTCCCGCTCGATCACGTGATCGTCGCCGTTCGCCGCTTGCGCGAAGTCGAACTTGTAGGAAAAGCCCGAACACCCCCCACCCTCGACAGAGACGCGCAGGTAAGCCGCGCCGTCCTGTTTGGCGAGAATCGCATTAATCCGCTTGGCGGCAGACGCGGTCAGGGTCACATCGGTGGCGGGTGCTTCGGTCATGCATGCAACATAGGGATAAAACAGGTGCCAGAAAAGAGAGCCGTGTTCGCGACCCGTCACGAAGACAGCCGCGGCCGCTACCATCCTGAGGCGCCGTCGGCCTCGCGCACGCCCTTCCAGCGCGACCGCGACCGGATCATCCACTCCACCGCCTTTCGCCGTTTGAAGCAGAAAACGCAGGTCTTCGTCGCCCACGAAGGCGACCATTTCCGCACGCGCCTCACCCATTCGCTCGAAGTCGCCCAGATTGCCCGCACCGTGGCCCGCACGCTCGGCCTCGATGAAGACCTCGCCGAAACGCTCGCCCTCGCGCACGATCTCGGCCACCCCCCCTTCGGTCACGCAGGCGAAGACCAGCTGGACACGTGCATGGCGGCGTTCGAAGGCTTCGATCACAACGCCCAGACGCTGCGCATCGTGACCCGTCTCGAGAACCGCTACCCGGCCTTCAGGGGCCTCAACCTCACCTGGGAAACACTGGAAGGCCTCGTCAAGCACAATGGCCCGCTCACTGGCCCGGACACGCCTGTCAGTGCCTTGCCGTCCGCGTTCCGGGATTTCCTGCACATCGAAGACCTGGAACTCGACCAGTTCGCCGGCCCCGAGGCGCAAGTCGCCGCCCTCGCTGACGATATCGCCTATAACAATCACGACATCGACGATGGCATTGCCGCGGGGCTCTTCACCATCGATGACCTGCTCGACCTGCCCCTCGTCGGCGACGTCTTCCGCAGGGTGCGCGCCGAATATGCCGGCATCGACGACCGGATGGCGACCTACGAAGCGGTCCGCCAGCTCATCGGTATGTGGATCAACGATCTCGTTGGCGAGACGCGCGACCGCGTGAAGCGTCACAAACCAAAATCTGCGGCCGAGGTCCGCGCGCTTGGCGAGCCGCTCATCGGCTTCTCACCGGCACTTGAAGGCCCCCAGCGCGCCCTCAGAGGTTTCCTCCATGCGCGAATGTACAAGCATTACAAGGTCAACCGGATGCGCTCAAAGGCCAAGCGCGTGCTCGCAGACCTGTTCAATGTCTTCCTTGCCGAACCGCAGAACCTGCCGCCGCCGTGGGGCCATCAGGCCGCATCGGAAGACGGATCCCGGCGCGCCCGCATTGTCTGCGACTATCTGGCTGGAATGACCGACACCTACGCCATCGAGGAACACCGGCGCCTCTTTGATGCATCAGCGCTTCGCTGACGGTTGTTTCGCCGTCGCAATCTGCCCCATCTTCAACGGTCATTAAGGAAAACGGCCCTAACATTAACCGTCAGAACAAACTGAAGGGCCAGGCTATGAGCAGACCTCGCATCGCAGGCAGGGACCAGGCGCCTTTCGAGGATGACTATCGCGGCTTCGAACTCGACGAAGACGAATCCGCGCGCGGGCCGTTAATCCTCGTCCTCGCGCTTGGCGTCCTTGTGATTTTCGGGGGCGTTGTCTGGAACACCTATCGTCAGGGCGTGCGGCCGGATGGCGCCGTCTTGCCGACTGTCCTCGCCGAATCGCCGGATTTCAAGCGCGTGCCGGATGATCCGGGCGGCGAAATCGTCCCTCATGTCGACAAGCGCTTCTATGATGACATGGACGGACGCGAACGCCCCGTCACCGCTGAACCGGCTGTTGCGCGGATTGCAGTCCCGGCCAGCCCTGAGTCCCTCAGCGGCGGGCCGCCAACGGATCTGCGCCCGGCTCCGCCGCCTGAAACAGCCCAGCAGCAAGCGCCGGATGACGCACCAGGCAACGGGGCTTTGGCCGAGACGGTAACCGATATCGTCGAGCCGGCCCCGCGCCCATTGCCCGCGCCAGAACCGATCGTTCCGCTCGTCACCGCACCGGAGTTCGCTTTCGCACCGGAAGGCGATTTCTTCGTTCAACTCGCCGCATTCCGTTCAGACGAAGCGGCAGAAGCGGCATGGAAGCGCCTGTCGGAGTCATCGCCGGAGCTTTTCCGCGACGCAGGCAAGCACATTCAGCGCGCCGATCTTGGCGCCAACGGGGTGTTTTATCGGTTGCGTGTGGGCAGATTTGCCGACAAATCGGAAGCCGGTTCATTCTGCGAGGCGCTCAAGAAGAACGGCGCCAACTGCATTGTGGTGACAGGATAGTGGCAAAAGCCTGCATTCTCAGCGTGTCCGGCCCCGAATTGACGGCCGGAGAGGCCGCGCTTCTGGCCAGCGCGAACCCTTGGGGAATCATTCTCATGGGCCGCTCCTGCGTGTCCCGGCTGCAGGTTCGCCGCCTCGTTGCGTCCATCTGGCAGGCAACCGGCCGCAAGACGTTGATCTTCATCGATCAGGAGGGCGGCCGCGTGGCGCGGCTGAAAGCGCCCGAATGGCCGCTTTTTCCGGCCGGCGCTGCCTATGCCGCGCTCTACGCAGCCGATCCCGAAGCCGGGCGCAAAGCCTGCTGGCTCGGCCACCGCCTCATCGCCTTCGAACTCGCCAGCCTGTCGATCCATGCTGACTGTTCACCCGTGGTCGACGTGCCCGTGCCCGGCGCACATGACATCATCGGCGACAGGGCCTTCGGCACGGATCCGGCGACAGTGGCAGACCTCGCCCGCGCTGCGCTTGCCGGCCTGGCTGCCGGCGGCGTCGCAGGCGTCATCAAGCACATTCCCGGACACGGCCGATCCCGCGCCGACAGCCATTACGAACTGCCGCGCGTCACCGCCGGGAACAACGAACTCGCGGCTGATTTCGACGCCTTTGCCCGTGTCTCGGATGCGCCCATGGCGATGACAGCCCACATCGCCTATGACGCCATCGATCCCGGCGTCGCGGCGACCCTGTCACGCAAGCTCGTCGAGGAGGTCATTCGGGGCCGAATCGGGTTTGATGGGCTCCTGATGACGGATGACCTTGGCATGAAGGCCCTCGGCGGCGCGTTGACAGATCGCGCGAGGGGGGCGATCGCGGCGGGCTGCGACGTGTTGCTGCACTGTTCAGGGTTCCTCACCGATCCGGCAGCCATCCTGGACGAAATGACCGAAGTCGCCCGCGCCGCGCCCGAACTCCACGGTGAAGCGGCCCGCCGGGCGGCCGTGGCAGATGCCATCGCAACCCGTGCAGAACCCCTCGACCCTGCGACCGCCTGGGCGCAGTTCATGGACTATTTCCCGCAGGTGAGGGGCGTCGCATGAGCATTGAAGCCATCTCGATCGATGCTCTGTCTGCCGATGTCGCTGACGCTGACGGCGTCAATGTCTTCAAGGTGGATGTCGGCGGCTATGAAGGTCCGCTGCATCTCCTGCTCGAACTCGCGCGGCGCCAGAAGGTTGACCTGCTGCAGCTCTCGATGCTGCAACTCGCTGAACAGTATCTCGTCTTCATCCAGGACGCGGCCGCCAAGCGAATGGACCTTGCCGCTGATTACCTGCTGATGGCTGCCTGGCTCGCCTTCATGAAGTCGCGCCTTCTGCTGCCCAAGCCGGAAGCGGCCGATGATGACGAACCGACCGGCGAGGAGATGGCGGCGCGCCTCGCGTTCCGCCTCAAACGGCTCGATGCCATGCGCGAAGCGATCCGCGAACTCGAGGCCGGCCCTGTCCTCGATAATGTGGTTTTCCTGCGGGGCGCGCCGGTCCAGCCAAAAATCGTGAAGCATACGGAGTTCACCGCCAGCCTGTACGATCTCACGGCCGCCTTCGGAGCAATCCGCGCCCGCAAGGAACAGGAACGGCCACACCGCGTGGTTCAGCAGCCGGTCCTGCCGCTCGAGATCGCGCGGACGACCCTGCGCGCCCTGCGCCTTGAACTCGACCATTGGGCGAGCCTTGATGATATCCGCACCGCAATGACCGGCGTCGATCCTCAGGTGCCGCAACGCTCCGTCACGGCCAGCGTGTTTTCCGCCGCGCTTGAACTCTGCCGCGACGGCGAAGTCGACGTGCGTCAGGACGCACATTTTGCACCCATTTTCCTGCGCCGGATCGCGGGACGCCCAGGGGAGGGCCTCGATGCAACCGCTTGAGAAGTTCGAATTCATGGATGACATGCCCGAAGACGTCCGGGATCCGGTCGCACAGCTCCACCGCGCCCAGGCGCGCGCCGAGACAGACCTGCTCGGTGGACGCGATGCCGCGCTCGCCGAAGGTATTCGGCGCGCTGAAGCCGTTCTGTTTGCCGCAGGCGAGCCCCTGTCGGCGGAACAGATCACCCAGATTCTCCCTCAGGGAATCGAGGCCGGCGAAGTGCTGATGTCCCTGCGCGCGGTCTACGCGCGGCGCGGTGTGAACCTTGTCGAGGTCGCCGGTAAATGGCGTTTCCAGACGGCACAGGATCTTGCGTATCTTTTCGTCGAAGAGCGTCAGGTCCAGAAAAAGCTCGGCCAGGCGGCGCTCGAAACACTTGCGATCATCGCCTACGGCCAGCCCGTCACACGCGCGGAGATCGAAGCCGTGCGCGGCGTCGCCGTCGCCAAATCGGTCATGGACACGCTGATGGAGACCGGCTGGATCCGCGTCCGCGGCCGCCGCAAGACACCGGGCCTGCCGGTGACGTTCGGCACCACCGACAAGTTCCTCGAGCATTTCGGCCTCGAGAGCCTCGACACGCTGCCGGGCAAGGCAGACCTTGAAGCCGAAGGCCTGCTCACCGACGCCTTGCCGCCGGGCTTCCAGATGCCCGACGAGGAAGCGCTCTCCGACGACGATACGATGATCGACGATCTCTCCGAATATGAGGATGTCGAGGCATTCGTGACAGACTTCATGGATGAGCCCCTTCCTGTCGTCATCGCCGAAACCCCCGCCGCCACGATCGGCGAAGGCACTTCCGCTATGCCGGCACCAGACGAAACGGGCAGCGACGAAGACGACGGTGCAGTCAGCGCCTTCGCTTACACCCGTGCGCCGCAACGGGCGCCGGAAGACGATGACGAGTTCGACCGGGCTTCCGTCAAGGCGGCGGTCATCCGCCTGCGCCAGCAGACGCGCGAACCCCAACAGCCGATGGGCATGTGGAACGAGGAAGACTGATCAGCCGCCCTGCGGTGGTTCAAACCGGAAACGCCGCTCCTTCTGATGCACGCCAAGCAGGCTGTCCTCACGCGTACCCGCGCCGATATTGTGAATGACAAGCGGCGCGCCATCGGCGCCCATCCTGTCGGAAACGATGCCGATATGCGGCAGGTTCCCGCCGAGGCGCATGCTGCAGATGTCGCCTGCCTGCCAGTCTCCTGATGATTGCGGCGTATCGAGCGCCGCGCCCTTGCGTTCAAAATAGCGCTCCAGGTTGGGCACCCGGCGATGGTCGATATTCCTGTCCGGCCGAGTCAATCCCCAGTTCGCAGGGTATCGCTCAAACGCCGCCCGCATGTCGGCGTTCACCTCGCTCTGCAGGTCGAAAGCGAACGCATCCCGGAACGCGCGCACGACCACATCCGTGCAGACACCCCGCTCGCGCGGCACGTCACCAAGCGGGAAGTCGAGCCTCACATAGGCCGGATCATAAAAAAGCGTGACGCCGACCTGCCGGCGTGCGGCTCGAACGAGACGCTTCGCCCATGTCGACTCCGCGGCCACCAGCGGCGGCACCGGAATGAGCGGCGTCCAGAAAGCCCCTGACAGGAACACGCGGCGGGTCAGCATCGGACGTATGAAACCCGCTCGGTAAGGCGGGATTTGGGCGCAATCCAGAAACTATCAGGCGAGAGGTCTCTAGAAGCCGCGCAGGTCCGCGACCTCGCTGAGCGGCGCCCGCTCGGCGCGCAACGTGTTGACGGGATGGCTCCGGTCCGGCTTGCCGACAGCCACGCCGCACCAGATCATCTCGCTCTCGCCGAGCTTGAAATGCTCTTTCAGGGCGGGGCGCAGGATGCCCCAGCATTCCTGCATGCACGTGCCCCAGCCGCGCTCTTCGGCGAGCAGGCAAAGCGTCTGCAGGTACATGCCGGTATGCCCCCACTGGCCGTGGCCCATCCGTTCGTCGATGACGATGAACAGGGCGACCGGCGCGCCGAAGAACCTGAAATTGTTGGCAAACCAGGCGAGGCGGGCGGCCTTGTCCTCTTTCGGGATCGCCAGCGCTTCGTACAGCATCTCGCCGACGCGGCGGCGGCGCGCCTCGTGCGGCTCCCAGAGATCCTTCGGATAGATCGGCCGGTCGGTCTTCTGGCCAGCCGGGTTCTGGGACAGGACCGACGCGCCAAGGCCGATCACGGCATCGCGCGCCGCGCCGCTGACGGCAATCACGCGCCAGGGCTGGGTATTGCCTCCCGAAGGCGCCCGCTGCGCGGCGGTCAGCCAGTCGCGGATCTCCGCTTCGCTCAAGGGATCGGGAAGGAAAGCCCGGGTCGAAATCCGCTGGGCGACCGCCGTCGAAACATCCATGAAAAAACGTCCCGTCATGCCTGACAGGAGGTCTAATCATTCGCGGACATCCGCGCCAAGCCTTACTTGGCGTGAAGCACGACCGGCATCCAGGTATAGCCGCGCACGAAAGCGCCCGATGTGTAAGAGGGCTCCGCCAGCAATTCGATATGCTTGAAGCGCGCCATAAGTTCCTGCCAGAGGATCTGCAATTGGAGTTCCGCGAGCCGGTTGCCAACGCACCTGTGGATACCAAAGCCGAAGGACAAATGCCGGCGGGCATCGGCCCGGTCGATGATATAGTCGTAAGGACGGTCCCAGAAGCGCTCGTCGCGATTGCCCGACACATACCACATGGCAATCTGCTCGCCCTTGCGGATGATCTTGCCGCCCATCTCGACATCTTCAAGGGCCGTGCGGCGCATGAAAGACAGCGGCGTCTGCCAGCGGATGGTTTCCGACACCATGTTCGGGATCAGTGACGGATCGGCTTTCAGCTTTTCGTATTCGGCAGGGAACTTGTTCAGTCCGTAGACGGAGGCCGACATCGTATTGCGGGTGGTGTCATTGCCGCCAACGATCAGCAGGATGACATTCCCGAGCAGTTCCATCGGCGTCATGTTGCGGGTCTTTTCGCCATGCGCGAGCAGGCTGATCAGGTCGTTCTTCTGCGGTTGCGCGCCACGCTCCTGGAAAATGCCCATAAAGGTCGTCAGGCATTGAAGCATTTCCTGCTTCCACTGCGGCTCGCCGCCCGGGCAAATGTCCGGATTGTTCATGTTCGTCGAAACGTCCGACCACCGGGTCAGGTCGCGCCGGCGCTCGAACGGGTAGTCGAACAAGGTCGCCAGCATCATTGTCGTCAACTCGATCGACACGGAGTCCACCCAGTCAAAAGGCTCGCCGATCGGCAGGCTGTCGAGCAGACCTTGTGTCCGCGCACGGATCAAAGGCTCGAAATACTTCAGCATGTTTGGCGCAACCGCGGGGCTGACCGTTTTGCGTTGTTCAGAGTGGCGTGGTTCATCCATCGCGATGAACATCGGCATCTCGAAATCCTCGAGTGGCGGCCCGAGCGTGATGCCGCCATATTGCCAGCTCGACGAGAAGCGCACGTGATCGGTATCGACCGCCATGATGTCTTCATAGCGGGTGACTGACCAGTAGGGCCCGACAAAGCTGTCGGGTGTATAGTGAACCGGGTCTTCGGCGCGCAGTCGGTCAAAGCGATCCCAGAAAGCATTCTGACGCCAGATTTCCGGGTCAACGACATCAAGGGTCGCAAGGTCGAGCGAGGAGGCGGGCGGCACCGGTTCGCCGATCCGCAGGTAACCCGGATGCATCGGTTCGCGCTCTGAAACCTTGGGCCGTTGCAAGGCCGGATGGTCGACGAGAGAGATTGTATCGGCAGCCATTCTTTGTCCTCCGCATGCAGCCCGTGCGGGCCGTTCTCTGAATTGCTCAGCAGAGGCTAACATGCTCCGAACCGAAAATCCATGACGCACGCGTCACTTTTTCGGCGGGAGCAATCTCAGGCCTGGTGGCGTTCCGCGCGTGCGGCAAGCAAGGCGAGCCGCAAGGCCCCGGCGAAGGCTTTACGCTCCGGCAATGTCAGGAAGCGGCCAATGATGAAGGCTTTCTGCCCATGTTCGATCCGCAGCCAGCTGTCGGGCGTCAGGGGTTCATTGAGTTCAACCCGGGCGAAGGCGCTCGGCAGTTCAGCCTCCTTGATGGCGCCCTTGGCCGTGCGGTGGTGCAGTTTCAGCGTCTCGGCGGTCACGGTCACGCGCGTTTCTTCGCTTTGTTGATTTAGCGACCAGCGAAACGCGAGCCAGATCGCGAGCGCGTCCAAGCCGAAGAAGCCGACAACCGGCAGAGCGCCCATCGACAGGAAAGCCATCCCGCTGATGAACGAGACAACGCCAACCACCGTCATCACAACGGTCAGTCCGCGCCGGCTCAGCGAGCGGTTCGGGGTCAGCACCGCGTCCATGTAGACGATCGTGTCAGGAGAAGTCATTCGGTTGAACCGTCTGGCGTTTTATGAAGCGATAGCTAGCACACCCTTGCGCCGGAAAAAGGGTGCTCTATGCCTCATCTCATGGCCAGACCCGCACGCGCGAAATCGAAGTTCACCCGTGCAAGGGCCGCCGAGCTTTACGCCGCGCTCGCCGCCGAGCGCCCAGACCCGCACACCGAACTTGCATTTGTGAACCCGTTCACGCTGGTTGTCGCCGTTGCGCTCTCCGCCCAGGCAACCGATGTTGGCGTCAACAAGGCCACGAAAAAGCTCTTCGCCATTGCCGACACGCCGGCAAAAATGCTCGCGCTGGGCGAGGATGGCGTCGCGGCCCACATCAAAACCATCGGCCTCTGGCGGAACAAGGCAAAAAACGTCATCGCCCTTAGCCGCAAGATCATCGACGAGTTTGGCGGCGAAGTCCCGCGCACGCGGGAAGAACTTGTCAGGCTGCCCGGCGTCGGGCGAAAAACGGCAAACGTCGTGCTCAACGAAGCCTTCGGCGAGCCGACGATTGCTGTCGATACGCACATCTTCCGTGTCTCGAATCGCACCGGCCTCGCGCCGGGCAAGACGCCTGACCATGTTGAAGCCGGCCTCGAACGGATCACGCCAGCCGAGTTCAAGAAGGGCGCCCACCACTGGCTGATCCTGCACGGCCGCTATGTGTGCAAGGCCCGCACCCCGGAATGCTGGCGCTGTTCGATCGCCGGGCTTTGCGCGTTCAAGCCCAAGACAGCCGATCCGGCGCTCTGAAGCGTTGCCTCCCGCCGTGCGCCTGTAATGGCGGCAACACGTTTCAGCCTTTGAGTGAGGCTTGTGTCGCGGTGAATTTAGGCGAAACTGCTCGTTGATCGCGCAAGCGAAGGGGGAGGGAATGAATGCAAGTTGCAAAGAAGCTACATGAGGCCCTGCCGGCCTTCTGTGATCGGGCCAATGCCGCAATCGATTTTGTCGATCTGCGAACCATCGCGTTGAAATTTTTTGCCGAAAACGATGTCAGTATGGTGAGCTATCATCATCTGCCGCCGGTTGGTGCCCTTGATCGCGAACAGTATTTTTTGATCCACACGGATGGGTTTCCGCAAGCCTGGGCGGATCAATACCGCAACGAGCAGCTTTATGAGCACGACCCTATCGTGAAAGCGGCCGCCTCAAGCGTGGGCGCGTTTCTGTGGTCGGAGGTTGGCCAGATCCGTGATCTTGACCACCGGGAAAGGTCATTTCTGAAACTGTTGGCGAAAGCAGTGCCCGGCGATGGGCTGGCCGTTCCAGTCTTCGGGCCACTTGGCCGGAACGGCTATTTCGGGCTCGGGTTCGGCATCGCGCCCGTCACGCTCGATATCCAGGCCCGCCTCCGATTTCAGACCGCCTGTCAAAGAATCCACCTGCGATATTGCGAACTTGTGCTCGACCGTCTGCCTCAGAACGTGAGGCTGTCCGACCGCGAGACCGAGATTCTGCGAAGCATGTCGCAAGGCCGGTCGTCTGCTGAAACCGCCTCACACCTCGCAATATCCATTCATACCGTCGACACCTATATCCGGCGGATCTTCGCAAAACTTGATGTCGATGGCCGGGTTGCGGCGACGCTGCGCGGCCTCGCACTGGGATTGATCGACTAGCCTGAAGCGCAGAACGCGGACATGCATGCGTCTTCGACTGTTCCAGACTCCCGTTTCCAAACCGGGGGCATCTCTAGCGCGACCGATCATTCCGGGCGATGAATTTTTGCGATCCGAACTGCGTCTGTCATCCGTTTCCGTGACAGAGACGGGAGTCTGCCCGTGATACGTGGGCGCCTATTGTGACAGAGTGGAAAACGTCATGTCGGACGACGACAAAGACCCACGAGGCTTGAAAGCGCGATCCCCCGTGCACGGCGCAATCCTGGCCTATGTGGAGTCGGCACGTGTCGCCTTCGAGCTTGCCGAGGCCTTGAACGTCTCGGGCGACGGTCAAGCAGGCCAGAGTGACACCGGTCCGCATCAACGCGCCGCCAACCACGCGGATCTCATCATGCTCGAAAGACTTCAGGACGTCGCCGCACGAAGG
This sequence comes from Hyphomonas sp., assembly GCA_041752715.1. Lineage (GTDB taxonomy): Bacteria > Pseudomonadota > Alphaproteobacteria > Caulobacterales > Hyphomonadaceae > Hyphomonas. The sequence continues at coordinate 12,278 of JBGSVY010000195.1, forward strand.
TCTGTGTCGCTTGATGATGTGTTATCGAAACTTCGGTTATGGATGGAACTCACCGGCGCCGATCAGGCTTTGCCCTTTGATTTGGGTCCCTGCGACCGGCTCGTCGCCTCGGCGTTCGACGATCTCGATCATCTTGTCGACCTGCAGAAGGCGTCGGCGTGAGTAAGGCAGGTCACGCCAGTCTGCGCTCAATCGCGGCGGCGATCCGCTCCCCCAGGTCCGGCCCTTCGACCGGATACAGATACGGCTCGATGACCTCGAGTTCCATCAGCAACAGCCCGCCTTCTGCGCCGCGCAACATGTCCACCCGGCCATAAAGCGGGGCTTCGTCCAGCGTCCCGATGATCGCGCGCGCCGCCGCCAAATCGTCCGTTGACGGACTTATCTTCTCCTCCCGCCCGCCATAGGCAGACTGGATCCGGTAATCCCCTGGCTGCGCCCGCTTTACGAGGGCATGGCAGAACTCGCCATCAATGAAGATGAACGACATCTCGCCCTCGGTCTGGATCATCGGCAGGAAGGGCTGTGCCATCATCGCATGCGGCATGACCGGGATCGCCTCGCCGCGCCGCAGCCGGTGCTGGTCTTTTGCGCCCGCCCCCACCTGCCGCTTGAACACCACATCATCCGTCTGCAGCGTATCGAACGCCGCCTTTGCCGCCGCCTCATCCGCCACGTCGAGCCACAGCGTGGGTATCAGCCGCGCGCCTTTCGCCTCCAGTTCACGCAGGTATGTCTTGCGGCAATTCCAGCGCACCAGCGCCGCACCGTTGAACAGCCGGGTCTGCTCCTCGATCCGTTCCAGCGCAGCCAGATACGCCTCCAGCCGGTCCCAATAGTCCCAGGTCGTGCCGATGATCACCCCGTCATACCGCGACCAGTCAACCTTCGCGTCGTCCCAGGCAAGGTCCTCCAGCCGGAACCCGCGCGCCGCGAAGGGCTCGCGCATCGCGTCCATCATCAGGTCATGCTCGAAGGCATCCGTGCGGCGGATGGGCGAGCCCGGCAGGGTCACGCGGCTCGCGAGGTAAGCGATCTTTTTCATCGCCAAGCCCTCTAGCTGGGGCCGGGCCTTGCGTCCAGACCGCCCCTCTGGCAAGGCGCAGCCGTCACACACAAGGCAGGGAACCGGGCACTATGAGCAACGCGAAATTCGACGTGGTGGGCATCGGCAATGCGATTGTCGACATGCTGGCCCGCGCCGATGATGCCTTCCTTGCCACGCATGGTATCGCCAAGGATGCGATGAGCCTGATCGAGGAGCCGCGTGCCCATGAGCTGACCGCGCTCGCGCTCGAGCCCGTCATCACCTCGGGCGGCTCCGGCGCCAACACGGTTGCCGGCCTCGCGAGTTTCGGCGCGAAGGCCGCCTATATCGGCAAGATCGCAAAGGATGATCTCGGCTATCAGTTCATGCGCGAGATGATGGCGACGGGCGTGCCATTCCACACAAGTCCGCAAGCGGAGGGCCCGGCCACCGCACGCTGCATCATCTTCGTCAACGAAGACGGCGTCCGCAGCATGAACACCTTCCTTGGTGCCTCCGTCCTCTTCTCGAAGTCGGACGTCGACGCCCAGATGGTCCGTGACGGGAGCATCCTCTACATGGAGGGCTACCTGTTCGACAAGGACGCCGCAAAAGAGGCCTTCGTCCACGCCGCCGAAATCGCGAAGGCGGCGGGCCGCAAGGTCGCCATCACCCTGTCAGACAGTTTCTGCGTGGACCGCCATCGCGCGAGCTTCCGTCATCTTGTGCGGGGCTATGCTGATATCGTTTTCGCCAACGAAGCAGAGCTTCTCTCGCTCTACGAGACCGATGATTTCAGTGCCGCCCTTGAGGCCCTGCAAGCCGATTCCGCCGTCGCTGCCGTCACGCGCAGCGCAAAGGGCTCTGTCATTGTCGGCGATGGTGCGCCGATCGCCGTGCCGGCTGAGCCGGTCGCAAGGGTGGTCGACACGACCGGCGCCGGTGATCAGTATGCGGCAGGCTTCCTGTTCGGCTACGCCCGCGGGCTGCCGCTCGCGACCTGCGCGCTTCTCGGCCACATCGCCGCCGCCGAGGTCATCTCGCATTTCGGTCCGCGCCCGGAGCAATCCTACAAGGCCCTGGCGGAGAAAGCGGGCATTTCGGCCTGAGCCTGTCATCCCGGACAGCGCGAAGCGCGTGCGCCGGGACCTTGGCAAGGCAAGAATGAAAAAAAGGTCCCGGATCGGCGGCGCGCGGGCGCGCCTTGTCCGGGATGACAACGTCTACTGAAGCGCCCGCTCCACATAATCCAGCCGGTCGTGGCCAAAGAACAGGTCATCGCCGACAAAGAAGCTCGGCGCCCCGAACACGCCGCGTGCGATGGCCTCCTCGGTCTGGGCTTTCAGCTTTTCCTTGTTCGCCGGATCGGTCGCCATCGCGGTGATTTTCGCCGCATCGAATCCGTGCGCCTCGCACATCTGCGCCATGTGCGCCGGATCGCCGAGGTTCAGCGGCTGCGGCACGCTCCAGCTCTCGGTGAAGCAGGCGGTCGCGAACCGGCGTAACTCACTCTTGTCCTCAAACCCGATCGTCGCGCGCAGGGCGGCCAGCGTGTTCACCGGGAAGGCGGGGTTCATATAGAACGGAATGCCGATATGCGCCGCGCAGCGCTGGATGTCGCGCGCCATATACCTGCCCTTGGCTGGCACCGTGCCCGGCGGCTTGTTGCCGGTGGCCTGCATCACACCGCCGAGGAACATCGGCCGGAACACAGCTTCGGCGCCGGTACGCTTTTCGATTGCCCCAATCAGGGGCAGGGCCAACGGCGCGGTGGCGCTGGCATAGTCGAAGAAGAACTCAAAAGACTTTGGCATCCATCGCTCCTGTGCGTTTTGTTTTGGAACTTATGGCAAAGTGCGATAGACGTGTCACTTATGAAATGGTCTGAACTCTCCGATAACTGGTGCCCCGTCGCCCGCGCGCTCTCCGTCGTCGGAGACCGCTGGACGCTGCTCATCCTGCGCGATTGCTTCCTCGGCAAATCGAAGTTCGAGGAGTTCGCCGAATCGAGTGGCATGACGCGCCACATCCTCGCCGAACGCCTCAAACGGCTCGTCGAGGAAGGCGTCCTCGAACGCCGCCTCTATTCCAGCGCCCCAAAACGCTACGACTACGTGCTGACCCCAAAGGGCGAAGAACTCGGCCCGGCTTTGCGCACACTGCGCGACTGGGGCAAGAAAAACATGCCCGTGCGGCGCGAAGCGAAGGCCTGACGGTCAAACCCACCTCGATTTTGCCCGCGGCATCGCTAAGCTAGGCGTCAAGGGAATCATCGAGGGGGAAACCAATGATCCGAGCCGGCCAAATCCTGATCGCCGCCGCACTGCTCGCGGCCTGCACGTCCGCCACGACCGAGACCGCCGGGACGCTTGTCGATTGCCCCAATCAGGGGCAGGGCCAACGGCGCGGTGGCGCT
>JBGSVY010000196.1:0-30970 GCA_041752715.1 Hyphomonas sp.
CCGCGACATCACGATGGCGCCCCGGCTCGCCGCATAGGTCATCGCCCGCTTCATCACTTGCGCGCTTGCCACCGGCCAGTCGCCATTGGTGAAGAGGACTGCGCCGGCTTCCGCCATCAATCCGATCTCGGACATGGCTTCACCCGCGAGGCCGACCGTCAGTCCGCCCGCAGGATAGACCCGCGCGGCGGCGGTCTCGCGCCCGCGCTCCGCAATGAACTGCACCAGCGCCACATCGTCGATGACGGGCCGCGTATCCGGCATCACGACGAGGCTGGTGATCCCGCCACTCAGCGCAGCCCGCGACGCCGTCGCCAGCGTCTCCTTATGTTCCTCTCCCGGCTCGCCGGTCTTGGCGCGCAAGTCGATCAGGCCGGGCGCGAGGCAGAGCCCGCTCACATCAAGCGTTTCCTTCGCATCCTTGAAGGATACGCCCGTCCCTGTACGGATTTCCGTTATGACGCCTTTGTCGATCAACACACCGCCCGGCGCATCCGTGCCGGACGCGGGATCGAGGAGGCGGGCGTTGATGATCGCGAGGCTCATGCGCGCGCTCCTGCGAGAAGGTGCAGCACCGCCTCACGCACCGCGACGCCCATTTCGACCTGCTGCGTGATCACCGAGCGGTCCCCATCCGCAATCGAGCTTTCGATCTCGACGCCCCGGTTCATCGGTCCGGGATGCATGACAATTGCATCGGACTTGGCGAGCGCCAGCCGGTCGGCAGTCAGGCCGAAATAGCGGAAATACTCGCGCTGGCTCGGCAGCAGGCTGCCATTCATCCGTTCGAGCTGCAAGCGCAGCATCATCACGACATCCGCGCCCGGCAGGGCGCTGTCAAAGTCTGTACCCGCACTTTCCGCGCCCCAGGTGTCCGTACCCGGAGGGATCAGCGTGCGTGGCCCGCACAGGTGCACGCGCGCGCCCATCAGGTGCAGCGCCATGGTGGTGGAGCGCGCGACCCGGCTGTGCGCAATGTCGCCGCAGATCACGACTTTGAGACCCTCGATGCGCCCCTTGGTGCGGCGGATCGTCAGAAGGTCCAACAGCGCCTGCGTCGGGTGCTCATGCGTGCCATCGCCCGCATTCAGCACCGCGCAGTCCACCTTGCGCGAAAGCAGCTTCGCGCCGCCGGAGGCCGAATGCCGGATGACCAGCGCGTCCGGCTTCATCGCGTTCAGGGTCATCGCCGTGTCGATCAGCGTCTCGCCCTTCTTCACGCTCGAATTGGCGACCGGCATCGACACCACGTCCGCGCCAAGGCGGCGGGCGGCAATTTCGAAGCTGGAAAGAGTGCGCGTCGACGTCTCGAAGAAGAGGTTAACGACGGTTTTCCCGGTCAGGATCGGCTGCGGCCGGCGGCCCGCGCGCGTCGCTTCGGCATAAGTGTCCGCAAGGTCGAGAATATGTGAAATATCAAGCGGGTGGAGACCTTCGATTCCCAGCAGGTGCTCGTGCCGGAAAGTGTAGTCTGATCGCGCCTCAGCCATGAAGGCCCCTTCGATTTGCGGCGGTTTAGGCGCGATTCTCCAGCCCGGCAAGTCTCAGGCGGCGCCGATCGACAAGATCACAAGCCATGTCAGCGGCAGGGTGACAGCCGCGAGCAGGGTCTGCGTGGCGATCAGGTTCGCCGACAGCGCCGTATCGCCGCCGAGTTCCCGTGCGAGCACGAATGAGTTCGGCGCGGTCGGCGTTGCGGCGCAGATCAGCGCAATTGCCAGCGGCAGTCCCTGCAGGCCAATGACGAGGCCTATCCCCAGCGTCGCGGCGGGCAGTCCCACCAGCCGCACGACTGACCAGGTAAGCGTGCGCAAGCCGGCGCGTTTCAGTGCGGACAAGTCGACGCCGGCGCCTGCGCTGAGGAGGCCGAGGGCAATCGCGGCCTGCGCAAGGAATTTGAGCGTTTCATCGGCCACGACCGGCAACGTCCAACCTGATGCCGCCAGCGCAATTCCTATAATGCAGGCAAAGACCAGCGGGTTGCGTGAGAGGGCTAGCAGAGGGCGCGGGCGGGTGCCGGGCGGCCGGTCGGCATGCGCGACAAGCCCGTAGACCGAGATCACGTTTGCGGCTGGGATCATCACTGCCGCCGCGAGGCTGACCAGCGCAAGCCCCTCGGGGCCGAACAACAGGCTGCCCAGCGAGAGTGCAATGATCGTGTTCCACCGCACGTTCGACTGGATGATGCTGCCGACCGACGGCCCGGCTATTCCCGGCCATCCCCGCGAGGCGAGCCCGATCAGTCCAAGCGCCAGCTGGGCAAGGATCAGCGTCACGACCATGCGCCACGGGGCCGTTTCGAAGGGCGCCGACGCCAGCGCCCGAACGATGAGCGCGGGTAGTAGGACAAGGTAGGACAGCCGGTCCATCGCCCTGAAGGCTTCAGGCGTGATGAGGTTGCGGCGGGCAAGCATTTGACCGAGGACGACGATGAGGATGACCGGCAGGAGCGCCGTCAGGAACGTGCCCATCAGAGCCCTGCCAGCCGGTCGAGCGCGGCTTTCAGGATGATCGCAGCCGCCGAAGCGTCGATCAATTCGGCCCGCCGCCGACGCGTCAGGTCGGCCTCGAGCATCACACGTTCGGCTTCGGCGGTGGACAGCCGCTCATCCTGCATGAAAATCGGCACATCGCGGCATTGGAGAATATTGTGTGCCAGCGCCCGGGCCGACTGCGCGCGCGGCCCTTCCGAGCCGTTCATGTTGAGCGGGAGCCCGATCACGAGACCGGTTGCCGACCGTCCGTCATAGATCGCGAACAGGCGCTCCAGCGCGGGGCCGAGCTTACGGCCCTTCGGAATTGTTTCGACTGGGCTTGCGATCAGCCGGGACCTGTCGGTCGCAGCAATACCGAGTGTCTTGCTGCCCGGATCGAGGCCGATCAGCACGCCGGTTCGGGGGAGGGCAGACAGGTCGACCACAGCCATCGGGGCGACATAGCGCCTTGCAGCCTGCCTGCCTATTGCCTATTGAAACGGCGCAAAGCCGGAGCCTTCGCCCATGAGTGTCACCCGTGACGATGTCCGCAAGGTCGCGCGCCTCTCGCGCATCGCGGTTACCGAGGCGCAGCTTGATGAGATGGCCGGTGAACTGAACGGCATCCTCGGCTGGATCGACCAGCTGAATGAAGTGGATGTCGAGGGTGTCGAGCCGATGACGTCCGTGGTCGAAACCCGCCTGCCGATGCGCGACGATGTCGTCACCGACGGGAACATCCGGGACCAGGTCCTCGCAAATGCGCCACGCGCCGAAGACGGCTTCTTCGTGGTTCCGAAATCGGTCGAGTAGCGCTGTTCGGGGAGGGGCCTCGTGGACCAGTCTGAGCCGACCCGGCAGATGACCGATCAGGCAGTTGCCCCCAGCGCATCCCGCAAGATCGTCGCAGAAGCGCTCGGAACGGCGCTCCTGCTCGCCATCGTGATCGGGTCAGGCATCATGGGCGAGCGGCTGGCGGATGGAAACGTCGCCATCGCCCTGCTTGGAAATACGCTGGCGACAGGCGCAGGTCTCGTCGTTCTCATCACGGTCTTCGGGCCGGTCTCCGGCGCTCATTTCAATCCCGCGGTCACGCTTGCCTTTCTCCTCCGCCGGGAGATTTCGCTAGGCCTCGCAAGCGCTTTCGCGCTGGCGCAGGTTGCGGGTGGCATTCTCGGCGTGTGGGCGGCGCACCTGATGTTTGCAGAGCCTGTCTGGCAGGTGTCCTCCCATGATCGTTCGGGTGCGCCTCAGTTTTTCTCCGAAGCCATTGCCACTTTCGGCCTGCTGCTTGCGATCCTTGGCGGGCTGCGCACCCGGCCGGACGCAGTCCCCTTGCTTGTGGGGCTCTACATCACATCGGCCTACTGGTTCACCGCCTCGACCTCCTTTGCCAATCCTGCCGTCACAATCGCGCGTGCATTGAGTGATACGTTTGCCGGCATCGCGCCCGCATCCGTGCCGGGGTTCATCGTGGCGCAGATCGTGGGCGCCATTGTGGCGACCGTGGCCATGGGCTGGTTTTTCGGGAGGACGAGGACATGACGGTGACCATCTACCACAACCCCGATTGCGAAACCTCGCGCAACACGCTCGCCATGATCCGCGCCAGCGGCGTCGAGCCGGAGATCGTGCTCTACCTCGAAACGGGCTGGACCGCCGAATACCTCCTGTTGATCCTCGCCGAGATGGGCCTTCGGCCGCGCGACCTGCTTCGGACGACCAAAAGCCCGGCAGCAGAGCTCGGCTTGCTGGAGCCCGGCGTGTCGGACGAAGCCATCCTTGACGCCATGGTCGCCCACCCGATTCTGGTCAATCGCCCGATCGTAGTAACGGATACGAAAATCGCGCTTTGCCGCCCGTCCGAGCGTGTGTTCGACCTCCTTGACAACCCGCCCGCCGTCTTCACCAAGGAAGACGGCGAAGTCGTCCGGCGCTGACCACCGGGCCCCTTACAATCACCTGCGGATCGGTCCATGTTGAAGCTCTGGGAGGCGCATGCTTCCCCTCACTCGAAGGATACCGCGACATGGCCAAGGGACAGAAGAAATCGAACAAGGAAGTCCGCAAGCCGAAGGCCGAAAAAGTGAAAGCGAAGCCCGGTCAGCCCGTCGCGAAGGCTGGCGCGATCAAGGGCATGGAACACTTGAAGCGCTGAGGCTTCGCCTCAGATCGCGATTTCGGCGAACTCCTGATAGTCAATGAGGATTTCCTCGTCCGGCATGATCTCCCGTGCTGCCGACAGCACGACCTGCATGGCTGCCGGATCGATTTCGAATTCGGCGTTGGCGCTGGGGCTGTGATTGCACATCGATATTTCACCGAACGCGACGGCAGCTCTGATCGCGCCGCTGTCATCCTCATCAACGTAAAACACGTAGTGATATAAACGCGTAGCCTTGATGGCGGCGGTGTCGTTGGCCGAGAGGATCAGCAGCGGATAGACGCCGATCAGACCACCGGCTGCTATTCTCTGGTTGGCAAAGAGGCCTCTGCCATGGACAGGCGACGTGCGGACGTGAACTGATGATACATGCATCGGCGAGCCTTAGCACCGGCCCGAGGGCAGCGTCATCAGCTCTCTTGCGCTTTTTCTTCGGGTGCGGTCGCCTTTGGGTCCCAGGCGCGGATTTCGCGAACCGTGCAGCGGCGGGGGCCAAACGTGCCACCACCGATCGTCTCCGTGATGACCAGCGCATCACCCTTCGACAGGCAAGAGCCCGAGGCGGCGACACCGACCGACTGCGCAAATTCGAGGTCCGGACAGGTTCCGAACACTTCCACCATGAACCGGTCGCGGCCTTCATGCAGCACCACGGTATTGCGCGTATTCATGCTGAAGCCGTCGATGTAGGAGGCAAAGCAGATACTGGCGACGGGTTCGCCGAGGCGCGGATCATCCGCGAACTTTGCCATGCCGGAGGCGGGCGTTTCTCCCGGCAAGCCATTGGCGCAGGCCGCGATCCCGAGAACCGCAGGCAAGATCAAAAGAGCACGGTGCATGCAGTCCTCCATCCGGCGCGCGCATATCATGTGATGCACGCCGACGGTTTGAAATCTAGCTTCGAGCAGGCCGCCCCGGCAAGCGAACTCACGCAGACTTGAACTTTCCTCCCAAGGCGCCTAGCAGGCGGACTCATCCGAAAAAGGGCAACCGTATGACCGATCTCACCCACCTCACGCTGGCAGCGGCGCTGGACGGGTTGGCGTCGAAGCGGTTTTCCTCGCGCGAATTGACCGAGGCCTTCCTCCGCGAAATCGAGGCCGCACGCAGCCTCAACGCTTTCGTGGTTGAAACGCCGGAAATAGCACTTGGCATGGCCGACGCCGCAGACGCGCGGATCGCAAGCGGCAAGGCCGGAAAGCTCGAAGGCGCCCCGCTCGGCGTCAAGGATCTCTACTGCACACGGGGCGTCCGCACGACTGCCTGTAGCGCCATCCTCGGCGAGTTTACGCCCACTTATGAGTCCACCGTCACCCAGAACCTCTGGGATGCCGGCGCCGTGATGCTCGGCAAACTCAATATGGATGAGTTTGCCATGGGCTCGTCCAACGAGACCTCCCGTTTTGGCCCTGTCGTCAATCCGTGGCGGCGCGCTGGCGACAATCGCGCGCTCACGCCCGGCGGATCATCGGGCGGCTCGGCCACTTCGGTCGCGGCCCATCTGTGCCTCGCGGCAACGGCCTCCGACACGGGAGGTTCCATCCGCCAGCCCGCCGCATTCACCGGCACGGTCGGCATCAAGCCGACCTATGGCCGCGCCAGCCGTTACGGCATGGTCGCTTTTGCGTCATCCCTCGACCAGGCGGGCCCGATCACCAAGACCGTCGAGGACAGCGCGATCCTGCTCGAAGTGATGTGCAGCCACGATCCCAAGGATTCGACCTCCCTCGACATCAAGACGCCTGACTGGCGCAAGGACGTGCGCAAGGGCGTCAAGGGTATGAAAATCGGCATCCCGAAGGAATACCGGATGGACGGCATGTCGGACGAAATCGACGCGCTCTGGCAGCAGGGCATCGCCTGGCTGAAAGCCGCCGGCGCGACAATCATCGACATCTCGCTGCCACATACGAAATATGCCCTGCCTGCCTACTACATCGTCGCGCCAGCCGAGGCCTCGTCAAACCTCGCCCGCTATGACGGCATGCGCTATGGCGACCGAGTGAATGGCGACAATCTGGCCGCGACATACGAAGCGACCCGCGCCGGCGGTTTCGGCCGCGAAGTGCAACGCCGGCTATTGATCGGCACCTACGTCCTGTCGTCCGGATACTACGATGCCTATTACCTGCGCGCGCAGAAAGTGCGCACGCGGATTCTCCAGGACTTTGTGGAGGCCTTCAAGCTCTGCGATGCCATCCTGACGCCAACCTGTCCGTCACCGGCCTTCGCATTCGACGAAAAATCCGGCGATCCAGTCGAGATGTACCTCAACGATGTCTTCACGGTGACGGCGAACCTTGCAGGCTTGCCCGGTATGTCCGTTCCGGCGGGGTTGTCCGCCAGCGGCCTGCCCCTTGGCCTGCAAGTTATCGGCAAAGCACTAGACGAGTCTGCCTGCTTCCGTGTCGGCGGCGCCTTGGAAGATGCAGCCGGCTTTGTGGCCAAGCCGGAGCGCTGGTGGTAAGATCACCAGATGATCCGCTACACTGTCCTGTTTGTGACTCTGCTTATCCTGGCACTGGCGCTTCTGGCCGGCGTTCTTTCAGAATCAGGCCGGGATCTTTTCGCGCCAGAAATGCGTTGGGTCCTTGGTGCAACTGTGCTCGCGGCCGCCTACGTCTCATGGCGAGCCGGCAATGTGCTCAAAGCGCAAAGCAAGTTCCAACGGGGTCGCGAAGCGCCGGGTGGAGCTGGAAAGACAAAGCTGTCTGGCTTCTTTGCACCCCGTAAATCGGCCGCTCAGATTGCCCGTGAAACCCGTATTGCAGCCCGGCGTCAGAAGCTGATCGCCGAAGGCAAGCTCGACCCGGAACCTGGGCCTGAGCCAGATGCCCTGCCGAGGCCGGGCCTGCCTCCAACGCGCGTGCCGCAGTCCGCGCCTCTCCGCGACCGGATGGCTGCGCGCGCCGAACGGGTCAGGCGGGCGAAGGAAGATGGGAAGATCTGATCGGGCGTCGTGCGGCGCGCACTGGCGGCGTTAGGGGCGCCTTGGTGCCACCGCCTGGCCCTTCATCCTCATCGTCCTTGTCCGTCTCGGACCGATCCGTTATGCGCGACAGATGAATTCCTATGCCGATCAACCCGCCGATAGGCGCAAATTGTAGCATCGCCGCCTCCAGGTAGATCACTGGGACGTGAAGGTCGAGCTTCGAGAACACGACAAACAAACCGATCAGCACCGTGCCGCCGAGCGCAAGGCCAGCGCCGACGCCGGCAACGAGATGTTTCAGGAAGCCACGGGCGATCGTGCGTTCATCGTCCTGGGCGCTATCGAGAATCATCTTGAACAACATGCTGCGCCCGCTCCTTCTCTAATTTTCGCTATTGTGCGCCACTTCCCAGCAAAGAAAACCCCTGCATCGCTGGCCTGGCCGTGACAAATCGCGGGCCACAATGGCTCGACAGGGCACAGCGACGGGCGCTAAGAGAAAAAATTGCCCACGTGCAGACACGATCGAGAGCGCCAATGACCGAACGCCCCCCCTTCCGACTCAAAGGCGAAACTGGTGACTGGGAGGTCGTCATGGGTCTCGAAATCCATGCGCAGGTCGCATCTCAGTCGAAGCTGTTTTCGGGCGCTTCGACCGCCTTCGGCGCCGATCCTAACTCGAACGTGTCTCTGGTTGACGCCGCGTTGCCCGGCATGCTGCCGGTGATCAATCGTTTCTGTGTGGAACAGGCTGTGCGCACGGGGCTCGGCCTCAAAGCTCAGATCAATGAATACAGCCGGTTTGACCGAAAGAATTATTTCTATCCAGACCTGCCACAGGGCTACCAGATCAGCCAGTTTGCGCACCCGATTGTCGGTGAGGGCGAAATCGAGGTCGATGTCGAGCCGGCACATGGCGGCGCCGCCTACAGTTTCACCTGCCGCATCGAACGGCTGCACCTCGAGCAGGATGCCGGCAAGTCGATCCACGACATGGACCCGCACGCGACCTATGTAGACCTCAACCGTTCCGGCGTAGCGCTTTTGGAAATCGTCTCGAAGCCCGATGTGCGTTCGCCCGCAGAGGCAGCCGCCTATGTGAAGAAACTGCGCGCTATCGTGATCGCCCTCGGCACGTGTGATGGCGATATGGAGAAAGGCAATCTGCGGGCTGACGTGAACGTTTCGGTCTGCCGGCCAGGCGCCTACGAAAAATTCCGCGAGACCGGCGATTTTGGCTATCTCGGCACGCGCTGCGAATTGAAGAACATGAACTCGTTCCGCTTCATCCAGCAAGCGATCGAGTATGAGGCGCGCCGCCAGATCGAGATTCTTGAGAGCGGTGGCAAAGTGGATCAGGAGACGCGTCTCTTCGATCCCGTCAAGGTCGAAACCCGCTCGATGCGCTCAAAGGAAGATGCGCACGATTACCGCTATTTCCCCGACCCGGATCTCCTGCCCCTCGAAATTGAAAAGACGTGGATCGAGGAAATCCGGCGGACCCTGCCGGAGCTGCCTGATCAGAAGCGCGCGCGTTTCGAGTCCGAGTACGGATTATCGCGATATGACGCTGGCGTGTTGACTGCCGACGCTGAAAAGGCGGCCTTTTTCGAGGCTGTCGCGAAGGGACGTGATCCGAAACTCGCTGCCAACTGGGTGACCCAGGAACTGTTCGGCTTCCTCAACAAGGAAGGCCTCGATCTTGCTGCAAGCCCCGTCTCTGCTGAGGCGCTGGGCGGTCTGATCTCCCTTATCTCAGACGGCACAATCAGCGGGAAGATCGCCAAAGACGTCTTTGTACGCATGATCGCGGGGGAAGGCGAGGCCGCTGTCATCGTCGAGAAGCATGGCCTTAAGCAGGTGACAGATACCGGCGCCATCGAGAAAGTCGTCGACGATATCATCGCGGCCAACCCTGAACAGGTCGCCAAGGTCAAGGACAAGCCTCAAACGCTTGGATGGTTTGTCGGTCAGGTTATGAAAGCCTCGGGCGGGAAGGCAAATCCGCAGGCAGTCAACGATATTCTGAAGGCAAAGCTCGGCCTGAACTGAACAGAGCGCCTCGCTCTATGGCAGGATCAGCCCGGCCCCAACGCCGCGCAGCACGGCGGTTATCCGGTTGTTGACGCCCAGTTTCCGGAATGACCGGCGCACGATCGTGTCCACCGTGTTTTCGGTTATGCCGAGCCTCTCGGCAATGGTATTGTTCGACAGGCCTGTTGCGATGAGACTAAGGACTTCTGTTTCGCGACTCGACAGCTTCGGTTTAGCCGCTCCAGGCGCGAGGTGAGCCGTGATGTCGACATACTTATTGTGCGTACGCTGACAGGCGAACTGCAGTTCCATGATTTCCTCACGGGGCAGGTCAAGGGTGTCATTAACGGCGCCAAGGCCAAAATACGCCATTGTTCCCATCGGTCCGAATATCGGCACGGCAAGTCCGTCGGTCAGGCCGGCGCCGCGCAATTCGGCCAGGAAAAAGCGTTGTTCCCGCGTCAGCTTCATCTTCTTTTCAACGTCAAACCAGTAAAAGGGTTCGGCCTCGAAACGCGCCATGGAGATCATCGGATCGATCGAAACATAGTCTCGCGCAAGGTATGTCTTTACCCATTCGTCCGGCAGTGTTTCACGCACAAGACCTGTTTCGACCGGCACGGCCCGCAATTGCTCGGACATGATATGATAGCTAGTGACGTCAACGCCGAAAGCGCCAACGAACGTATCGAACAGGCGAAATAAGGGCTCTGCATCAACAACCCGTTCTGTCTTCTCAATGAAGGTGCGCAGGGTTGAGGTCACGGCCGGGTGGTTCCTAGTAGACCGCGTGTCAACTAGCTCACATGGACGGGTGATGCTAGAGTTTCGCTCGTATTCGCGCGGCGATTGGCGCCAGCGTTTCAGGTTTCGCCATCCCGCCGGTTGCGTGTGTGCCAAGGGTTCGGTCTGCCCAAACGGGAATTACGTGCACATGCAGATGAAAGACGGTTTGGCCAGCAGGCGCACCGTTAAATTGCATGATCCGTATGCCGTCAGGCGCGAGTGCAGCCTCCACCGCGCGCGCAACCTGTTGCACACGCACCATATACGGGCCGATGGCGCCCGGCGCGATCTCGAGCAGGTTGCGCGCGGTAACCCCCTTCGGGATAATCAGGGCGTGGCCTTCACTCTGCGGAAAAACATCCATGAAGGCGAGGGCGATCTCGTCTTCCATCAGTTTGATGCAAGGCATTTCACCGCGAAGAATCTTGGCAAAAATATTATCCGGGTCGTAAGGCGCGTGCAGGGTCATTCGCTTCTCTTAAACGGCGTCCGATCTTTTAAATAGTCCATATCGGCCTCTACTGCCGCCCGCTCGCGCACAAGGTAGTCCGCCACGGCCTCGCGAAAGCCCTCATGCGCGATCCAGTGTGCTGACTGCGTCATGACCGGCTCATAGCCGCGGGCCAGCTTATGGCCACCCTGCGCGCCTGCCTCGACATAGGTCAGCCCATTGGCAATCGCGAAATCGATGGCCTGATAGTAGCACGTCTCGAAATGCAGCATCGGCCGTGCGTCAGAGCAACCCCAATAGCGGCCATACAACGTGTCCGAGCCAATCAGGTTCATGGCGCCGCCGATCGCCTCGTCATTCTCCATTGCGAAGATGAAGAGAAGGTCTTCTGCCATTCGTTCACGCAGGAGCGAAAAGCTCTCGCGTGTCAGGTACGGCGAGCCCCATTTGCGGCTGCCTGTATCAAGGTAGAAATCGAAGAAGCAATCGAGATGCGCCTCGGTGATCTCGCGACCCCTCAGATGAAGGAAGGTCAGGCCGGCCTGAGCCTTGATGCGCTCCTTGCGAAGGTTCTTGCGCTTCTCCGATGACAGAGTCGCAAGGAAATCGTCGAAGCTGGAATACGCGTTATTTCGCCAATGGAATTGTTGGTCCGATCGCAGCAGCAGACCTGCGCCTGCCAGCGCTGCGGCTTCGTCCGGCTCAACGAAATTGATATGCAGCGATGAAAGGCGCATCCGCTTTGCGATCTGCAGGGCGCCTTCCAGCAGGCTTGTGCGATACAGTGAAGCGTCAGGGCCGGGCGCGACAAGCAGGCGCCGGCCGGTCACCGGCGTGAAGGGAACCGCGCAAAGCAGTTTTGGATAGTACGTTCCGCCCGCCCGCTGGAAGGCTTCGGCCCAGGATTGGTCGAACACGAACTCGCCGCGCGAATGCGTCTTCAGGTAAAGCGGCATTGCCGCCCTCAGCCGCCCAGCCGGATCGTGTGCCAGAACGTGCGCGGGCGTCCAGCCCGTCGCTGGCGTTGCCGCGCCAGAGCGCTCCATCGAGTCGAGGAACTCCCAGGTAAGGAAGGGGTCAAATCGCGCCCCTGGCGGATTGGCCACGGCGTTCCAGGCCGCAGGATCGACCTGCGAAAGCGACGTCACATGGCTGAGGCGGGGATTTATGGCATCCATGCTTCATAACCTAGGGCGCGGGCGATCCCCGCGCCAGTTCCACGCTGATGGATTCAAAGATGATGGCCGGGCCGTGGAGGCGCGCTGCCGCAAGGTCCTCGGAATTGCGGATCGTCCATACCACGAAGGGCGCCCTGTCCGTCCCAAGTTGGGCCCGCGCCCGCGCCGTGTCGGTATGGTGGACTGCGAGATAGTCGATGCCGTCCGCCTTGGCCCGCGAGATAACGCCATCAAATGCGGCGCGGCCAGCCTGCGCCGATGGCAACACGAGTTGTCCACGCATCAGCCCGGCGGGAAGCGCCCTCACAGCAGCTTCCGAGAAGCTCATCACTGCCGCGCGCCCGGTCCATGCCGCAAAGCGTGCGCCGGCCTGCCTTGCAAAGGCTGCAGCATCGGTCGACCCATCGACCTTCAGTTCAGTCAGCAGCGGCAGGTCTTCCGGCCAAAGATCAAGCAGCTCATTGAGCGCCGGAACCCGCTCCGCCGTGTCCTGCAGGCAAAGCGCCGAAAGATCAGCCGCGCGCCGGTGCTCGAACAGGCCGCTCGCCCGCGTCAGCCGATCCAGAAGGGGATCGTGGAATATCATCATCTCGCCATCGCCGGAGGGCCGCAAATCAAACTCGATGCCCAGCCGTGCCTCTGCTGCGGCCCTGAAGGCGGCTAGCGAGTTCTCCGGCGCCCCGCCTTCTTGCCAGAGGCCGCGATGCGCATAGGCGAAGGCCATCAGGTCAAACGGTTCGGCCATAGCGAGGCGTCAGTCTCCGAATTCGAAGATGCCGTCGATCTCCACCGCGACACCGAGCGGCAGGGTTGGACAGGCGACGGCCGATCGCGCATGCCGTCCCGCATCACCGAACACTTCGACCATCAGGTCCGAGCATCCGTTCACGACTTGCGGGATATCAGTGAAATGCGGTGCGCAGTTCACGAACCCGCCGAGTTTCACGACACGTTTCACGCGCGAGAGCTCTCCGAGTGCAGCCTTGCATTGAGCGATCAGATTGATGCCGCAGATGCGCGCGGCGTGCTGGCCGGCAGACAGCTCCATGTCTTCGCCCAGCCGCCCGAGGATGCGGCCGTCCGCAGTAGCGCTCACCTGTCCCGAAACGAACAGAAGATTACCGGTCATCACGAACGGGACATAGGTCGCCACCGGTTTCATCGGCGCCGGCAGCGCAATCCCGAGTCGGTCTAGCATGTCTTCCGGTCGGCTCATCGGCGCAATCTCCTGTGGCTGTTACCCTTGCAATGCCGCAGGTAGGCGTGCGCCGCAAGTCAGCTATCCGGCCGGGTGCGAAGCCGCGCCGTCCGCCCTGTCACCACGGCATCCTTGCCAAACTTCGCCCGCGCCTTGTCAGACGCGCGCTCTGCCGCTGCCCGCTTGGCCACCGCCGGGTCGAGCATGTCGCCCGCGTCAGCCGATTGTTCCGACAGGCCCGACAGGCCGATCCCCAGCAGCCGGAAACGCACGCGCCCGGTCGCCTCCCGGGCTAGCAACGGCCGCGCGGCCCTGAACACTTCCTGCGCAAGCTGCATTGGCTGGGACGATGACACTTGCCGTGTCAACGGTTTGAACGCGCTGGTCTTGAGTTTCAGGGTGACCACCTTGCCGGCCAACCCGGTGGCCTTCGCCCTGTCTGCCGTCTTGACGCAGAGCTGCCAGAGTTCGTCCTCGAGGCGCGCGGGATCTGAAATATCCTCGAAGAAGGTCGTCTCGCTGGAGATCGACTTGCGCTCCCCATCCGGCTCAACGGCGCGCCCGTCGATGCCATGCGCACGCTTCTTCAGCCAGGTGCCTGTCTCGCCATAGCTGCGGATCAGGGCCTGGGCTTCGGCGCCCTGCACGTCTGCCACGGTCGCATAGCCATCGGCCATCAGCCGCTGGGCGAACTTTGGTCCGACCCCATGCAGGAAATCGATAGGCTTTGGCCCGAGGAAGGCTTCGGCCTCTTCCAGCGCGATCGCCGCAAAGCCGCGCGGCTTGTCGAGTTCGCTGGCGGTCTTGGCGAGGAACTTGTTGACCGAAAGCCCGATCGAAACCGTAAGGCCCACCTCGCGTTCGATCGCGAGCGCCAGACGCGCGAGGCTCATCGCAGGTGATGCCTTGTGCAGCGCGCTCGTGCCCGCAAGGTCCAGATAGGCTTCATCGATGGAGACGGCCTCCACCAACGGCGTCAGCGTGGTCATCTGCTCACGGATCGCACGTGCTGCGGCGTGGTACTTTGCGAAATCCGGACGGACAACCACAGCGTCGGGACAGGCCTTCAGCGCCTTGAACATCGGCATCGCCGAGCGCACTCCGTAAAGCCTTGCGATGTAGCAGCAGGTGGTCACCACGCCCCGCGTCCCGCCGCCGACGATCACCGGTTGGTCGCGCAGGGCCGGGTTGTCGCGCTTTTCGACGGAGGCATAGAAGGCATCGCAGTCGATGTGCGCTATGTTCAAGGTATTCAGGGCAGCGTGGGTGACGCATCTTGCGCCATGACAGGCCGGGCACGCCTCGAAGGGCTCAGGCGCGCTATGCAGGCAGTCACGGCAAAGGGACGTCATCTTGCCTCTGTTCATGCCATGTTCCGCACTGCGCCGCAAACCGGCCCTGCTCGCGGCGTAAATCGATCTTAAGCATTGGCAGTCTAACTAAAGATCAGAGGGTAAAACCGAAGCGAATCATCAGTAAGTCTGGACGAAATGGTCAAGAAGCGAACCGGAAAAGTGCTGGTTGTTGAGGATAATGAACTCAACATGCGCCTCTTTTGCGACCTGCTGTCAGCGTTTGGTTACACGACTTTTCAGTGCAGGGACGGGGCAAAGGCCGTAGAGATTGCCCGCACGGAGAGCCCTGACCTGATTATTATGGATATCCAGCTGCCTGAAGTTTCCGGCCTCGACATCACGCGCTGGCTGAAAGACGACGCAAAAGTTGCTCATATTCCCGTGCTGGCGGTGACCGCATTCGCCATGCGGGCCGATCAACAGCGCGTTCGTGAAGCAGGCTGCGAGGGTTACCTGTCGAAGCCCATTCAGATTGCGTCATTCATCCGCGCCGTTGAAACGCTCATGCCGAAAGAAGCCGCATGAGCGCGAGGATACTGATTGTCGATGACATCGAAGCAAATCGACGATTGCTGCAAGCCAAGCTCGAGGCGCAGTATTACACAGTTATCCAGGCCGACAATGGTCCAGCGGCCATAGAGATTGCAAAGTCTGGGGCCCCCGAAATCATCCTGCTTGATGTCATGATGCCGGGGATGGACGGGTATGAAGTCTGCCGCCGCCTGAAGGCTGATCCTGCGACGGCCTATATTCCCGTTGTCATGGTGACCGCGCTCAGCGATGTCGAAGACCGGGTGCGCGGCCTTGATGCCGGCGCTGAGGACTTCCTCACCAAGCCTGTCGATGATTTCGCCCTGATGGCCCGCGTGACAGCGCTGCAGCGCTACAATGCCGTCGCCTCCGAACTGCGCCAGCGCGAAGCGAGTGGCCTGCGCACCGGTGCAATGGACGGCTTCGGCAAGGAACAAGTCGATGGGCCTGCCAGCATTTTCATCGTTGACGACAATCCGCGCTCCTCGGCCAGAATGGCCACCGTTCTGCGCGATGCCGGTCATCGGGCAACCACGTTGCTGGAGGCGGGTGACATGGGCGACCTGGCGCACGCCAAGGCGGATGTGCTTGTTCTCTCGCTGCTCTGCCGGCAGTTCGATCCGCTGAAGCTCTGCGCCCACTTCAAGACGAACGAAGCGACGCGTGGAATCTCGGTCCTGCTGGTTTGCGACCCGCTCGAACGCCAGAAGGCCTCCAAAGGTCTGGACCTTGGGGCGAGCGATGTCATCCTCGCGCCTGTCGATCATCAGGAACTGCTCGCGCGCGTCCGCACGCAGACGCGCCGGTCGCGCTATATCGAAATCCTGCGCGACCGCGTGGATCGCGGACTTGAACTGTCCGTCATCGACCAGCTGACAGGCCTTTACAACCGTCGATACATGCTCGGCCAGCTTCACCAGCTCGCCCAGCGGGCCGGCATGTCCGGCAAGCCGTTATCGGTCATGGCCTGCGACATCGATCACTTCAAACCGGTCAACGATACCTACGGCCATGACGCGGGCGACGAAGTGCTGAGGGAAATCGCTGTCCGGCTGCGCGACCATGTGCGCCCCATGGATATCGTTTGCCGCCCTGGCGGCGAGGAATTCCTTGTGATCATGCCTGAAACCCCTGGCGACAATGCGTGTGTTGCGGCCGAGCGCGTCCGCCGCGCTGTTGCCGCCGACCCCTTTCGCATTCTCGGCTGCCGGAAAGAAATTGCCGTCACGGTTAGCGCGGGTGTCTCCAGCTTGCTCGGTCCGAACGATCCGATCGATGCCCTGTTGAAACGTGCCGACAACGCCCTCTATGCGGCGAAGTCTGCTGGCCGCAACCGCGTTCACAGCATCGCTGCCTGATTGACAGGGGCGCATGTGCGGCCCAAGCCGGAGCTTTCAAGGCTCTTCCCGCAAGGCTGCAAGGCACATGACTGACCGCTTTGCCGCCTTCCGGCACCGAAGCTATCTCATCTTCCTCACCTCGCGGTTTGTCACCTCCCTGTCCTTTCAGATCGTGACGGTGGCCGTCGCCTGGCAGATGTATGATGTTACACGTGACCCGGCTCTGCTCGGCTGGATCGGCCTTGTGCAATTCCTGCCCGCCCTCCTGCTCGTGGTCGTCACAGGCAATGCTGCAGACCGCCTTGGACGCCGTTTCGTTATGGGCTGCGCGGTCCTCGTCTTTCTCGGCTGCGCAGCTTCGATACTGTTCCTCGTGTCGAACGACCGCTTTCAGCCGGCACTCATCCTTGGCATCCTGACACTGTTCGGCGTGGCGCGGGCCTTCTACGGCCCTGCTGCGTCCAGCCTGGTCGTCAACCTCGTGCCGCGCGAGGATTTCCCGAATGCCGTCGGCTGGGTCACCTCGTCCTGGCAACTTGCGACCATCGCCGGACCTGTTGCGGGCGCCTTGCTCTACGGAATCGCGCCGGAAGTCGCCTATGGGCTCGCGACCGGCCTGTACGTGATGTCGTTCCTGCTGATCCTCGCGATTCCCAAGCCCGCCCAGACCGTCTCGCGCGAGCCGCCGACCCTCTCCAGCATCCTTGGCGGCTTCAGCTATGTCTGGAAGGAGAAGGTTGTGCTTGGCGCGATCTCGCTCGATCTGTTCGCCGTCCTGCTCGGCGGCGCTGTGGCCCTCTTGCCCGTCTACGCGCGCGACATCCTCGATGTGGGAGAACTTGGCCTCGGCCTGCTTCGGGCCGCGCCCGGTATCGGTGCGATCATCGCAATTGCGCTAATCACCGCCTTCCCGATCCGCGACCATGCCGGGCTCGTGCTCATGGTCTTTGTCGCCCTCTTCGGGCTCGCGACGGCCGTGTTCGGCGCCTCGACCATCGCCTGGCTTTCGATCGCTGCGCTGATGCTCGTCGGCGCCTTCGACATGGTCTCGGTCTATGTCCGCGAGATCATCCTGCAGCTCTGGACGCCGGATGAGGTTCGCGGGCGGGTGAATGCCGTGAATTCGATCTTCGTCGGCGCCTCGAACGAACTCGGCGAAGCACGCGCCGGTTTCATGGCGGCCGCGTTCACGCCCGTTTTCACGGTGGTCGCTGGCGGGTTCGCCGCGATCGGTATCGCGGGACTGTCAGCCATCCTGTTTCCGCGCCTGCGCAAGATCCGTCATCTCGATCAGGGATTGCCGGCCGAAAACTGAAAAGCCCGCGCGGGGTGGGGGCGCGGGCTTCTACAAATTATATGAAAAACAAGACCCTACTTGATCTTGCCTTCCTTGAACTCGACATGCTTCTTCGCGACCGGATCATACTTTTTCTTGACCATCTTCTCGGTCATGGTGCGCGGGTTCTTCTTCGTGACGTAGAAAAAGCCCGTGTCAGCCGTCGAATTAAGGCGAATCTTGATCGTGGCGGGTTTGGCCATTGAACGGCCCTTCTCAGCTTGAAATGAACTTGAAGCGCGGTGTATTGACGGTGCGACGGGGGGAAGTCAAGCGGTCACAGATGGTCTGTCTGGTGTCCGCCGCGCGTCCAGCGCAGGAAAGGCGGTCTGTGGTCCTGCGTCGGCTTTGCCAGCCGCTCGCCGATTTCGCCCAGCATGAACCGGGTCACCGAGGGCAGGTCGAGCTTCAACGCGTCGTCCAACGTGACCCATTGAAGGTCCGACAATTCTGCGCCGTCCACCGGCGGCCGTTCGTCGATCAGTGCCAGCTCAGCCTCCGCCATGAAGAAGCGCGCATCGAACCGCCGAGGCCGGTAGGGTGGGGTGACGGCGCGTCCGATGAATGTCAGGGGCGCAAGGTCCGGCGCCACGTCCAGCGTGTGAAACGGTTCCCATCCGGCAGGCGCGAGCAGCGGCATTTCGGCCGCGCGGCCAACAATCAGGCCGGTCTCCTCGAATGTCTCGCGGATCGCCGTGAGGGCGAAGGCGCGAGGGCTGCGCCGTGCCTGGATCCGCAGGGCGGCTTCGACCTCCGCTTTCAGTTCTTCCCACGCGATGGCTTTACCATCATGCGGATCGACCCTGCCGCCGGGAAACACGTACTTGTCCGGCATGAACGCGTTGGTGCCCGCCCGCTTGCCCATCAGCACGCGCGGGCTGACACCGTCCCGCCGCACCAGGATCAGCGTTGCTGCATCACGCGGGCGCGGGCTGCGCCCGCCTGTGATCAGCGTCTCGCCGTCTTCGGCTTTGTCGTAAGCAGTTCCGAGCATCCGGTTCGTTTGCCGCGCGAAAACGGCGAAGACAAGGCGTGAGCCTTTTTGACCCGACGACAGGACGGCGCACTTAGCGGCGCTTGCTGCCGCCCTTCTTGGGCAGTGTGCGCTTGTCAAATTTGGGCTTACCTTTTCGCGGCCGGCCGCCGCCGCCGGATCCGCCGCTTCTGCGCGGGGCGCGGCCGAGATCCATTTCCCGGCGGGCATCGGTGCGATGGGCAGGTGCGGGCAGGGGGTCAGAGATCAGTTCCAGCAGCAGCCCGCCCTGCAGCGGCGTCACCTCCCGCAGTTTCACCCGCACGATCTGGCCCAGCGAGTAGGTCTTGCCGCTGCCGCGCGCATAGATCGCCATCGCCGCCTCGTCCTGCACCCAGTAATCGTCTGAGATCGACGAGATCGGCACGAAGCCGTCGGCGCCCGAGCCGGCAAGCGCAATAAACAAGCCCGCACCCGTGACGCCCGTGATGCGGCCCTCGAACTCGGCGCCGACGCGGTCAGCAAGGAAGATTGCAAGGTAACGATCCGTCGCGTCGCGCTCGGCCGCCATCGACCGGCGCTCCGTCATCGAGATGTGCTCAGCCGTCTCCTCGAGGCGCACCGCCGCAGTTTCACTCAGACCATCAGGCCCGAGGCCCAGCGCCGTGATCAGCGCGCGGTGGACGATAAGGTCCGCATACCGCCGGATGGGGGACGTGAAGTGGGCATAGCGGGCGAGGTTCAGGCCGAAATGACCGAGATTCTCCTCGGAATAGATCGCCTGTGCCTGCGTCCGCAGCACCATCTGCGAGATCATTCCCTCATAATCGCCGCCGCGAATTTCGGCCAGCAGCTTATTGAACTTGTGCGTCTGCGGACGTTCACCGATCGTCCATTTCATGTCGAGCGTCTGCAAGAAATCAGCGAACGCTGCAACCTTTGCATCCGACGGTGTGTCGTGCACGCGGTAGACCAGCGGGCTCTGCTTTTCTTCCAGCGTCTCGGCGGCAGCGACATTCGCCTGAATCATGAACTCCTCGATCAGCCGGTGGGCGTCGAGTCGTTCCTTGGTGACGATGCCGTCAATCTCGCCATCTGGCGTGAAGAGGATGCGCCGCTCCGGCATGTCGAGATCAAGCGGGCTGCGGATATCGCGGGCCTTGGAGACGGCCGCATAAGCGCCCCAGAGCGGTTTCAGCACCGCCTCCAGCAATTCGCCTGCCTTTCCGCCGGGCTTTCCATCGATCGCCGCCTGCGCCTCTTCATAAGCGAGTTTCGCGGCCGATTTCATCTGGCCCCTGAGGAATCGGTGGCGCCGCTTGTGCCCGCCGCGATCAAAGATCATCTCGACGGCAAGGCAGGGGCGAAGCTCGTCTTCCTTGAGTGAACAGGCTTCCGCCGAAAGCTCGAACGGCAACATCGGCACCACACGGTCCGGGAAATAGGTCGAATTGCCCCGCTTCAGCGCTTCCTTGTCCAGCGCCGAGCCTTCAGTCACATAGGCCGACACATCCGCAATCGCCACGATCACCCGCCAGCCATCCGGCAATTCTTCCGCATACACTGCATCGTCATGGTCGCGGGCGTCGTGCGGGTCGATGGTAATCAGCGGTGTCGTCGTCAGGTCTTCCCGCTTAACTTGCGCCGGCGTCTTGGTGCGCGCCTCTTCAATCACGGCGTCCGGAAAGTCGACGGGAATGTCATGGGCATAGATGGCGATCAGGCTGGCCGAGCGGGCATCCGTCAGCCGGCCGATGACTTCGCGGATGCTGCCCATCTGCGGCCCATATTGCCGTTTGCCCTGCGGCTTCACGTCCGCCACCACCAGGTCGCCATCCTCGGCGCCGTTGCGGTCGGCCTCGCTTATCAGCAGTTCACGGCGTTCCTTGCGGCTCGCCGGTGCCACGCGCCCGCCATGCGGCGTCCTGGTATAGAGGCCGACGATCTTGTCCGGCAGCGCCTTTTCGAGGACGTTGATGACACGCGCGCGCCACTGGCCGTCCTTCTCGAAGATCTTGCAGAGTGCCCGGTCGCCGATGCCCGGCGCCTTGCCTTTCCGGTCGCCTGCCGGCCCCGCATAGAGGATCTCCGGCCCGAACAGGCCATTGTCGCCCGTGCACTGGCCAAACAGGTCGCCATTTCGGTCCAGCAGCTTGAACTGAACGAGCCCCGTCGGCGGGGGCCGGTCAGCCTGCGCCCAGGCCCGTTTGCCAGTGCGCTCGAGCGCGCCTTCGGCCTCGAGTTCTTTCAGGATGGCCCGCAAGGTCTGACGCTCGGCGCCCTTCACCTTGAGGCCCTTGGCGATGTCCTGCTTCGTCGTAGCGCCCGGATTTGCCTTGAGAAAATCGAGCACAGTCTGTTTGTCTGGAAAGGTCATGGCGGGGATATAGGCGAGTTTCCCGGTAATTGCGCGTAGAAATTGCCTGTTCGCGTAGGGCAAACGTCACCCCCAACGATGCGGATATCCGTTTCGACAGGGCTTAAGCGTCAGGTGTCCGCTGCGTCCTTTTTCTTCGCCGGGGCTTTTTTCTTCGCGGCAGTTTTCTTCGGTGCGGCCTTCTTCTTGGAGGGCCCCTTGGCGGCGCGCGCTGCAAGAAGTTCCAACGCCAGCGGGAGCGTCACGCTCTCGAGCGCGGTCTCCTTTGGCAGCGTGGCGTTCACCTTGCCCCACTTCACGTAATTTCCGTACTGGCCCGAAAACACGTCGACCGAGCCGCCTTCCGGATGCCCGCCGAGGCTTTTCAAGGGCTCCGCGCCGGCCCGCGCTGATCCGCGTGCCTTCTTGTCCGCAATGATGGCCACTGCCCGGTTGAGTCCAATCGTGAACACCTCGTTCGGATCCTTGAGATTCGCATAAGTCTTGCCATGCTGCACATAGGGTCCGAACCGGCCGAAATTGGCGCGGATCATCTCGCCATCCTCAGGGTGCAGACCAACATCGCGCGGCAGCATCAGAAGCTCGACCGCGCGCGACAGCGTCAGCTCCGCCGGATTGTCGGCTTTCGTCAGCGAAGCACGCTTTGGCTTCTCGCCATTCGCCATCTCAACGTACGGGCCAAACCGTCCAGATTTCAGCAGGATCATCTCGCCAGTGTCCGGATGCAGGCCGATCTCGTTGCCATCGGCGCTGATTGCGCCTTCTCCGCCCTCGGACGAAAACTGCCGCGTGAACTTGCAGTCGGGATGCCGCGAACAGCCGACAAAGGCTCCAAATTTTCCGAGCTTCATCGACAATTCGCCGAGCTTGCACGAGGGGCAGAGGCGCGGGTTGTCAATCTTGTTTCCCTCGGCGTCGATCGACGGGAACACGTGCTGGCCGAGCGCCTCATTGAGGGCGTCGAGCACAGCCGATACCCGAAGGTCCTTCGTGCCGTCGATATCGGCGGCAAACTGGGTCCAGAAGTCCCGCAGGAACACTTTCCAGTCTAGCTTGCCGTCCGAAATCACGTCCAGCTTCTCTTCAAGGCCGGCCGTAAAATCATACTCGACATAGCGCTTGAAGAAGTTCTCGAGGAATGCCGTCACCAGCCGCCCCTTGTCCTCCGGGATCAGCTGTTTGCCTTCGATGCGGACATAATCGCGGTCGACAAGCGTGCTCATCGTCGAGGCATAGGTCGAGGGCCGGCCGATGCCGAGTTCCTCGAGACGCTTGACCAGCGAGGCCTCGGTATAGCGCGGCGGCGGCTGCGTGAAGCTCTGCTTCGGCGTCGCCTGCAACAGGTCCGCATGCTGGCCTTCTGCCATCTTTGGCAGGCGGCCTTCGCTGTCCTCGTCCTCATCTTCGGGCGCCTCGTCGCGGCCTTCCGTGTAGAGCTTGATGAAGCCGTCAAACACCACAACCTGGCCTGTCGCCCGCAACATCGCGCGCTTGTCCCTGGAGACGAGATCAATCGTCGTGCGCTCGAATACGGCGGCTTCCATCTGCGAGGCAACCGCCCGCCGCCAGATCAGCGTGTACAGTTTCTTGAGGTCACCCTCGCCGTGATAGTCCTCCGGACGCAGATTGAAATCGGTCGGCCGGATCGCCTCGTGCGCTTCCTGCGCGTTCTTGGCCTTGGAGGAATACCGCCGCGTGTTTTCGGGCAGATAGCGCGCGCCATAGTTCGACTGGATCATCGCGCGGGCGGCCGTATAGGCCTCTTCCGCCATGTTGACGCCGTCCGTCCGCATGTAGGTAATGCGCCCCTCTTCGTACAGTTTCTGCGCCGCCTGCATCGCCCGCTTGGCGCCCATGCCCAGCTTGCGCGAAGCTTCCTGTTGCAGGGTAGACGTGATGAAGGGCGGCGGGGGATTGCGCTTCTGTGGTTTCGCCTCGACGCTGGCAACGCTGTAGCCGCCCGCCTGCACTATCTTCAGCGCCCGGTCTGCGTCGCCCTTGTTGCCGAGGGTGAACTTCTTCAGCGTCTCGCCATCCAGCGCCTGCAGGCGCGCGGTGAACGTCGTGCCGTCCGGCGCGCGAAGCTCCGCCTCGATGTTCCAGTATTCCTGCGCGCGGAAAATCTCGATCTCGTTCTCGCGGTCGCACACGATGCGCAAGGCGACCGACTGCACCCGGCCGGCCGACCGGCTGCCGGGCAGCTTGCGCCAGAGCACAGGAGACAGATTGAAGCCCACAAGATAGTCGAGCGCGCGCCGGGCGAGATAGGCATCGACGAGTTCAACATCGATCTGGCGCGGGTTCGCCATTGCAGCCGTGACCGCGCTTTTGGTGATCGCATTGAACACGACGCGCTCGACATGGGTGTCCTTCTTCAGGGCACGGCGCTTTTTCAGCGCCTCGACAAGGTGCCAGGAGATGGCCTCGCCCTCGCGGTCGGGGTCAGTCGCGAGGATCAGCGTGTCGGCGTCCTTTAGGGCGTTCGCGATGTCGGAAATGCGCTTGGCGCCCTTCGGGTCGGCCTCCCAGACCATCTCAAAATCATTGTCCGGATCGACCGATCCGTTTTTCGAGGGAAGGTCGCGGACATGCCCATAAGACGCAAGAACCACATAGTCCTTGCCCAGATACTTGTTGATCGTTTTGGCCTTCGCGGGGGACTCGACGACGACAAGTTTCATGGCGGCTCCTCTTTACGGGCGGCACTGTTGGGCTGGTCCGGGACGCCCTGTCAAGGCCGGGGCCTGCTCAGCCATCCTCGCGATAGGCGATAAAGGCCAGCGTTGAAAACAGGACGAAAAGGGGCGGAGACCACGCGGCAACCACCGGCGGCGCGGCGCCGATCGCGCCCAGCGAGGATGAGAACTGCGTGAAGAAATAGAGCCCCACCGCCGCCAGTGTTCCGGTCGCCAGAAGGCGAGAGGTGCCGCCCAGACGCTGCAGACGGAGGCAGGCAATCGCACCGATCAGGGCCATTGCAACGAACAGGGCAGGTGTTGCGAGAAGCGTATGCCAACGCATGGAGTAGCGCGAGGAATCCAGCCCGGCAGCGCGTGTTTCAGAGATGAAGCGTGGCAAGCTCCAGAAGCCGATTGTGTTGGGTGAGGCAAATTCATCGAGCAGCGTGACCGCATCCAGCGTCGTCGGGATCGCGAGCTGTTCTTTTCGTTCTGGCGATTTTCCAGGAAGGTTTTCGACAACGTCATCAAGCTGCCAGAAGCCGTTGCCAAGGACAGCGCGCTTGGCATCGATCCGTCGCACGAACGCAAAATCATTGGTCGGTTGACGACCGACATAGAGCCGCTGTTCCTCGATCATCTTGACACCGATCAGCGTCCGTCCGGCATCTTCGACCTGACGCGCGTGGATCACGAACTGGCTCGCATCATCCCCCTGCCGTAGCCAGACGCCGTCATCGGCAAGCGCGAGGGTTTGTTGGCCGATCCGAAGCAAATTGGCGCGCTCCATCTCAAAGGCTTCTGTCATCCGCGCGGCAAATGGATTGATGATTGCCAGGGTAACGACGCCAAGCGTCAGGGAGAGCGCAATCACGGGCGCGAGAAACCGCCACGCCGACAGCCCGCTGGCGCGGATGATCGATAGTTCCGACCGGCGGTTGAGCCGTGTGAACGCCATCATGGATGCCGCGAGCAACGCAAATGGAAGTGTCTGTTCGGCGACTTGTGGCAATTTCATCAGCGAAAGCTTCAACGCATTGAAGAGGCTAAGTTTCACATCGCTGCCGACCGTGCGCAATTGCTCCACGACGTCGATCATCAGGATCGCGAGAAGCAACACGCCGAGAACGAGAACGAGCCCTGCGAGACATTCGCGTAGGATATAGACCTGAATACGTGACACGAGCGGCATCAGGCGGCGCCCGCCGTGAAACGCGCCGCACGCGGCCCGTCTGCGCGCGCTGTCCGGCCGATATGCCGGCCCTTCTGGAAATAGACATAGGATAACGCCGCGATTATTCCGAGCGGCAGTAGCCATTGAACGAGGTTCAAGGCGGGCGTGTCGGCCGCTGCCGATTGAAGCGCGAGCTGGACGACAAGGACGCTTATGGCAACCGCGCCTGCAATCGCGATGCGTTTGCTATATCCCTGCCTGCTGAAATCGCCGCCCAGCACGGCAAAGATCGCGAGAAGGGCCATCACGATGTTCAGGAACGGCGCCGCCAGCCGCGAATGCGCCTCGGCGAGGAAGGCATCAGCCTCCTTCAGCTCGAAGTAATTTTTCCGGTCCACGAAGAACAGTTCGTACAGAAACTTGTCCGACGCTTTGAGCACAACGTCTGAGTCTTCCTTCATGAAGTCGGTCAGGTCGAACATGTACTGGTCGAACTCGAGGATCGACAATTGGTCGTTCGCGTCCAGCTGCTGGCTCAGCGCATCACGTAACACCAGCGTCGGGCGCCCCTCAACCGTCGCGAGCGAGGCGCTCCTCGCAAGGATGTCGGTCGGAAATTCAGGATCGGTCATGTCCGAAATCAGAACGCCGCGCAGCTCGCCGCCGACCTGTTCGCGTGCATAGAAGGTCAGCCGTTCGCCATTGGTCGTAAACTGTCCCGGCCGGATCAGCGCCGCGGCAAGGTCCGCCCGCGCCTCGGCCACGGCGGCCCGCATCTGGCGCTGTGCCACCGGCTGGACCCAGAGATTTACGGTCAACTGGAAGACCAGGCACATGGCCGCCAGCCTCAGGATCGGAGAGGCAACCTGCCAGCGTGTCATGCCCGCGGCCTGCGCAACCACGATCTCGGAATCCTTGTGGATCCGGTTCAGCGCCCACACGCCGGCCACGAACAGCGCCAGCGGTGTGAGCAGGGCAATGATCTGGGGCGCGCCGAGCATCACGATATAGAAGAATGTCAGCGCCGACTGCCGGCTTTCGAGGATGAGGTCCGTTCGGGTAAGCCCCTGCGCCAGAAGCGCAATCATTGCGAGGCCGCCGACGATGATCAGCACCGCTTGCAGCACCTGGTTGAAGAGATGGGCCTGTATCTTTGTCATCTGGCCTTGTGCGACACTCTAACCCGCCGGACGAGGGGATATTCAGCGGTTTTTCCTTGCTAACGAGTTGCGCTTGGCGCGTCGATGTTTAGTTTCCGCGGCAAATGGAGTTTCCGCACATGAAGATCACATTCGCAGAAGCCGCAAAGGCCGATATCGCCGCCTTCATCGCAGATGAAGGCGATGACAGCCTGAGCGGCGCGGCAGCGGCCCTCGATACGGCCAGCGGTGGCCTGCTGACCGAATCGATGAGCGGTGGGCGGTTCGGCGGCCGGGCCGGCCAGCAGGTCATGGTTGTGCTGCCAAAAGGCCTCGACGCCCGGCGCGCGGTCATTCTCGGCGGCGGCAAGCCAAAGAAGCGTGATGCCCGCGGTCTGGAAGCGATCGGCGCCAACCTGATCAAGACCTGCGCCACCAGCGGCTTCAAGACCGCCGCCATCCATGCCGGAAGCGCCGCTGATGCAGCGCGCATCGCTGTGGGCGCCAAGCTCGCTGCCTATCGTTTCGATACCTACTTCACCAAGATGAAGCCCGACCAGAAGCCGAGCCTCACCGGTCTGACGCTGGTCTGTGACGATCCGAAAGCCGCCAAGGCCGCCTTCGCGCCGCTCGATGCCGCGACGGATGGCACCTATCTGGCGCGCGACCTCGTGAACCTGCCGCCCAACGACCTCCATCCTGAGAGTTTTGCTGAAAAGCTGAAGGAACTCAGTGCGTTGGGTCTCGACGTCGAGATCCTCGGCGAAAAACAGATGGCGAAGCTCGGGATGCACGCCCTGCTCGGCGTGGGTCAGGGCTCGGTGCGCGAAAGCCAGCTTGGAATCCTGAAATGGAATGGCGGCAAGGCAGGTGAAGACCCCGTCATCCTGATCGGCAAGGGCGTCTGCTTTGACACGGGCGGCATCTCGCTGAAGCCCGGTCCGGGCATGGAGGAGATGCGCGGTGACATGGGCGGCGGCGCCGCTGTCGCAGGCGCGATGCGGTCCCTCGCCCAGCGCAAGGCGAAGGTCAACGTCGTTGGCCTTGTCGGCCTCGTCGAGAACATGCCGGATGGCAATGCCCAGCGTCCCGGTGATATCGTCACTTCAGCCAGCGGCCAGACCATCGAAATCCAGAACACCGATGCCGAAGGCCGGCTCGTCCTGTGCGATGTGCTCTGGTACGCGCAGGAACACTTCAAGCCAAAGGCCATGGTGGACCTTGCAACGCTCACCGGCGCCATCGTCATCTCGCTCGGTCATCATCACGCCGGGCTGTTCACCGAGAGCGACGATCTCGCTGCCGAACTCACCGCTGCCGGCCTTGCCGAAGGCGAGCGCGTGTGGCGCCTGCCGCTCGGGCCGGAATATGACAGCCTGATCAAGTCGAAGTTTGCCGACATGCGCAATATCGGCGGGCGCGCCGCCGGCTCGATCACGGCGGCCCAGTTCCTGAAACGCTTCGTCAAGGACGGTGTCAAATGGGCTCATATCGACATCGCCGGCGTTGCTTGGGTCGAAGGGGAAAAAGCGCCGACAGACCCGAGCTGGGCCTCGGGCTTCGGTCCCCGCCTCCTCGATAAGTGGATTGCGGACAATTATGAATGACACGGCCCGGCCCGAATGGTGGTTCTACCACCTGACCCGGGCGAAGCCGGAAACCGCCGCGCCGCCCCTCGTGCAGAAGTGCCTCGAAGCCGGCTGGCGCGTGCTTGCGGTCAGCCCGAACGCGAAGACCCGTGCGGCGCTTGATGCCGCGCTCTGGACGTTCGACGCCGGCAGCTTCATCCCGCACGGGGAGGCCGAGGCGCCGGGGCTCGACCCCGCCCGCCAGCCGGTCCTGATCGCGCCGAAAGCGGACAACCTGAACCGGGCCGAGGCCCTGATGCTGATCGACGGTATCGCCCAACCGGTCGACGCGCCCTTCCTGCGCTGCATGGTCCTGTTCGAGGATGGCGACACACCGGTGCGCGATGCTGCCCGCATCCAGTTCAAGGCCGCAAAGGATGCAGGTCTCGTGACGCGCTACTTCCAGCAGACGCCATCAGGCGGCTGGAAGGAAGCGGGCGTCTAGGCCTTCTTCACGAACTCCGACTTCAGCCCCATCGCGCCGTTGCCGTCGATCTTGCAATCGATGTCATGGTCGCCCTCGACAAGGCGGATGTTCTTCACCTTGGTGCCGCGTTTCACAACCAGGGATGAGCCCTTCACCTTCAAGTCTTTGATTACGGTGACGGTGTCGCCGTCGGCGAGCGGATTGCCAACGGAGTCCTTGATCACGCGCGCGCCAGGCGCCGTCGCGCTGGCGGCCGTCCATTCATGTCCACACTCCGGGCAGATGAGGAGTGATCCATCATCATAGGCGAGCAGCGACTCGCACACGGGACAGCGAGGAATGTCAGCCATGCAGCAGGCCTAGTCCGCGCTGCAGCCTCAGGCAAGCCCGCCCCCTCATGCCGCTGCCCTCGCGGCATCCCGGCGATAGTTGCGTGTCGCCATGAGCAGGCACAGGATACTTGCCGCGTTGAAGGCGAGGATCAATTCCAGCGACCGGGCAAGTGGCCGGGCTGCACCTTGCGCGCTGAAATGATCGGACAACATGCCGGCGATCAGTGGTCCGCAGCCGATCCCGATCAATGTCAGACAGAACAACATGAAGGCTGACGCAAAGGACCGCATACGGAGTTTCACGAGTTCCTGTGAGGCGGTGTAGGCGACGCTCGCATAAATGAGACCGATGAAGCTCGGCACGATGTTCCAGGCGTAAGCGAGTTCCACCGTGGGCGCGCGAAGGAACATCCAGGCGAAAGGCAGGGCGATGCCGGCGCAGACCGCTATTATCAGCGGCCGCCAGCGCAGGTCGCGCTTCGACAGGACATCGCAAACCCGACCGATCACCACGGCGCCGATGCTGCCGACGACGCCGATCAGAATGCCAAGCGGAAGCGAGACCTGGCCAGGAGAGAGTCCATATGTCCGCTGCAGGTGACTGGACGTGAACACGAGGAAAGCATTGGCCGAGATGCAGATCAGAAGGCAACCCGCCAGCAGCCAGAGGTAAGACGACTGGCTGAAGATGAACTTTAGCGTCTCGCCGATCGATGGTGCCGGGCTGTCATCCTTTCGTTGATCGGCGAGGCCTCGCACGGGTTCACGAATGCCAAAACGGACAATCAGGGCAAGGATCAAGCCCGGAACGCCGGCAACAAAGAAAGCCGTCCGCCAGCCGTAGAGTTCGTAGACATAGCCGCCGAGTGCAAAGCCGACCATGATGCCGAGCCCGATTCCACTGGTGTAGATGCCGAGCGCCATGGCGCGCTCCTGCGGCGGAAAGAGATCAGCGATCATCGACGTCGCCGGTGGCGTGCCGCCCGCCTCACCAACGCCGACGCCGATCCGCGCGAGCAGCAATTGCCAGAAGTTCTGTGCGAGGCCTGACAGTGCGGTCATCGCCGACCAGACAGCAAGCGCGATCGAGATGATGTTGCGCCGGTTGCCCCGGTCTGCCCACATCGCAACCGGGATACCCAGCGTCGCATAGAAAGCCGCAAACGACAGGCCCGTCAGCCATCCAACCTGTCCATCGGTCAGGCCGAACTCTTGCTTGATCGGTTCCAGCAGGATGACGAGGATCTGCCTGTCAACATGGTTGAACGTGTAGGTCAAAGTCAGGACGGCGAGGATCCAGGCGCGTCCGGAGATGTTTGACGCGGGCGTGAGGACAGGTGTCGTGGTCATATTTTGGCCTCAAGGCGTGCGAGGAAGTCAGCAATCGCAGAGGCCGCTTCCGGTTCATCAAGGATCGGCGCATGTCCGACGCGCGGCACGGTGGCAAGGCGTGCATCGGGATGCCGCCGCACCATTTCCTGCGCAGTCTTCTCGGAGAGAATATCGGAAAGCGCCCCGCGCACGACCAGCAGCGGCGCTTTCTTCAATCCGCCAAACATCCGCCACAGCGCAAAATTCGTCAGCGCGCCGGGCTTCACCCTGCCGAGCGACGTCGCGATGTTCGGATCATAATCAAGCACGACTTCACCGGACGGCAGTTCGCGAAACGTGCGCCGTGCAAAATCCATCCAGCGGTCTTCCGGCATGTCAGGGAAGGCCGCGCCCTGAATCGTTTTGACAGCCGCCGCAGCACTTTCCCAATCCACGACCGGCTGCACTTTCCCGGCATAGCCCGCGATCCGCGCGATCCCCGCCTTTTCGACAACAGGCCCGACATCGTTCAGGACGACGCCCGCAATGCGCTTCGGCATCTTCCGCATCATGATCAGCGAGATCAGGCCACCCATCGACGTGCCGATCAGGGCGACGCGTTGGAGACCCAGCTTGTCGAGCAGCAGGCCCATGTCCCTCGCGTAGACGGCCGGATTGTAGTTTTTCGGATCGGGATCTTGCGCTGATTGGCCCCGTCCGCGCACGTCGACCGCGATGAAGCGATAGGGCCCCGGCAGGGCGGCGATCATCGGTTCGAAGTCCTTGTGATTGCGTGTGAGACCATGCAGGCACAGGACATTCAGGCGGGCCGTCTCCGGTCCGTACGCTCGCCCATAGAGCGACAGGCCGTCTGCGGATGACCAGTTTATGTCAACGCCCTCTATGGCCACTGCGCGCTCCCTGCCGCCGGGAACTCCTGTCCCGTTTCAACATCTGTTGAAGACTTTGCAGGAAAGTGACAAGCGCGCAAGCCGTTGGCGACAATTCAAGCCTAGTGTCCCGATTCGGAAGTTTCTATCCACCGGCTTTGGTGTCGGTTTGAACATCGAGAGTGCGCTGACAATAGCGTTCGATTGAAGCCAGGATGTCATCTGCTGACTTGGTCCAGCGCAGCGGCGTTGGATCGTCGTT
>JBGSVY010000197.1:0-3175 GCA_041752715.1 Hyphomonas sp.
GGGCAGCGCGTCGCACGTGACGAGCCGGGCAAGGCCCTCGGCGATCGCATCTTCGGGCGTCGCAAAGCCACCCGGCAGGCGGCCAGCCCCCTCACTGGCAACGCGGTCGGCAAAGCGTTGTGGCGCACCGTGCCACAGAAGGGCATCGCGAACGCGGGCGTGCATCGGGTTTTCGATGCCGCGGCCATGGCCTGCCGAACGGGCATCGCGCATGAAAAGAGGTTCGTTTGGAACGGCGCCGCCGCTGAGCCGGTCTGTCGCGGCACGCACTTCGACGCCGCCTTCGACCTCCCGCTCGGAGAGAATGACCGCATCCTCGCCCATTTCCGCAAAGATCATCGCCTGGGCAGCTTCAAAGGACTCTGCGGCGAACATCTTCATGCGCATGGGCGTCTCGTCCTCTTGTCTTCGGGTCCGCAAGCCATTCGTGAGAGGGTTTGCAGGTCGGACGACAGTAAATCCGCGTAAAGATTAACAGACCCCTTCAAGACTTAAGAATTGCGCAGCTTTAATCTTTGGCGCGCCGCATGGCGCCGCCCTGACGCCTTGTGCAACGCCCTTAAGCAGATAGAGACGCTTTTGCCGTTCTTGTTAACCTGACCGCCCCCCACACCGGACCCCCGAACACCATGCAGGCTCGTCCGCCCGATAAGATGAACAAGGGTCTTGGGTCGCGCGCCGATCAGGCGCTGGTTATCCTGGGCGCGATCATGCTGCAGGGCGTGGTCATCTTCCTGCTGGCCGGAAACGTGGAGTCCGACGACGCTTTCGCCGCCGCAGCCGGAAATCCTCTGGCGCGGGCGTCCTGGTATCCGCTCTATCTCGCCCTGATCGGCGCGATCCTGCTGCGATGGCGTCAGATGGCCGGCGCCCTGCTGCCTGCCTTTCCGCTGGTCCTGCTCCTGTCCTGGACAGTCCTCAGCCTCCTTTGGTCAATCAATCCGGACATCTCCACCCGCCGGATCATCGCCACCGCCTTCACGGTTCTGTTTGGTGTCTATCTCGCCATGCGCGGCAACTGGATCGAGACCTTGCGGCTGCTGGGAGCGGCCGTCGGCTTTGTCGCCATCGTCCATGTTGTGACAGTCGTGCTTTTCCCGGGCACCGGGGTCGACCAGGGCATCCATGCCGGCGCATGGAAAGGCATCACGCCGGAAAAGAACGCCCTCGGCGGCGAAATGGCCCGCGCGGGCCTGCTTCTGCTCGCCCTTGTCCACGTCGACAGCGCCAACCGGTTCAAATGGTTAGCACTTTTTGTTCTGGCCTATAGTTTGGTGATCGGATCGACATCGACGACAGCCCTCGTTGCGCTTACCTTGCCGGCCGGCGCGTTCCTGCTGTTCCTGGCCGGGCGCTCATCCCGCGTGGCAGGCCTCGCGGCCCTCTACTTTGCCCTGCTGGCCGGTGGCGGCGCCCTCGCCGCAATCACGCTCTTTCCCGCCGAGATTGTCGCCCTTCTCGGCAAGGACCCAACCTTGACTGGCCGCACCGACATCTGGGAGGCCGTGGGAGCCGCAATCATGCAGCGGCCATGGACGGGGTATGGACTCGGCACCTTCTGGATTGATCCGTACGGTCCATCCTATGCGGTGCGCACGGCAGCCGAATGGCTGGTTCCAAGCGCTCACAATGCCTGGCTCGAAATGGGTCTCGATCTTGGCCTGCCCGGTATCGCGATGCTTGCCCTCGCCGTTGGCTGGAGCCTTGCGCGGGGGGTCGCGAGGATCTTCAACCAGCAGAACCCCTGGATGTTTCTCGGCATCGGCCAGTTGGTCATCTTCTCACTGTCTGAAAGTGTCGTGCTCTGGCACCCGAACCTGTTTGTTTGCTCTCTGTTCGTGTTCTATGCGGTGCTGGCGATGCGCGGCCGCGAAGCCACTGACCTGACGCTGCAGCCCCGCATGGTCGAGCGACCGGCGCCAAGGCTGGCCCGGGCCGCCTGAAGTCATCATCTGAACCTCATCGAGCGTCTGGTCATGCGCCACAGTCGCACGCGCCACCAACGTGCCTCGAATGTATCAGGCTGCGTCGCGTGAATCGATGATTTCCGAAAGGGTGACGCCGAGCTGCCCATCGGCAACGACCAGTCGGCCCCGCGCCACCAGCCTGTCCGAGACATAGATATCGATATCGTCACTGGTGCGCCGCTCCAGGGCCAGCACATCGCCGGGCGACAGGGCCAGCAATTCGTCCATCGGCAGGCGCACTTCGCCCAGCACGACGTCAACGCGCACGGGCACATCGAGGAGCATCTTCTGCAGGGCCGGGTTGATCGGGTCGGTCATGCCTTGTCCTCTGGCCCATGCGGCGGCGTGGTGTCCAGCCTCGAGACCAGATCTTTACAAACAGCGAACAGGTCGCCCTGCCCGTCAATGATCCGCTTCGCCGCGCCGTCGATCAAGCCCCGTGCGCGTGCCTCGGTGGCACTGTCATAGTTCACCGCCTCGATATGGCCGGTCAGGGCAACCAGATCGGCGAGAACCTGCGACAGTTCGGCCCCGAACGCCCGCAAGCTGCCAAGGTCATCGGCATGCGTCTGCCGCGCCGCTTCAGCCAACGCGTCGTGCCGCGCCTGCGCCAGCAGCGCCGCCAGTTCCTCGCCTGTCAGGCTGATCCGGTCGGGTCCGTCCGGCGCCTGGACGACAGGCGCCTCCGCCAGCGTGAAATCGGCCCGGAACTCGAACGGATGGATCGTCTTGACCGCCCGCTGCATCACTCGACCAGCTCGTCTTCGTCGATAGGCATGCCCGAGCGGATGTCACCTCGATTGATCAGCGTGCGGGCAAGCGTCACCAGTTCGAGACGCGCCGCCTCGACATCAGCCCGGCGCATCGGGCCCAGATTGGCGATCTCGTCTTTCAGCATCGCGCTTGCGCGCTGGGTCATGTTGCCGAAGAAGGCCGCAGCCGTGGCCTCCGACGCCCCCTTGAGCGCGATCACCAGCGTCGCCCGCTCGGCAGCCGACAGCAGCGTCTGCACGCCGCCCGCGTCAAGCGTTGCAAGGTCATCGAACGTGAACATCAGCGCCCGCACGCGCTCGCCTGCGCCGGGTTCGACATTCTCGAGCGCGGCCAGGAAGATCGTCTCCGACCGGCTGTCGAGGCGATCGAAGATGCGCGCCACGCGTTCATGCCCGCCGCGCGCATCGGTGCCCGGCGCCGATGACAGGACAGCA
>JBGSVY010000198.1:0-7043 GCA_041752715.1 Hyphomonas sp.
CCGGGATGCCTGCCATCGCGAGCGCCGCCATCGCCGCCCCGCGCGCCTGGCCGAGCTTCAGCGCCGCGCGCGGATTGGCATTGACCAGCGTCTCCTCGATTCCGGAAGCATCCGGCGCATGATGGCGCGCAAGCTCTCCGACCGCTTCGAAGATGCCGCCAAGGCGCTCTGCCATCGGAAGATCAGGATCGACGGAGATGACACCGTGCGCCACATGCGCGAGGCGTGCGCCGGTCTGGGCAACGATGCCCCAGCCTGTATGGCGAAGGCCCGGATCGATCCCAAGGATACGAATCGTCTCTGTCATCGCGCTGACTGTATCAGCCCCGGCGGTTAATGACAGCTTGAGATTTTCACTCTTTGTTCGCAGGGGTGACGGGCAACATGATCTCGTAGCGCCGCATCCAGAAGGGCACCATCGGGCTGTCATAGCCAGCCCATTCCGCCGCGCCGCTGGCCGCGTAGCCCTCAGCCGTCACGAAGCTGCGCAAGGCCGTCTCGGCCTTGCTGCGCGCCTGCGCGGTATCGCGTCCGGTATAGCGCAGGGCAGCAACAAGCCGGCCCGGCAGCGCGGCAAGCCGAACGTCCGGATTGGACGGCGCGGGAAGGGTTTCGA
Source organism: Hyphomonas sp. (assembly GCA_041752715.1). GTDB lineage: Bacteria > Pseudomonadota > Alphaproteobacteria > Caulobacterales > Hyphomonadaceae > Hyphomonas. The sequence continues at coordinate 617 of JBGSVY010000198.1, forward strand.
GGGTCCATTCGGGTGGCATGATGAAACGCACGACATAGCCGCCTGCCGGGCCCGCCGGCGCCGCCGTTACGGGTGATGTCATCGCAATCTGCTGCGCCTCGGGCGCCGCCATAACGGGGCTTGTCATGGCAATTTTCTGGCGCGGCGTGTTCCCGCCAAAAATGTAGTTTGCGAGCGGCCGGAAGCCGTTGCTCGCCGCATCGCCAAGTGAGGCACCTTCAACTGTGACCTCGGCGACAATCATCGGCGCGTAAGACCTGACTTCCGCCGCACCGGCTTTCGACACGATCGTGTAGGCAGGCATCTGGTCGGGCTCCTCAGCCATGGCGCCGGGGGCGAAGACAGCCACGAGGGCCCCAACAACGTAACGTTTCATGCACAGATCTTTCGCTTGCTGTCCTTATACGCATCGCCGGCAGGTGAAGATCCATGCATTCAAAAAAAAGCCGCGCCCGGCAACCGGACGCGGCTTCTGTCTTCGGGCCAGAAGGCCTTACTCTTTGGGCAACAGGACCGTGTCGATGACGTGGATCACGCCGTTCGAGGCCACGATATCGGCAGACGTGATCGTTGCTTCGTTTGCCTTGGCAGCGCCGTCAGCTTCAACGCGCACCGACAGGTCGAGACCTGCCAAGGTGGCCGTTGCAACGCCCGCATCAGCGGCCGGAAGGTCAGCGGCCATCACTTTGCCGTCAACCACATGGTAGGTCAGGATCTTGGTCAGCTGATCCTTGTTTTCCGGGAGGAGCAGCGAGTCGACCGTGCCGGCTGGCAGGGCAGCAAACGCAGCGTTGGTCGGCGCGAACACTGTGAACGGGCCAGGGCCCGACAGTGTTTCGGCAAGACCTGCAGCCTGGACCGCTGCGACAAGTGTCGAGAAGTCGGGGTTGCCAGCAGCAATGTCGACGATCGTCGGCAGGGCGACGGGCTCTTCGACCACGGGTTCGACGACGGCGGGCTCTTCCGCGACGACGACTGGGGGTGGGGCTTCGGCGGCTGGCGAGCAGGCGACGAGGGCGAGGGCGCTGGCGGAGGCCGCCAAGAGGGAAAGCATTTTCATGATCGGATCGTCCTTGAACTTGCTATGCGCGAGCATGTTTGCGCGCGTGACGCCAGATGGAGCGAATCCTCCGTCTGTCGAGTGGTAGAGTTTATAGATTTTCAAGGTTTCTTTGCGGCCATTCCGGGGCAATCGCGGCTTGATTGCAATTAACTCATCCATTTCAGCAGTCGCGGCGAGACCGGATTGACGAACTCCCGGGCCTCGGTCCGGCTCGCAACCCATTCGCGCTTCAGAGACTGGTACCATTTGGCCTGCACGTCGATGTCGTCGATCCAGAGCATGGCCTTCTGGTGGGCCATGCCCTGATTTTGCAGATCGACCATCCGCCCGTCCTGCGCGAGGAAGGTTTTTCCCATCCGCTTTGCCACCGGCACGGCCAGGTGGAGCAAGGGGGCGCCTGTCCACCATGTGAATTGTGTGATGCGGGTCCTCTTCGGGGCTTCGGGTGTAAGGCAGGTGAGCGTCAACAGGCGTGCGCTCTGGTTCGATATGATCTCCCAGCGATAGCCCGGAAGCTGGAAGCAGATCTCGGTTTGCACATCGCCGCCGAACACCCAGCGATAGAGTTTTGAATTGGACGAAGGCGCATGTCGCTCGAGCGCCCAGCCCCGCTCCATCGGACCGAACTGCTTCTGCTTAAGATGAAGCCCGGTCGATGGCGGACGCCACCACCACTGATTATGCACAAAGGGGACATGGGCAGGGTCCATGAGGCCGACAACGGCATCATCCATGTGGGCGTTGAAGACGTCCTCGATGACAAAGCCTGGCTTGTCTGGCAGCGGTCCGAATTCCGGCGGCGGAACGCTCGGCGGGTCTGATGACCGAGGGTCATGCGACACGTACAGATAGATCGCCCCGTGAGCCTCGTGGACCGGGTATCGGCGAACCTTCACTTTCGCAGGGTCATAAGGGCTGTCATCAGTCAGGCTCGGCATCAGGCGGCAGCCGCCATCGGTGCCGAAACGCCAGCCATGATACGGACATTGCAGGGTCCACTCGCCTTTCGTCTCCACCTGCTTGCCGGAAGACAGCGGCACAAGGCGATGCGGGCAGATATCGCGCAGGGCAAACGCCTCTCCCGCCGGCGTGCGGCCGACGACGACAGGCTCGCCGAGGATCATCAGCCTTTCCTGCGTGCCGGGCTTCAGGCGTGCGGACGGGGCGGCCAGGTACCAGCTGTCGGTGAGGTAGCCCTCGTCCGTGATGCCCGTCCTGGCAGGAAGCTGCTGTGTGTCGGGCAAGGCGCGCCCTACTCCGTGACCGTAACGGTCAATTCGTAGGTATCTTCCGGCGGCTCATCGGTTTCCCACGGCCGGCCTTCAGCCAGTTTGAACGTGCCGGTGCCCGGGGCCGTGGCGACATAGTCGAAGCCGAGGAAATGATTGCCACCCGTGAAGCCCGGCAGGTTCTGGTGCGCGGGATCGGTGCCGCGCGTCGACTCGCCGGCCGGCGCCATGAAGGCCGGGGCCGCCAGCACGGTCCAGACATAGCCCGCTGTCGGCACCGACTCCAGTTCGATACGCAGGGTCTCTCCGGTCTTCAGGGTAATGATTCCGCCCTTCTGGGCGATCCCGGCATAGACGACGCCGGCCTCGGCAGCGGCCTGCGCGTCAGCGATGGCCTTTGCCGCCGCTTCGGCCGAGGGCATCTCCGGCGGCTGCCATCCCTCCGGCTCCACGGCGGTCTCCTCTGCTGTTGGCGGGGGCACGGGCCCGGTATCCGTCCTGTGGAAGTCGAAATATCCGCAGGCACCAAGCGACAGGGCCGCAGCGGCGCCAATCATAGCCTTGATCGTCATGGAACAATCCCTTTGCAAGGCTTCAGTCTAGGACGTTGCCATCGCCGGGCCAAGTCTCAGTCGCGAATAGCGCCTTCAAACGTCACAGACCCACCGCCCGCACTGAAATAGTCGGTCCAGAACTTTCGGAACTTTAGGTCGAGTTCAGCCGGCAACGGCGCCCTGTCCGCGCCGTGGCCGCGGCCGAATCCGACAATCCGGACCCGGCCGCCGGGCACGTTTGGCAGGACCTCGAACCGCGCTGCCGTGGCCAGCGACTCCTCGGGCGTCCCGTCCCGGAAGGTCCGATACGGCAACATATCGCTATTTTCCAACATGTCGGAAAAAACATAAACCGTGGAGAAGTCGCGCGCGCCGGGCGGCGATTTTGTCCATTGGGCGACCGTTCGCACGATGTCGGATCCGGGCGCGTCCTCCGCCCCCGCGATGACGCCTTGCAGTGCGCCCGCAAGGTTGCCCGTGAACGCCCGCGCATCGGCCTCTGCCAGCATCGTGCTGCACGACCCGATGATGCCGTCCAGGGTTCCTGTGCTGGGTGGGCAGCCGGGTTTGCAAGCATTCACCAGACTCTGGGACTTGGCGTAATGGTCGCTGATCGTCGCGATGACGATCCGGTCGCCGGTTCCGAGACGATCCATCACCGTGCCGAGGCTCTCCATCACCACAGCCCGGTCCTGGGCATCAAACACGCTGGTGCGATCGATCAGGAAAAGCGACGAGGCGCTGCCGATCGCACAATAGTCCCCCGCAGCACCATGCCCGCCCCCGCCAGCAGTCCGCCCCTCCGTGCAAGCTGCCAGAGCGAGCACGACGCCCGCGAACAGAAGCCGCGCGCCCCCCTTGCCCATCAGGCGCTGGCTCGGCGCATCTGGTTGGCGTAACGGCGCTCCTCCGTCGCGAGCGCATCGGCGCGAGCGCGCTGCAAGGTACGCAGATTGCGCTCGGTCCGCTTTTTCTCGAGATCGGCCCGCTGATAGTCCGGGTGCGGATCATGTGAGAAATAGGACGCCGTGACGCCCACCGCGATGATGCCGAGATTGATCGCAAAGAAAATCCAGCCCGCCGTTGCAAGGCCCGATTCGAAAGCAAGGGTCGCCGCCTGGCTGACCCCGCCATTGGCAAGCACATCGGCAAAGCCGGTCTGCGGCTGGGTGACGAAATCGAGATAGCCCTGGCGCAGCACCGAGATGCCGTAAATCAGCGCCAGGATGATGCCGGTGACGATCACAACCTGTAGCGTCTGCCAGACGATGCTGACATAGCTGCGCTCGCCGTCTTCACCGGGCTGGGTGTGGTGACCGAAGCGGCAGAGCATGAGCCCCAGCCTGTGCGCAAGCGCGATCAGGATGATCCCGACCATGAAAGCAACCCCGAGGGCGACGACTGGCGATTCCCGGAAGAAGAGCTCGAAGCTGAGACGGTTCACCGGGACTTCGAACAGGGTGAGCGCCATCATCAGCGGCCAGTAGAAGATGGCGCGGGCATAGCGAGGCTGACGTTTCACTTTGGCTTCAATGTCGCCCCAGGTGTCGGCGGCGTCCTTGAAGGCACTCTCGGCGCTCTGGATGCGTTCTGAGTATTTCAGGTCAATCGCCGACCGGCGGGTCTTGTGCTGGGCCTCGATGCCCGCCTGCTCGGCGGTCACGGGCGCGGGCTCGCCAGCGGGGCCCGGCCCGGGATTTGGGTTCGCCCGGGGAAAAGGCTGAACGGGATCAATCATCGGTACATGTCTCCGCGACGCCAAGCCCGCCCACGGCGACCTTTATCGGCATATTCGCGCCTGCGTTCAAGTTGGGCTCGGCTGTTAGACTGCCATTCGCCAGCTACTTCCCGCAGCCCACATGCCCGGCTATATGCCGCCCATGACCCCACGCGACAGAATCCGCAATTTCTCGATCATTGCCCATATCGACCACGGCAAATCGACCCTCGCCGACCGCCTGATCCAGGCCTGCGGCGGCCTTACCGACCGCGAGATGAGCGAGCAGGTGCTCGATTCAATGGACATCGAGAAAGAGCGCGGCATCACCATCAAGGCGCAGACGGTGCGCCTCTCCTACAAGGCCAAGGACGGCGAGACCTACACGCTGAACCTGATGGACACCCCCGGCCATGTGGACTTTGCCTATGAGGTCAGCCGCTGCCTTGCGGCCTGCGAGGGATCGTTGCTGGTGGTCGATGCGAGCCAGGGCGTCGAAGCACAGACGCTGGCCAACGTCTACCAGGCCATCGACCAGGACCACGAGATTGTGCCCATCCTCAACAAGATTGACTTGCCCGCGGCCGATATCGGACGCGTCAAGGAGCAGATCGAAGAGCTGATCGGGCTTGATGCCTCTGATGCGGTCGAAATTTCGGCCAAGACCGGCCTCGGCATTCCGGATGTCCTGGAGGCGATCGTCAATCGCCTGCCAGCCCCGAAGACCGGCGATGCGGCCGCGCCGCTGAAGGCAGCCCTCGTGGACGCTTACTACGACCCCTATCTCGGCGTCGTCGTCATTGTCCGCATCCATGACGGCATCCTGAAGCGCAAGCAGTCGATCCGCATGATGCGCACCGGCGGCGTCTACGAGATCGACAAGATCGGCACGTTCAACCCGAAGCTCACCGAGACCGACGCTCTTGGCCCCGGCGAGGTCGGCTATTTCGTCGCCTCGATCAAGGAAGTCGGCGACACCGCCGTCGGCGACACGATCACCGAGGACAAGCGCCCCACCGACAAGGCCCTGCCCGGCTATAAGGAAGTGCAGCCGGTCGTCTTCTGCGGCCTGTTCCCGATGGACGCCGGCGACTTTGACGACCTGCGCGCGGCGATGAGCAAGCTGCGCCTCAACGACGCCTCCTTCACCTGGGAGATGGAAACCTCCGCCGCGCTCGGCATGGGCTTCCGCTGCGGGTTCCTCGGCCTCCTGCACCTCGAGATCATCCAGGAACGGCTCAGCCGCGAGTTCGACCTCGACCTGATCGCCACCGCCCCGAGCGTGGTCTACCAGATGACAATGACCGACGGCTCCGAGATCGAGCTGCACAATCCGGCCGACATGCCGGACGTCGTGCGCATCTCGGAAATCCGCGAGCCGTGGATTTCCGCGACGATCTACACGCCCGACGATTATCTCGGCTCGGTGCTCAAGCTCTGCCAGGACCGGCGCGGCATCCAGACCGAACTCTCCTACGTGGGCGGACGGGCCTGCGTGAAATACGAACTGCCGCTCAACGAGGTGGTGTTCGATTTCTACGACCGCCTCAAATCCCTGTCGCGCGGCTATGCGAGCTTTGACTACACCCTGATCGGCCACCGCGCCGAAAACCTCGTCAAGCTGCAGATCCTCGTCAACGAGGAACCGGTCGATGCCGTCGCCATGCTCGTCCACCGCGACCGCGCCGAAGGCCGGGGCCGCCAAATGTGCGAACGCCTGAAAGACCTGATCCCGCGCCAGATGTTCAAGATCCCGATCCAGGCCGCCATCGGCGGCCGCGTCGTCGCCCGCGAAACCATCTCTGCGATGCGCAAAGACGTCACCGCCAAATGCTATGGCGGCGACGCCACCCGCAAACGCAAG
>JBGSVY010000199.1:0-1771 GCA_041752715.1 Hyphomonas sp.
AGCGCGCTGTGTGCTGGTCATCACGGGCAAGGGCAGGGACGGCCAGGGCATCCTGCGCCGCAATTTCCTCGCCTGGCTCGACAGCGCGCCGGCCCGCAAGCTGGTGTCCGGCTACAGCGAATCGCACCCGCGCCATGGCGGCGCAGGTGCCTTCTACGTCTTCCTCCGGCGGGTTGCCTGAGGCGGGCCCTATTCGAAATCGCGGAAGACGTCCTTGGCCGAAAGGTCCTTGCGCGGCGCTGCGGGTTCTGGCGGCGCATCATACGCTTCGGCTGTGTCATGCGCCGGCTCAAGCCCCGGACCCGCAGCATGGACAGCCTTGTCGGCATCCATCTTGCGGCGGCGATCGGCCGCCTTCGCGATCACTTCGTCAAGCTCGATCTGGGAGCAGAGGCCAGCTGTCACCGGGTCCACGGGCCGGATGTTCTGGGCATTCCAATGGCTCTTGTCGCGGACATTGTTGATCGTCGACTTGGTCGTGCCGATCAGCCTGATGATCTGCGCATCGGTCACTTCCGGGTGGTTGCGGATGAACCAGGCCACAGCGTCCGGCTTGTCGGCGCGCCGGATCACGGGGGTATAGCGGCTGCCTTTGCGTTTCGGCTGCGGGATATGGTCGATCCGCGACTTCTCGACCTTCAGTTCGTAATTGCCATCGGCCTCACCGCGCGCGATCTCCTCGCGCGACAGCATGCCGCCCGCGATCGGGTCCACGCCGCGCATGTTCTCGGCGACATCGCCATCGGCGATGCCTTTGACTTCGAGGTGATGCAACCCGCAGAATTTCGCGACCTGCGCGAAGGTCAGGGTGGTGTTGTCGAGCAGCCAGACGGCGGTTGCCTTGGGCATCAGGATGTCGGTCATCGCGGGTCTCCTTGAATTTACGCTGGCGCCTGAAATGCAGCCGCCCGGCACGTGGGGTGCCGGGCGGTAAGATTTCAGGCGAACTTAAAACCTTGGAGAGGCCTATAGCCCTCTTCGGCCGCGCTGCAAAGCGCCCTCATCCCTTGAGCAGGATCTTGCCCGAATGGCCGCCCGCCCGCATGCGCGCCTGCGCCGCGTCAGCCTCGGCGAACGGATAGACCGCATCGCGCACAGGGCGGATCGCACCGGACACCACATGCGGCCAGAAATCGCGCTCGACCGCGTCCCGGATGCGGCGCTTCTCCTGAACGGGCCGGGCCCGCAGGGTCGTCGCCGCAAGCGTCAACCGCTTCATCAGCACCGGCGCGAAATTGATCGTCGCCTGAAACCCGTCCTGGTAGGCGATATTGACGATGCGGCCGTCGATCCGTGCAGCGCTGATATTCTTCTGCACATAATCGCCGCCGACCATGTCGAGGACCACATCCGCCCCGCCCGCCTCGCGAACGATATCGGCGAAATCCTCGGTCCGGTAATTGATGGCCCGGCTCGCCCCGAGCGCCTGCGCCAGGGCACATTTCTCGTCGCTGCCGGCTGTGCCGAAGATCGGCGCCGCGCCCCAGATGCGCGCCATCTGCAGCGCCATCACGCCGATGCCGCTGGTCGCGCCATGGCAGAGGAAGGCTTCGCCGGGCTTCAGGCCCACACGGTCGAACACGTTTGCCCAGACGGTAAACAGCGCTTCGGGAAAACAGGCCGCCTCGGTCAGATCCATCGCGTTCGGCACCGGCAGCAGCGAGCCTTCATCCACCGCGACATGGCTGGCATAGCCGCCACCGGCAAGCAGCGCGCACACCCGGTCGCCCTCGCGAAAGCGCGTCGTGCCGGGCCCGCAGGCCATCACATG
>JBGSVY010000200.1:0-5843 GCA_041752715.1 Hyphomonas sp.
GCCGATCACCGGCACGGACGGCATGGCGCCGAGCCACTCAAGGAGGTGGTAGCGGGTGCGCGCGGCATAGTCGCCGGGCTGGGGCGCCGCGGGCTCGAACGTTTCGGCCGCACCGATGATCTCGCCCGCCTCGTCGAAGCCCCAGGCGCGAAACAGCGTGCCTGTCCATTCGAAACCGACGAGGGCGAGGCGGTCATGCATGGGCGAGAGTCCGGATTGTTGGAGGCCTTCCTCTCGTTTCGCGGCTGGCCCGGAAAGTCAATCGTTTCAGGCGGTGGGCCCTTGCGCGCCGGACAAGACTCAAAGCCATCAAGCATCGTCGCTGCGATTGAAAGAGTTAGCGGGTTCTTAATCAAGTCGTGTCACTTTCGAGGCCTGCAGAAAGCGGGCGGAAAGGAATGGCCTTGCGGGACACGCGGGGCCAGCGCCACCCGTCATGTCAATTCCTGCAAGTGTTGCCGTCAGCCAGCAGGTGGAGTCTCGCGCAATCCGGCGAGACGCGCACCGAAGCCTGACATCCTGCGGACATCTATGGAGAAAAATTATGTCGCACACTTCTTACCTGGTTTCCTGCGAAATCCTCTGCGGCGAGGGCAGCGACGGCGCCCTTGAAGGCATGGACTCAGCCATTGTGATCCTCGGCGTCAACGCCTCGAGCGAAGACGAAGCGATCGCCAAGATCGAAGCCGATTTCGAGGACGAGGGCTATGCACTCGTTGACGTCGAGTGGATCTCGGCCGCGACCGACATGCAGTGGGAAGACGCTGACAGCGCAGCCGAAGGCCACGATATCCTGACGCGGCTCGCGGCCGTGCCTGACGAGGTCGTGTACGGTTCGCTCTACGACGTACCCGACGAAGACATGAGCGAAGCCGCCTGACCGGCCTTTCGACCCACATTCATCAGCAAGAACTGGCGGCCACTCCCGGAGTGGCCGCTTTTTTGTGCGGCCGCGGCGACCGCCTAGAAGGTGAAGACGAGCTGGACGTAGCCGAAGAGCGTGCCATCGCCGGCCGGGCCATTGGGTACAGACGTCGCGAATTCGCCGTAGAGCAACCCTGACGCCCCAAGCTCCAGCCGCAGGTTGTCGGGCACAACCCAATAGCGCGCGCGGGCATCCAGCATATGCCCAATGAATGTGCCGGACCGGCCCGTTGGATCACGGCGCTGTGCAATCACCCAGCTATCTGTGGCGGAGGCCAGATGGGCGGCATGGTATTGGATCCATCCATCCCAGCGCGTGTTCGGTGTCAGCTGAAGCCGGAACCCGGGCGCGCTGAGATTGGCGGGTGTCAACGGACCATGGATCGATGTGTTGTTCAGGTCTGTCCGGCGCGAACCGAACAAGCGTTCATGCTGGTCAAAACGCTGATCGCCGGGGTCATCGTCACCGCTGGCATAGTAGTATTCGAGCGACACGCGCGGCCGCCAGGCCCCGCTGAAACTGTACCCCAGCGCGGCATAGAGCATGGACGCGTCGACCGCCAAGCTCGCCGTGTCCGCCGGGCTGCTCGACGCATAGCGGGTTCCCTTGCGCAGGGCGCCTTCAAGATCGACATCCCACTGCCCCGTTTGAGGCTTACGATAGAGCCGGAAACCCGGTAAGATGTATGACCGGTCGGGCGTCTGCACACCGGGCCTGTCTTCTTCCTCGAGGCCGTAAACGAACACCTCGCCCGAGAGGCCAGGGATTGCCTGCGGCAGGATGCCGGCGCGGCTGTAATGAACGCCCCAGATCCGCCTGCCCCATTGTTCCTCGTCGCCGGAGATCTGGTTGGCATCCAGTCCGGGACGCGTTGCCGGAAAGCGCCCGGTCGGGACGACAAAGAGCAGATTGAGTTCGTCGCCGCGCGTGGACGCGCTGGTCAGGTGCGCGCCTGTATAGCTGAAGACGACATTCGCGAATTCGACCCGTTCGATCTGGCGCCGCGAGCCGATAGAAACGGTCTGGCGCCCGAGGACAAGCTGGGTCTCCGAGTTTTCACCGAGCAGGCCCGGCAGATCATCAATCCGGGCATAGAGTTGCAGGATATCGAGTGGATTGACGAAACTGGTCGAGAGCGGCGTGCCGCTGTCGCCGAGATAGGTGCGGCTGTCCTGCACTTCCAAACCGAGGGAGACCGGGCCAGTCTTGGCCTCGGCGAGGACAAGTGTTTGGAAAAGGAGCAGCTGGTCGCTACCGGCGCGTCCAGACCGGAACTGGCCATCGAGGCTTTCATAGCGGACCCGCGCTTGGCCTTCCAGCGTGAGCCAGTCCGGGGCCTTGACGGACTCCTCAAGCAGGAATGCTGGCTCAGCAATCGCCGTGGATGTTCCGATCTGGGCAAGCGCGACGCAGGCGAAGATGATCGACTTCAACGCAGCCTCCCCTCGGCAGGTTGACGCCGCCTCGCGCAGATAGATGATGCGGCGCAGCCTTTCAATTCGGAAAGTTGCGCCCGGCCTTCGGGACGGCTAGTCGCGGGAGCGTGGAGGCGAGAGGCGAATGACCGAACTCGATGGCGCCGCGGCGCACCTGATGGAGCTTGCGCAGATCATGCGGCGGCTGCGAGATCCGGCGACGGGTTGCCCGTGGGACCTCGAGCAGGACTTTGCGATGATCGCGCCTTACACGATCGAGGAGGCTTACGAGGTTGCCGATGCGATTGCGCGCGGCGACATGGACGACTTGCGGGATGAATTGGGCGACCTGTTGTTTCAGGTAGTTTTCCACAGCCAGATGGCAGCCGAAGCGGGACATTTCACGCTGGAAGACGTGGCCCGTGCCATAAATGACAAGATGATCCGGCGCCACCCGCATGTGTTCGGCGCAGCTGATGGACGCTCATCCGGCGATCAGGTGGCGGCCTGGGAAGAAATGAAGGCGGCTGAGCGGGCGGCGAAGCCTGCCGAAGCCACGAGCGCGCTGGACGGTGTAGCGCTCGCCCTGCCCGCACTGCTGCGCGCCGAAAAGCTGCAGAAGCGCGCCGCTCGGACCGGGTTTGACTGGACCGAAGCCGCGCACATCTTCGACAAACTCGAAGAGGAGACCGGCGAAGTGCGCGCGGCGATCGCCACTGGCGAGGAAGACGCGATCGAGGACGAACTGGGCGACTTGCTGTTTGTGGCGGCCAATCTTGCACGCCGGCAGGGCGTTGACCCCGAGGCGGCGCTGCGGCGGGCCAATGCCAAGTTCGAACGGCGGTTTCGCGCGATGGAGGCCTTGGCGGTTGCGCAGGGGCTCGACTTCGCCGCGCTTGATATCGATGCGCAGGAAGCGCTCTGGCAGGATGTGAAGCGCGCAGAGCGCGCAATAGATTGACTGCTCGTTTCGGACTGTGGGGTGACCGCCTGAAAGAAGGCCCGCAAGCGTGCGCTTACGGGCCTTCCAGACACTCGGATCATTTCGACGGCTAGAAGGTCTTCTTCAGACGCAGGCCGTAGAAGCGTGGAGCCCCCGATATGAATGTCGGGATGCCGAACGCGTCACCGGTATTGCCAGCGTCGATGAGATATTCCTCATCAAGCGCGTTGGTGATGTAGGCCTCGACGCCGAACCCGTTTGTCATCGCGTATTCGGCTGTGAAGTTGAGCAGGCCATAGGCGTCTTCTGAAATAAGGTCGCGCTCTGTGTTGTCGAAGAAAACTTCAGATTGCCACGTATAGCTCGGCACGAAGCGCAGCTCGCCATATTGTACGGGTACGGTCCATATTGCGGCGATCGATGCAGTGTGATCCGGCGACAGGCGCAGCTTGTTGCCACCGAATTGCTGAGCTTGACCGTCGACTTCTTCCTCGAAGCGCGCGCGATTGTAGCCGTAGCTGGCGACGATACCGACAAGGTCGGTGATCGCCCAGTTTGCCTGCGCCTCGATGCCATAGCTCGTCGCGTTGCCGGCATTCACGGGCACGATCTGGCCGTTGGCATTGACGACGGAGGACTGGAAGTTCGTGTAGTCGTAGAAAAACACCGAACTATCGAGAAGAAGGTCGCCGCCAAGAACCGAGCCCTTCAGGCCGGCTTCATAGCTGTCGACTTCTTCGGCCGGCAAGGTGGTGAAGCGGTTCGTCGCACTTGTCGTCGACCCGGTGATAACGTCCGGACGGCGACCGCGCGCGATGTTTGCAAAGACGTTCCAGTTGTCCGTGAGATTGTAGAGGGCGGCAACGCGCCAGGTAACGCCGTCAAATTCTTCCGATTGGGTTAACCGGCCGACGCCGGTGGCGGTCGGTGCAGCAGGCGTGGGCGCGGTCACGAAAACCCCGCCAAAGGTGAGGTTTGAGCGGCCGTTGAGGTTGCCCACTTCGATGCCGCTTTCTTTCTCTTCCTGCGTGAAGCGGACACCGGCCGTCAATTCGAGGCGGTCGGTGACATCGACGCTGGCATCAGCGAAAACGTCATAGGATTCTGTCTTGCCGGAGTTTGCGAAGAACTCGTTGTGGATCGGCTTGAGGGCGAGGCCGCCTGCGAGCGGGTTGAGGTTGATCGCCGGAAGCGCCTCGACCGGCGGTGCGTTTGGCGGGACGATGAAGCCACCGAGGAAGGCCTGCAATGCGCGCTCATCATACGTGAGCGGAACATATTGGCGGCCGTCTTCCTTGGTGTAGCTGATGCCGGCAAAGCCACGGACACGGCCGGACGCATCATAATTGAGGCGGAACTCCTGGCTGAACTGGTCGCCCTCGGCATCCTCTGCGAAGATGAGGAGCGGCAGGTCGAAACCATCCGGATCAAACACTTCAAGGCTTTCGAAGCTGCGCGCGCCGGTGATCGCGTTGAGGCTCAGGGCATCGGAGATGTCCCATGAACCGAGCAATGTCGTAGACAGAACTTCGCGCTCGAGGCCGAGGCGCTTGCCACCTAGGAAGTTGCCGAAGGTGTTGAGATTGGCGGGCTCCCACGCGTCGGTCGACGCACCGGGAACAGGCTCAAAGTTGCCCGACTTGAAGCTCGTGCCCGACGGATTGTCTTCCTGATAGTTGACGATCAGGTCGAACCGCAGGTTGGCCGCCGGCACAAAGGCGAGCGAGGCGCGCACGGCCTTCATGTCCTGGCTGTTGAAGTCTTCTTCGTCGGGGTTGAGGCTTTCGACATAGCCATCACGCGTCCGCAGGCGACCGGCGATGCGGAAGGCGAGTCTGTCGCCGAGGATGGGTCCGGTGATGTGGGCGTCGAGATAGCGTTCATCGAAATTGCCGACACCGCCCTGAATGCTGCCACCGAAATCGAATTGCGGCTTGGCCTGGATGATGTTCACGCCGCCGATGAGGGCGCCGCGCCCGAACAGGGTCGGTTGTGGACCCTTGGCGACCTCGATGCGCTCCATGTCGAACAATTCGACAATCGAGCCACGCGAGCGTGAGATCGACACGCCATCCTGGAACACGGCGATGCGGGGCTCGGTCGTTGCCTCGCCGCTGTCTGACGTGATGCCGCGGATAACGAAGCCGGGGTTGTTTGGGCTCTGTTCCTGCACCTCAAAGCCGGGCACGAACCGGGCGACGGCATCGAACTCGTCGAGGCCAAGGTCCCGGAGAAACTGGCCGTCGAGCGCGCTGACCGCGACAGGAACGTCCTGGAGGTCCTGCTCGCGCTTCTGAAGCGTCACGGTGACCGTGTTCTGCACCAGCGGCTCGTCGCCGGTGTCCTGTGCGAAGGCGGGTTGGATAAAGGCGGAGAGGCTGACCGCCGAGACGGCGCCCAAAAGGATCGACTTCATTCGCGTGCTCCTGCTGCAACTGCGAAGGCCGATAGGCTCATTCAGTGACGTAGCCGCGACAGTTTATTCTCAGGAATGCGACGCACGTGGAGTGTGTCTGGAAAGCTACGCTTTTGCTCCGGCGACAAGATGCGGGAACTCGGC
>JBGSVY010000201.1:0-1629 GCA_041752715.1 Hyphomonas sp.
AAACTGCTGGGGCTCGGGTTTCCGGGCGGGCCGGCGGTGGAGCGGCTCGCGCGCGGCGGCAATCCGAAGGCAGTCGATTTCCCGAGGCCGCTGCTCAACCGGCCGGGGCTCGACATGAGTTTTGCCGGCCTGAAGGCGGCCGTGGCGCGCGCGGTGGAGACCGAAGCGCTGACCGGGGCAAGGATCGCGGACATCTGCGCCAGCTTCCAGGCCGCGATTGTCGACGTCCTGTCAGAGAAGAGCCGGCGCGCACTCGACGGGTTCGAGCCGGGTGATGGCGCGGCGAAGCGGTTCGTGGTGGCTGGGGGCGTTGCGGCGAACCGGGCGATCCGAGACGGGCTGGACGCGGTAGCGGCATCTGCCGGGGCGGTGCTGATCGCGCCGCCGATGAAACATTGTACCGACAATGCCGCGATGATTGCCCTGGCCGGGCTGGAGCGGCTTGCGGGCGGCCTCGCAAGCGAGGCGGGGGACCTTGGCGCCGGGGCGAGACCTCGCTGGCCGCTCGATGAAGCGGCGGCGATGCTCGATCCGGCCTATATTACCGGGCGCCGGGGCGCCAAGGCCTGATCGCACGCCACAGATCAGACCACGAATTCGGTCAGCGACAGCGTGAAGGCGAGCAGGGCTGCGGTCAGCGGCAGCGCGGCCAGCATGGCGAACATGGACTGGCGGGATTCGGTTTTCGACAGGGTCATTTGAGCATTCCTTGGTTCCGGGAGGCGGCCATCGCCTTCCATGCCCATCATATAGCAAGGCATTGAACCAAAATCAATGAACAATTTTAAAAATGTTCAGCACTCATTATTTTGGGCGCTCAGGGACCGTCGCGCCGGCTGACAGGCCGGCCAGCAGAAGGTCCATTACACCGTCCAGTTCGCGCTTCAGCTTGGGCAGGGTGAGGTGCGAAAACAGCTGGGGAAAGCGGAATTTCATCATCGCCGCCTGGATGAATTCAGCCGTTTCGTTCGGCCGCTCCAGCGTCCGGAACGTGCCGGCACGCATGCCATCCTCCAGTATCTGCACCAGGTAGACGCGTTCCTGCGCCATCTGCTCGTTGAAAAAGAGCGGCCGCTCTTCGCCGAGCACTTCGGCCACTTCCAGCACCTTCGCCTGCGCTTCGATGGCCTCATAAGTGTGGTTGAGCCCATATTCGAAGAATTCGCGCAGCCGGGCCGGGGCTGACGTGCGCTCGCGGGCGATTCGGGCATAGGCCTGGTACAGTTCGCCGTTGAACTTGCGCGCCATGGCCTCGGCAATATCCAGTTTCGATGCAAAAAAGCGGTAGATATTGCCGGCGGACATGCCGCAATCCTTGGCAATCTCCGACATGGTCGTCTTGCCATAACCATAGTGCAGGATGCGCTGCACGGCGGCTTCGAGGATCTGGGTCCGGGTATCGGTTGTATCGTTCATCCGGGAACCATACAGCGAAAAATTGAAGGATCAATGATTCATTCAATCTGCAATGCAGTGATTTCGGCAGCGAATAGGCAGGCGCGCCGGTCTGTGCCATAGGGGGCCGCATCACGCCAAGGAGGGGTTCCGCATGCCATTGTATTGTCTCCACTGCCTCGACAGGGAGGTCGGCGGGGCCGAAGCCCGTGCCGCCGCCCGGCCGGCGCACCT
>JBGSVY010000202.1:0-10173 GCA_041752715.1 Hyphomonas sp.
CCACTGATAGATGTCCTCTTCGTCATCTACCTGTTCGTTCGCATGGAGCTGTGCGAGCAGCGACGCGTCGGAAATGGCTTCCCGTAGTGTATCCTCAACGCCGGTTACGAAAGATATCACGTCAGACCCGACGATCGTCGCCTGAGATTTTACGGTCTCATAGATCGGTTTGTCATCAGGGCCCTGAGCTACCGGTCCTCTTGGACGATCCGGAAGCTCTACTTCAGATACAAAACTCTTTGCACGCTCAAGATCAAAAGACATTCACCGCTCCCTCAGATAACCTCATCTAACACAAAACAAAAATTCACTCCACGGGGCCTCCCGCTCCATTGCGAAGCCAGCGCCCCAGCGCATGTCCGGCCGGACGGCGCAGCGTCGTAAACGGCGCCGGGAGAAGATACTTTCCGAGACGGCTCAGGCCGGGCGGATAAAGTGCACCTTCGCCTTCGTCATCAAGCAGGATCCAGCCTTGCCTTAGCCACGGGAAGGCGCCCGCGACTTTGCCATGCCCGCCCTCCATTTCGTCCCAGGTAAATCTCTCGTCTTCCTGATCAGCGTTCTCTTTGAGGCCTACCGAAGGAACGCTGATTGAAATCTGACCGGCTGTGTCGCGCACGGAATCCACTCGCGCCAGAAGCGCAATATCGAAGGGGACAGGTTGTTGCGCTCTGATGTAGTAGAGCGCGATCCGCCTGATGTTGTCGATGTCGCCAAACCGATTGTACAGGTAGGCGGCAATTACGCCTGCCACAGGGTTGCTGTGCTTGTTGAAACGCAACCCTTCTGCAAGTCGTTCTGCGTCACTTCTGGACAGGCTGTCAGACTGCAACATCAAAATCGCTCGCGCAGACTCCAGTTCACCAAAATTGAATATGCCAGGATCGTCCCTGCGCCTCCTGTCTTGCATAATCATCAGGCCCTCGACCCCGCGATCGGTAACGTAGAAGTCGGTCTGCCCCGAACGATACAGCGCCGCACCAAAGTAACGTTCGCCTGACAGCCTAATCAGAAAAGGAGCGGGTTGATCCAAGGGGCGAACAATTCCGCTGCGGAGACTGCCTCCCGGAACTCCATCCGCTGCAGTCGAGAAAAGATGAATCACGCCCGTATTTGAATATGCGGTCAGTTCGTCAGATCGCTCTGGCGCATCCGCCGAACGTGAATCAAAAACTGTGAATACCGACCAAGCTTTTGGAGCTAACGTGCTGCGTTCTTCAACTATGCCTCGCCATTCAAGGACGTTCTCTTCGAATCTTGAATTCCGGGCGGCATTCGCTTCGACAAGCGACCGATCATCAAAGCCAGTTAGCTTAGGGTCTCCCCGAGCGCCAGAGTCTGACGCTGGTCGCGTGAGATCAGCGTCAGCTGTCCCAAGGTATGGCGCCCGGGTTGACCATGTCTCTCCGGGAGGTCTTGCAGTCCGGGTGCTGTCCTCCTCTCCGCCCTGTGCTACAGCGCCCCCCGCGGGCCATTGCGTGATCGGCGGACGCGTATGCGGAAGTACCTCTACATACAAATTGTCGGGTGGCCACAGGCCGGGTCTCAGGTCTGGATTCAAACTGATCGGCTGGCCATTGATCATGTAGCGGCTGGCGACCAGGGGCACTTCAGCCTGAAGGCACCTCGCTAAGGACGCACTGGTAATGCGCCCACCCCCGACAGCCGGGTCAAATGCTGCGGGATAATACCCCCAAAGTGCATCTGTGAGCACACCCGAAAAGATGCAGCGATCCTGCCCGCCGTTCGCCCCTCGGACCATGAATGCGGCGCGATAGGGCGAAGATGCGCGCCAGTGATCCGCCTGAGGAGAAACAGCCGTCAGCACCGGGCCTCGCGGCAAAACCTTGTGCTCGGTCAGATCAGCATCCTGCGCGCCGGTTGGAAGCGATCGGCAGGCGTCTGATACAACAACCAGCTGACTGATGTTGTATCGGTCAAGTTTGCGGACCAGTCCGTTGACGTTCACTGCCTCCTGACTTCTGAACCAGGTGGACAATAGCCAGAGATCATCCGCAGCGCCTTGGGTCAGTCCATGACCGGCGAAATAGATGATGGCGCGCTCTATAGGCTGCTGGATGGCATTTGCGAGCAGGCTTTCAAGGCGTTGCCTGAATGTCTCGATGGTAACCGGATCCTTTTCATCCGTCAGAACATCAGTCTGGTAGCCGAACTGCCTCGCCCAGCCCCCAAATGCTTCGGCGCCGTTTCGCGCACCGGGCAGATAGGCGAGCTGCTGTGCGTCGCCGACCCCAACGGAAAAGCAGATTCTGCGCATGGCTTTGCCGTCCCCCTGACAGATCACCCCAATGCCGCAATATAGGACACCGAACGCCTCTTCAGCAACCTTGAGTAATTCCGGAAGTTTAGCAGAAAGAGAGTTTCTGATTCAGTAGCGCGTCAATGACGTTCTGAATGCTGACGATCCGGGCAGCATGAGACCGCAGAAACATTTGACGACATCAGTCGAACCCTGCCCGACAGCATACCCTCAGACGCGGAGGTCCGTTTCACACATGGCTTTTCCGGCACAGATCGAAAAAGAAGTGATCATCAAAGTCGAAACGTTTGCTCCCGACATGCCGAAGCGCGTAACCCGCCTTGACTGCTGCCAGATGGTTGGCTTTCCACAGGTCATTCCCGGTCCGCTTGCGAATGATGTATCGCACCTGGCCGTCTGCGCTGAAGATTATGGTTGCCCCCCCATACACGAGAAGCTGGCCGCCGCCGTCCAGAGACACAAAGCGATGCTGTATCACCTCTGCAACAAGATCGAATGCAATTGAGCCATCCGGACCGGATCGGCGGGTCGGGCGTATCGAGATGATCTCCGGGGGGCCGTACTGATCAGGGTCTGTCGCGTGTAGTCCGATTTCATAGGCGAACTCCGGATTGCTTTCGATTTCCGCAGCCAGAGTAAAGGCATGCTGCTGAATGTGTGCACGCGAGGCCGGAAGCCCCGGATCTCCCTTGAAGTTCAGATTCTGCAAAGCGAAGGCATCGATCCGATACCCGCCGCTGCGCACCGGGCCGTTCCAGCGCAACGCGGCTTCAGAAAGGGTTGTCATTTCGTGGGGATAGATATCGCTACGCCTGAACCCCTGCACGATCGCTTCGCGGTATCCCCAGCTGTCGTGCTGAACGACCTCCATATCAGCCGTGATTAGGGCTCTCAGGAAGTCTCCGAACTCGATATCCACCGGCGGACAGTAATCGAGCGCACGAATGCACATGGCGCGGAATTTGGGGGCCAGTTTGCTGAGTATTGTAGCGAGCTGGTCGAGCAGAAGGATCGGAACAGGCTCGCTGGCTTCAAGTTGCTCCCGGCCGGTCGCCATGCGGATAAGGGGCGCCGCTTTCTTCATGGCGATACTGCTGAACGCAGCAAATACAGCATCAGCAAGTTTCTTACCGAGGACATGCACACCCTGTCCCTCCGGCATCGTTGCAGCCAGGTTTCGCAGGGCGTGTCCCCTGCCCATGGCTGTCGCGAACTCCGCCGCGAGCGCTGCCGTCAACCCGTCTGCGCTGAAGCGAAAACGGTCACGTTCGATTACTGACCTGACATATCGGCGAAACGTGAACCGGTGGAAGACGGCCATCAGATCCGCAAAGCCCTCGTGAAACGCGAGCGCCTCCGGGTTGGATGGACGCATGAAGTGGGGCTTGAGCGCATCGAGTAAAGCGTGCGCCGTTTCGTGCACAATGATGTCGCCTGACAGCGAAGAGAAAACCAGTCGACCGCTTGGGATCCCTGAGTCGGGTTCGGCTCCAAAATATCCGAACGCGATCTCATGCCGCGCGCGGTCATACCAGGCGTTCCGGTCCTGCGCCGAAAACGGCCGCAAAGTCAGCGGCGCAAAAGACAGGTTGCCCGGACGTGGACGCCAACCGATGACCCGCCCAAGCGCGAGACGGAAGGTGTCATATGTCGCCATGGCGACACCGTAGACCATCTGACCATGAAACCGGGCATCTGCGGCGTCTGGCACGTATCCGGCGTTTGCGCGCTGATCCCCGTCATCCAGATCGATCTGGCCGGCCCTCACACCCTGCGGGGCTCCCGAAATATCAACCGCGAACAGACCGCCTGCCAGGCCCGCCTCACCGGTCACAACCGGCAGAGCTTCAAACGGCACATTGAGTGTGTCGATTGACCCCTGATCCCTGAACAGTTTCGGATCCGTTACATAGGTCAGAAGTCTCCTGCGCTTGGCGGCGATATTGTTGACGGTCGGATAGACTGCGGTGGCCGCATCGGCATCATGACCGATGGAAAGCGACACTTCGCATCGATCAATCAGCACGCGGGTCACGGCGCAAGCTTCGCGCGAACCGCCAGCCCCGGCAGGAAAAGGCCAGACTTCATATCAGTTGTGCAATGAAGGCGAGGCGACTGCCGGTTAAATCCCTGTTTGCGCATGCGCCGCTCTATCTCAAGCTGGGCGGCATGGTTCGACAGTCCCGTGGGCATTTCGCGGAGCAGTTCAAGCATGACCCTGGTAAAGTCGCCTTGCTTGCCACTTTCCCAGGCAAATTCGTGGTCCTCGCACGCAGAATACTGAACGTGCCGCATCGACTCTGAGCCGGCCGCCGAGTGGGTGCGCGCCGCCTGGCTTGCTGCGAGTCTCGCCCGGGCGGTCTGGGGGCTACGCTTGAGGTCGTAAAAGCGGACGCGCCTGTCAGTGCCCGCCCCTGCAGCAGGCAGGAGGTCCCCGCCGACACCCATGCGCATGTTCGTGCCTGAATGGCAGCAGTCCATGAAGACGAAGGCATGCACCCCGTTCGGAATCTGCGCATAGATCCTGGCAAGGTCATCATCCCAGAGCATATCGGTTCTGTCGGCGTCTTGCGGAACAAGCCCCTGGTCGTTGATTTCGTTTTCACTCTTGTCGGTATTTGCCCGGTATGTTCCGTGTCCTGAATACTGAATCACAAGTAGGTCACCGGGACGAGCCTTCGCGATCGCCGATTCAAACGCGGAAGTCAGACCTTTCAGCGTCAGCTCGTCGTCAGCCAGTGGCGTGACTTCCTTAATGCCTAATGAGCCTTTGAGCACATCGCGCCAGGCCTGCATGTCAGGTACGCACCCCTGTAGCGGGCTCGAGGCATAGTTATTGATTCCCATGCAAAGTGCGTAAGCACGTCCTGACAAGGAGTCCGGCCCCAGAGTGTTGATGTTTGAAATCAAGGGCGAGACCGGAAGCGTTTCAGACACCTGCGGCGGAGCTGAGGGGCGACCCAGGGCGGAGAGTTCATTCAACAGCTCTTCAAGCTCTGCAGACGTTTCAGTGAAGAGCTTGTCGCCCCGGTGATTTCGCGCGCGGTTGAGCGTATCTTCATCGAAGGCGACATCTGGCAGACGGACGACCCCCAGAACACGGCACAGGAGCGCGTTCATCGTGTGGTGATCCGCATCAAATCCGTGTGATGTGCTGCAGGCGCGAACATGCACCGGGGCCGAGGAGTCGACCGGGGAGGTGAACAGTTCGCGGCCCGGCTTAGAGAGGCTGCGGGTGAGATCGGCATCCGCGTTGACCGATTCCATCAGACCAAGAAGTGGCGCATTCCTTGGCTCGAGCGCATTGCGAACGAGATACAGGATCGATCCCTCATAGACACCGCGAATGGTGTCACCGCGTTCTGCTGTCTTCGTAAGATTAAAAATCCGGAAGTAAGACACCCGTCGCGATGCATTAGCCAGCACCGGTTCAAGGTGATCCTGGTAATGACTGATCGTGCAGGCAGGTGCCAGATACTGGAGCGACGAGATCTTGACCGCGCCTGGCGCAACGCGATGGAACATCCGGACAAAGTGGTTCATCAGGATCGTGCCGGCGCTGTGGCCGACAAGATGGAGTTCCGGCGCGAGGTCGGCTGCGGTTTTGCCTGCGGCGTCGGTTGTGGGTGCGAGTGTCTTGATGTGCGTTCGGGTGTAGGTCTCAAGAAGGGCAGAAAGCTCGCCGACAAAGTATGTCCCGCCACCTTGCGAGTCGCTTACCCGCTCAGCGCTGACTTTCATCGCATCCCAGGCATGCTTGACAGTGACAGATGCAGCGGCCTCGAACAGGTCATCGCGACGATCTCGCAACCAGCCGCGCGATGGCCGCGCGCCGCCAAATATGCGTCCCGCCAGTTGAGCAAACGATTCCATGATGCCGGTTTCCCAGACAAGGAATACCGGATAAACGCCGTTCCGTTTCCAGGTGGAGATCTGGCGCCAGGCAAGCCGCAGACCGTCGCGCTCTGACGTCACACCGCCGTGCGCATAAACCATGATGCGCGGTACTGCACCTTTGGCAATCTGCGTATCGATGAACTCTCTGATCCGGCTATGGACGAGATCACTGACATCCTGCTGAGTTGTTTCAAACGCACCGGATGTGCTGAATCGCCCGGCCTGCATGTTAATAATGTGACCCGAGAGTTCGCGCAGCACATCGCTGTTGAGGTCAAACCCATCACCTCCGCCGCCGCGCCACGCACTGTCAGAAAGCAGCCCGTCCTGGAACGACGCTTGCTCTTCCGGCAGTTCACCTTCGTCGGTGCTGCCGAGATCCGACCGCGAAAGATCGGTGACAGAATCGATATCGGAGGCGTGGCGGGCCCTCGAGCGTGCGCCCGACTTGTGCAGCAATTCGACAGCCTCAAGAAACTCTGCGCGGTCGATGGCAGTGCCCGGGCAGGATTTTGCACCCGTCATTTCGTTGTGAAAACGAAACGCATCAGCAGTCTTTTTGAAAGCGCGCTGCACCAGCGCCGTCACCGCATGGACAGCCGCTTTCTGCTGGCTGGTAATCTGATCACGATGAGTATCAAAATTGCCAATCATCTCGATCATGAAGGGTCCCGATTGCGCCCCACCATTGTGTCCCGTTGCACTGGCGGGCGGCCGGTTCCATCCCCGACCGGTCCATAGACCGCCTTCGGGGTCGATTGTCAGATGCTGGGCGATATCCGACCAGCCCATGCCTCCCGGCTTGGGAGAGGTGTGGAACCGGTGCATACTGTCGATAAGCGCCATGGCGGCAGCGTCGGCGGACCCCAGGGACAGTTTCCGGCTATTGAAGATGGTATAGTCTGGCCGCCAGGTATGATGGATGTGGACTTCGGTAACCGTTCGTGTCGCAGCGGCTGCATACCCGAAGATATACGCTTCAAACTCTGCAAGGCTCACCTTTCGCGTCGATCCGTTCGGCATCGTCCATTCCCCCTGACGTCGATCAAAACTGCAGTAGAAATGCTTGCACGCTTTCGGCGCTTATTCGACCGAATTCGCATGGTTGGAGAAAAAAATGCGACAGGCGCCTAGGGGAAAGCTCTCCCGCTCCCGGCACCTGCAGTCGGTGGCCGGGTGCCCGCCTCGAGGAAAACTTGCCATTCAAAAAGCCGACTACGTTAAACTCCGTCTTGCACCACAAGCCCCTGAAGCATCGGACTTCGAGACCCTTGCCCGCGTTTCGACCGGAAAGGTCACCGCACCGATTGCGCCCCGGCTTGAGCATTTCACATTCTCGATGGAGCGTTCGTCTCAATTGCACATCTGCGCGTCTCCCTTGATGAGGCGACACATATTGCCCGGCCAGATGCTCCGGCTTGCTCCCCCTCCATTGTAAAGTGAGCTCAGTCGGGGTCTCAGGCAGTACGAAAGCTCAAACGGGCTTGCCGTCCTTTTCGTCGGTGTGAGCCGATCCGCGGCCGATCGAGTTCACTTCGGCTGTGAGTCCAAACTGGCTCCCGATGCCTCCGCCCCGGCGAACCTTCCGCGCCACTTGGTCGATAAAGTAATCGAACCGTCTCTGCCCAAGCGCGTGCGCAATTTCGCGTTCGCCTTCTGGGATCGGATCGGTGCGGGTCAGCCAGTAGAGCACGAACTGGCCAAGGGTTTCCAGCAATAGCGCGACATCCCGTTCGATCTCGCCCTGCCGGACTTCGAACCCATCAAGCCGAGCGAGCAGCCTTTCTTCAAGGTCATGCCGGATTTCTGGTTCGAAATACTCCTCAAGTGCCTGCTCGATCAGTGCGTTCTTGGTCACCCCGGGACGCCGGGTTGCTTCTTCGAGCTTGCGAAGCAGGTCGGCCCTCAGGCGAAGATTTAGTCTCGGTTTGCCCATGTCAAAAATCCGGAAGGAAATCTTTGTTGCCCTGATCCATGGCAACAGCCCGGCGCACGTTCCGCAGATGGTCGTCCTGCTCAGGCGCTATGTCCTCTTCCTCATCTGGCGCGATCTCTGCCGCGAGGTCGTCAGGCAACCGGACTGGGGGCTCGCCCAGCTCAGGCTTGAGGCCAAGGCCGCCGTCACCTTCGGGGTCTTCATTGCGCGTCCTGAAAGTCGGCAGGGGCGGACACAGAACACGCCCCAGCCAGTCATGGCTTCCAGCGACGGAGGGCCTCACAATCGAAGCTGCCGGCAAGACGCGCGCCGTGAAGTTCCCGTCCTCAAAATATCGAAGCTTCCTGGCGCGCACCGGCGGCGCGCCTGCGACCATTACGATCTCATCTGTAGCCGGAAGCTGCATGATCTCGCCCGGAGTCAACAACGCGCGTTGGGTCTCCTGGCGGGAGACCATCATGTGCGGAAGCCAAAGTGAGAGCCGGTGACCGGTATAGTTCTTCTGCGAGCGCAGCTCAGTCTTGGTGCCAAGCGCCTCGGAGATGCGCTTCGCCGTTCGCTCATCATTGGTCGCAAATGCCACCCGAACATGGCAGTTGTCGAGGATGGCGTTGTTTGGACCGTAGGCTTTTTCGATCTGGTTGAGAGACTGGGCGACAAGGAAAGCGCGCACGCCGTAACCCGCCATGAACGCAAGCGCTGTCTCGAAGAAGTCGAGCCTTCCCAGCGCTGGGAATTCATCCAGCATCAAGAGGAGCTTTCGCCGCGAAAGATCGGGTTCCTGCTCCGTCAGCCGGCGCGCAATCTGGTTCAGCACAAGCCGCATCAGCGGCTTGGTGCGAGAGACATCCGATGGCGGACAGGCAAGGTAGAGGGACATCGGCCGCTCGCCCATGACGAGCCCTTCCACCGTCCAATCACTGACGGACGTAACTTCAGCGACGACCGGATCACGGTAAAGGCTGAGAAAGCTCAGCGCCGTCGAGAGCACGCCGGAACGCTCATTCTCGGATTTGTTCTGGAGCTCCCGTGCTGCCTGGGCGACCACAGGATGCGGGTGGTCCCCGAGATGCGATGTTGACATCATCAGGCGCAGCGTTGCCGCGAATGTCCGGTCGGGATCAGAGAGGAACTTAGCGCAGCCTGCGAGCGTCTTGTCTTCTTCCGCATAAAGAACATGCAGGATCACGCCGACCAGCAGCGCATGTCCGGTCTTCTCCCAATGGCTGCGCCGTTCCAGAGAGCCTTCAGGATCCACAAGGATATCAGCAATGTTCTGCGCGTCACGTACCTCACAGGCGCCGCGCCGCACTTCGAGGAGAGGATTGTAGCGCGGGCTTCGGGCATCTGTCGGATCGAACCGGATGCAATCTGAAAATGTCGACCGCCAGCCTGATGTCAGGGTCCAGTTCTCGCCCTTGATGTCATGGATAACAGCGCTTTCTGTCCAGGAGAGGAGCGTGGGCACAACGAGCCCGACACCTTTGCCCGAGCGGGTGGGCGCGAAAGCCATTACATGTTCTGGTCCGGCATGTCGCAGGTAACTGCCGCGATACCGGCCAAGGAACACCCCGTCAGGCCGAAGCAGCTTGTGCTGGCGCATATCCTTCACCGTTGCCCAGCGTGCTGAGCCATACGTCGTGACGAACCTTGCGTCCCGGCTGCGGATGACGGAGCCGACAACCGCTACAAGGATGCCGAACAGTCCGCCGCTTGCTGCGATCAGGCCGGCCGTTCCGAACACTTCAGGCGCGTAGGCTTCATAGGCATACCACCACTGGAAGAGGCGCCAGGGCAGATAGACGGGCCGATCACCAAGAGCAAACCACGGCGCGCCCAGTGCAGGCTGGTATCCGAGCGCCTCTGCGGTCCACTGCGTTGCAAACCATTGTGTCAGCACGATCACGATCAGTACGACGCCGACCTGGCCAATCAGAATTCTTCCGGGATTCATGCACCCTGCTCCGCTCTCAAACGAAGGAGCATGATCAACCAGCCATGTTAGGATTGCCTAGTTGGACGCGGTACAAGCGGCTGCAAGGCAGCGCAGACCGCGACA
>JBGSVY010000203.1:0-13611 GCA_041752715.1 Hyphomonas sp.
CTGCAAGCCGCCAGAGCGCGGCCCCGCCCCGCAGCAAGGCCGCGCGCGGCCCGTGCCCCGTCACATCGGCCTGGTAAACCTGCGTGCCCGCATTGGTATAGTACTTCTTGTAGTGATCGCTGCCATCGGCGAGATCGTAGGTCTGAAGACCCATCTCCGGCATAGCCTCCAAGGCCCGCTTCAGGAGCAGGTTGCCGGGCGAGTAGTGCGCGAAATCCGGATTGTAGGCCGCAATCCAAGGATGGAACGCGACGCCTTCGCGAAAGCCGAAATGCGCAGCGATCAGCTGGTGTGCGGTCCAGAGGCTGGTCTGGAAGCCACGCGCATGACCCGCCACGGCGTCGAGGATTGTGCGCGACTGCCGGGCGATCGTCAGATCGACCAAACCACTGGCACGGTATTGGCGCGATTTCAGTGCAAGAAGGTGTTGCAACAGCAGCGGCGTAGGAGATCCGTGACTGAATTTCAGGACGTGACCCTCGCGCGCGATCTGCCCATCCAGCCTCCGAAAATTCTTGAAGCGTTTGGGATAAGCCGACCGCCGGGCTTCGAGGTAGTCGGCGATCGCTTCACCTTCGAGGCGAATGACGAGGCTTGTTCGCCCGCCCGATCTTTCGGCCACGAACCTGTCCCAGGGATCGACGAGCGACAGGGATCGCCAACCCGCGAGGCCACTCAAGCTGACGATCTCGCGCAGGCTGAGCTGACATCCCTGCCCGATCACAGGTCCTGAATAATCGGCGAACGGCGCGCCGATCGGGCGTCCCAGCCCATCGGGCCGGACGTAGAAGGCGAAAACGCAAACGAGCTGGCCAGCATCCTCAATCAAAGCCACGCGAGCATCCGGGCGCGCGTTCGCTGCAGCCTCCGCGAATTCAGCGGAAAAGAGAGGGCTGGCATAATCGACATGCGCCGCGCGAAGCGCGTTCCAGGCCCCCCTATCGGCGGGTGTTAGCCCTGTTGGATGCAGCACGCGTACCTTGAGGCGGGCGCGAAATTCGTCGAGCCGGGTCACTGTTCTGCCTCTGCCTGCCATCCTGGACGGCGCGAAAAGCGCCTGACGCCGACGCCCTTATTCGGTTGGCTCGCGTTTGTCGCGTCCGAATACCATCTTCATCAGCCAGCCGGGGGCGAGGCGCTCGACGCGCGGATGGCGCACGAGGACACTCTCCATCCAGCGACGTCCCCAGACCGCGTTGCGTCCGAGCAGGACCACACCCACAATGCCTATGGGCAATCCAACGGGAATAAGCGGCGTCATGAAGGCAATCGGCACAGCGAGGACGATCATCACCAGCCCGGAAACGGCCAGCACCTGCCTGAACGCAACGTTCACGCCATCGCGAAGCACCGTGACGGGCTTTGGCAGGCCATAGCTGGTTGATTGCGTCGGCGGGGGGGTGCTGTCATCGGCCATGGCGGGTCATATGGGATCGTGTTCCGTATTCAACCAGAATAATCAATCACATGTGTCGAAAGTCTGGCAACGCCGTTACCCGATTGCTACACCTCGGATATTATCGGCATGTAGAGTTCAAGGCGGATAGCCGTTCCCATGAAGTTGCAAACCATCCAGGCGCTCCGCGGTCTCGCCGCCCTTCTGGTGGTTATCTACCACACGCGGTCTCTCGAAGGCTTGTCGATCAACCACATCGGCGGATCAGAACTTCCACTGGTCGGCGGTCTGTTTGAAAACGGCTATGCAGGTGTCGACCTCTTCTTTGTGATCTCGGGCTTCATCATGGTCTGGGTGACGCAAGGCCAGCCAGCCCATCCGCGCACCAGCCTTGAATTCCTGTTCGCCCGCGTCGGGCGGATCTACCCCGTCTGGTGGGCCTTCGCCGGCATCATGACGATCTACATGGTGCTCGCACATGGCATCAGCCCGAATGGCGGCGGTTGGGAGGTAATCTCGCGGGGCGCGCCGCTTGCACCCTACCTCCTCAATTCCTTTCTTCTGATCCCGCAACCGGATTTTCCGATCCTCGGCGTCGGCTGGACGCTGATCCACGAGGTCTATTTTTACGCGGTCTTCACGCTGATGCTTTTGGTTTCGCGACGGTTGTGGCCGCTCGTGCTGATGGCGTGGGGCGTTGCGGTGGTCGCCGGGTCGCTGGCAGGCCTGTCAGGTCCGTTCGCGTCCACACCACTCATGCTGCTCTTTTATCCGATGACGATGGAGTTCATTTTCGGCGCAGCGGCCGCTCTGATGGTCACCTCTGGTATTCAATGGCGGCCCGGTCTTCTTTCGCTGGTCGCGGTGTTGTGGCTGCTCGGGGCCATGTGCTTCCAGGGCATCGAAACAGACGCAACCCTCCAATGGGGGCGCGTCGTCTGGTTTGGATTGCCATCGACGTTGTTGATCTTCAGCCTCGCAACACTCGAGATCCAGGGCAGGCTTGCCTGGGTCATTCCGGGCATGGCTGGTCTCGTCGCAGGCGCCCTTGTCTACCAACTCTATGGGCTGACAAGCACCACGCCAGACCCGGTGAGGCTCGGCGCAACGATCATGGCGCTAGTGATCGCCACAACAACGATGTTGATCGTCCTCTGGACTGGCTGGCTGGCGGGTTATCATAGGCCAGCGACGCTCCACGCGCTTGCGCCGCGCTTTAAGAGCGCCTTGCGCGCTGCGGTGCGGCTGGGCGACTGGTCATTCTCCCTCTATCTCGGGCATATGATCTTCATGAGCCTTACGCGGCGGGCCTTCGAGGCGGGCGCAAGCATCGAGTTTCTCCGCCCCGCGTTCGGCCTTGGCGAAGCCGGCCGCGTCGACAACATCCTTTTTATCTTCGCAGCCCTCGCGACCGCCTTGATCGGCGCATGGGTCACCTATTCCCTGATCGAGCGCCCGGCGATCATCGCTTTTTCGCGTGCGCGCGAGTTTCTCTTCTATCGCGGCGCGCGCTACCGCGCGGTCGCTGCTGATTGAGGAGGTTCAGTCTGCGGCAATCCCGGCATTGACCGGCGGTGTCCATTTGAGGACTGGCTTGCGTGCCGCGCGCGTCTCGTCGAGCCGGCGCAGAGGTGCCAGATAGGGCGCACCTTTCAACGTTTGATCACCCTGCGCGGCCCGCCGGGCAATCGAGGTAAGGGCGTCACAAAACCGGTCGAGTTCGGCCTTTGATTCGGTCTCCGTTGGTTCGATCAGCATCGCGCCATGTACGACCAGCGGAAAATACATCGTCATCGGATGATAGCCCTCGTCGATCAGGGCTTTTGCAATGTCGATGGTTTCGATCCCGTCTGCGGTGAAAGCGTCCGAGAACAGCGCCTCGTGCATGCAGAAGCCATCAAATGCCGGGGTCATGACGGACTTGAGCCGCGCCTGAATGTAGTTGGCATTCAGAACGGCGTCCTCGGCGACCTGCTTCAGACCATCGGCGCCATGGCTCAACATATAAGTCAGCGCACGAACGAACATGCCCATCTGGCCATGGAAAGCGACCATGCGGCCAAAGCTGTCCCTGGCGACGCCTTCGGTCTGCTCGACCAGGCGATAGAAGCCATCTTCGTCCTTTATTACGAAAGGTACGGGCGCATAAGGCGCCAAAGCCTCGGAGAAGACAGTCGGGCCAGAGCCCGGGCCGCCACCACCGTGGGGGGTCGAGAATGTCTTGTGCAGATTGATATGCATGGCATCAATGCCGAGGTCGCCGGGCCGCACCCGCCCCACAATGGCGTTGAAGTTTGCGCCGTCACAGTAAAAATAGCCGCCCGCTGCGTGGATAAGATCGGCAATATTCTTGATGTCTGTCTCGAACAAGCCGCAGGTGTTCGGATTGGTCAGCATGATACCGGCAATATCGTCAGTATGCTGTAATTTGCTTCGCAGTTCGTCCATGTCGACACGCCCGCGCGCGTCCGCCTTGATCTCATCGATGACGAACCCGCATTGGACAGCCGTCGCCGGGTTGGTGCCGTGGGCAGAGACCGGCACAAGAACGCGTTTGCGTGTCTCACCTTCGCCCCGTGCGACCAGCGCCTGCCGGATCGCAAGCATCCCGCACAACTCACCATGCGCGCCCGCCTTGGGGCTCATCGCGACGGCCGGCATGCCGGTCAACGTCTTCAGCCAGGTCGCGAGTTCATCGATCAATTCAAGCGCGCCCTGTACCGTGGCCTGCGGCTGCAGCGGATGGATGTCACTAAAGCCGGGCAACCGCGCGATCTTCTCGTTCAGGCGTGGATTGTGCTTCATCGTGCAAGAGCCAAGAGGGAAGAAGCCGAGATCGATTGCATAGTTGCGTTGGGACAATCGTATGTAATGACGCACGGCCTGCGGCTCAGAAAGGCCAGGCAAGCCGGTCTGCACGGCCCGCGTCACGCCGCCAAGGCGGCTTTTGAGTCCCCGAGGGGCCGGCAAGTCGACGCCCGTCGTTTCCGGGGTGCCGATCTCGAATAGCAAGCCTTCGTGCTGGAGAAGACCGCGCGAACCAGAAACGGTTTCAATTTCTTGCGCCGGCGCAACCTCGGACTCGACAGGACGACTCTTTGTTTCAGTGCTCATCAGATAATTTCCTTCAGTGCCGCGACATAGGCCGCTATATCGTCCGTTGTCGTACATTCAGTTGCGGCGGCGATAATGACATCGCCCATGTGGCCGCCTGGGAACAATCGGCTGGCACGCACACCCCCAACCACGCCTGCCTCGTCGAGCATGGCCAGAACGGCTTCAGCGTCGACTGGCGTTCGGAAACAAAATTCATTGAAGAAACGCGGGGTCAGAATCTCGACACCTTTCAATGCGCCGAGGGCATGTGCGAGTTCACATGCCGCCTCATGGTTGAGTTCCGCGAGATTTTTGAGGCCCCGGCCACCGAGCAAGGTCATGTGCGCAGTGAATGCAAGCGCACAGAGCCCGGAATTGGTGCAGATGTTCGACGTTGCCTTGTCGCGGCGGATATGTTGCTCGCGCGTCGACAATGTCAGAACAAAGCCGCGCTTCCCATCGGCATCCACCGTTTGTCCGCAGAGGCGGCCGGGCATCTGGCGAACCAACTTTTCGCGCGCGGCAAACAACCCGACATAAGGCCCACCAAAATTCAGACCATTGCCGATCGACTGGCCTTCACCGGCCGCAATGTCCGCATCCATCTCGCCCGGCGGTGTAACGAGCCCAAGGCTGACCACCTCGGTAAACACGGATACGAGCAGCGCGCCCTTTTCGTGAGCCGATTTCGCAACGCCTGTGAGGTCGGTCAGTGTGCCGAACACATTCGGGCTCTGGCCAATCACGCAGGCCGTCTCGGCATCAACAGCCTTTGCCAATTCACCCTCGCCATCAATGGCGACCGGCAGCTGCACAACTGTCAAGCCCTGCGCCTCGCAAAGGAGCCGCGTCGCCGCCGCATAATGCGGGTGCACGCCGCCGGACAGGATGATCTTGGTCCGCTTGGTCACGCGCGCCGCCATGACTGCCGCTTCGGCGCATGCCGTCGATCCATCATACATGGACGCGTTGGCGACATCCATCGCCGTCAGCGCGGCAACCTGTGTCTGGAACTCAAAAAGGGTTTGCAGCGTACCTTGCGCGATTTCTGGTTGGTAGGGCGTATAAGTCGTGAGGAATTCCGACCGCTGGATAATCATGTCGACCGTTGCCGGCACATGGTGCTTGTAGGCGCCCGCGCCAACAAAAAATGGACCGGATGAGGCGGACCGGTTCTTGGCCGCGAGCTTGGTCATATGACGCTCGACCGCAAGCTCACCTTGATGATCCGGCAACCCCGCGATCTTTGTCTTCAGCTGTGCCGAAGGCGGAACGTCCACGTAGAAATCATCTGTGGATGCAGCACCGATTGTGGCAAGCATCGCCCGTCGGTCAGCGTCATTGAGTGGTAGGTAGCGCATGGATCAAAGCCCTTCGCAGTAAGCCGCATAGGCAGCAGCATCCATCAGGCCGGCGAGTTCCTCCGGATCTGAAATCTTCATACGGATAAACCAGGCGGCGCCCTCTGGGTCTTGGTTCACACTGTCGAGGTCGGTGGTAATCGGCGTGTTTGACTCGATCACGGTTCCGCTTACCGGTGCGAAAACCTCAGATGCCGTCTTGGAACTCTCCACAACGCCAAAGTCCTTCTCGCGGGCAAAACTTGCTCCTGCTTCGGGCAATTCGACATAGACCACCTCGCCCAGCTGCTTGGCGGCGTAAGCGGTAATTCCGATCGTGCCGGTATCGCCATCGACCCGGATCCATTCGTGTTGCTTTGTGTAGTAGGTTGTCATCGAGGCGTTTTCCTTCTGGAGGCGGATCAGCGTTTGTATCGGTGCGGGACGAATGGCAGCGAGGTCACCTCGGCAGGGCGTGGCTTTCCGCGCACCATCAGATCGACGCGGGCTCCCGGATTTGCCTGTGCAATCGGAATGTAGCCCATCGAAATGGGCGCATCGAGGCTTGGTCCAAAACCACCCGAGGTCACGATGCCGCATCGCTCCCCGCCAGAGACAATCTCTGTTCCTTCGCGCGCCGGAGCGCGCTCAAGTGGACGCAAACCGACGCGCTTGCGGACAGGGCCGTCCTTCAGTTCACGGAGTATGCGCGCAGCACCCGGAAAATCGCCAATTTCACGGCGGCGCTTCTGGATCACCCAGGAAAGGTCTGCTTCGACCGGGGAAACGTCAGGCGTCAGATCATGTCCGTAAAGGCACAAGCCCGCCTCGAGGCGCAGCGAATCACGGGCCCCAAGCCCAATTGGCCTGACGCGCGCATCGGTGAAAATCTCCTCGATCAGCGGCAGGCCCGCCTCCGCCGGGATCAGCACCTCAAACCCATCCTCGCCGGTATAGCCACAACGCGAAACGATACAGCGCTGGCCATTCATTTCGAACGGCATGTGCTGCATGAAGCTCAGCGTCTCGCAGCCGGGAAAGAAATCGGCGAGCACGTCCACCGCGTCGGGTCCCTGCAGCGCAAACAGGATGCGATCATCGGCGCGGGTCAGGACGGCGGCGCCGCCAAATGTCGCTTCCATCAGCGCCCAGTCCTGCCCCTTCATTGCGCCGTTCACAACGATATAGAGCGCGCCCTGCGCCTCATCGCCGAGCGGGCGCGTAATGATGAGGTCATCAAGAATACCGCCCGCGTCATTGAGCAGCACAGTTAAACGCGCCTGCCCGGGCTTCAGTCCGGCAATATCGCTCGGCACCAGCCGTTCGATCAGCGCGGCGATCCGCGCATGGGCCTCGTCGCCCCCGCCGATGCCATCCGCCAGCGTCAGGAAACAGGGGCCCATGTGTGACACGTCGAACAGGCCCGCATGCGCCCGCGTCCAGAGGTGTTCCGCCATCGCGCCGTCAAACTGGACCGGCATCTCGTAGCCGGCAAACGGCACCA
Organism: Hyphomonas sp.; assembly: GCA_041752715.1. Lineage (GTDB taxonomy): Bacteria > Pseudomonadota > Alphaproteobacteria > Caulobacterales > Hyphomonadaceae > Hyphomonas. The sequence continues at coordinate 7,337 of JBGSVY010000203.1, forward strand.
GCTTCGCGCCCTGCGCCACATGCATGTCATACAGCGGGGTGCGCTTCAGCGTTTCAGTCGCGGTCTCGGCCATGGCGCCCTTCAAAGGAGAGACGGCGCAGCAAAAAGCCGCCAACCCGTCGCCCCCGCTGTCCTTGGCGCCTGAGAGATTCCGCCCGCCTCGACCGGCTCATCCTGAGCGCAGTCGAAGGGCAGGCTTGCTCCTTCGGCGAGGCATGATTTCAGCCTCTTTCCAGCGTGTTGATTCTCTTCCGGCCCTTTTGCCTGAGCGATTCCGGGGCGGTTGCGCCTTCGGCGGCGGCTACCGTATGCCGCTCTCTCCCGGAAGAGAATTCATGACGGGTTGTTATCCCGGATTCTTTGGGCCCGCAAGCCGCCGCAACCTGACGCGGACGTGATCGGCGAGGCCTGCGCTGTGATTATCCATCCTTCGTCCCGTCATGGCACAATGTTGAGCACGGATCTGGAGTGAGACCATGTTCAAGCTGATCATTGCCGCCGCCGCTGGCCTCCTGCTCGTCCCCGCCGCGTCGGGCGAGACCCGCTCGCAGGGCCCTCTTCTCGCCGAACTGTTCACGTCGCAGGGGTGTTCCTCCTGCCCGCCCGCCGAACGGCTCTTTTCAAGCCTCGCGGACGACCCCGCTTATGTCACGATCGAATGGCATGTCGATTACTGGGATGATCTCGTGCATGGCGGCGCGCGCTGGAAGGATCCGTTTTCTTCGCCCGCCTTCACCGAACGCCAGCGCGCCTATAACGGCGCCCTGCGAGGCACCCGCGCTGTCTATACGCCGCAAGCCGTGCTGGCCGGCGCACAGGAATTCGTCGGATCGCGCCCCACTGAACTCGCCGCTGCGCGCGCCCTGGCTGAACCACCGACTGCGAGGCTTGTCGTGAAGGCGCGCGATCTGACCGTCTCCGGCCGCGGCGCGGGAGACGTCTGGTTCGTCCGGCTGCAGGCGGAACACGAAACCAACGTCAAGTCAGGCGAGAACAAGGGCCGCGTCCTCGCCGGACGGAACATCGCGATCGCCAGCCAGAGCCTCGGCGATTGGACGGGCGGGGAACAATCCTTCCGGATTCCGGTTCTCAAAGCCGGCGAAGCCTGCGCGCTGTTCGTGCAGTCCAAAACGGGCGATGGCGCGCCCGGCCCGGTTCTCGGTGCGGCTTATTGCTGAAGCAATTCTTTCTGCGACCCTGCTAACGATAGCGAAGTCGCCGATTCCGGCCATGGGCGCCCGCTGGCCAACGCCAGCAACCTCCAACGACCCGCTTGTGTGAGCCAGCATTCATTCTGATCGATCCAGCGGCGCGCGTCTCGGGCGCGATCAGCGAACCCATGCGAGAGGCCGCGGTTACGCGCTGCTGCTTTCGAACCAACGTTACTGACGGAGTTCGTAGCTCTGCCGCATTAGGAACGGCTCGCCAGCTACGCGCGTCAGCTTGGTGATGCGGAGACGATTGCCGTCGCGGGTGAGGATTTTGCGCGCGATAACGTTGCGCCCGTTCTCCTTGCTTGCCCCGTCGAGCACGATGGTGAGCGAAGACCCGTCGGCAGAAACGCGCGCTTCGATCACCCGCCATTTATCGGGCGCGGTGCGACCGCTCGTGATGGTAAGCGCCCGGCCCGCCTCATCAATCGCCCATGCCTCGGATGAGCGCACGGTTTTGTTCGGACCATCATCGAAAGTCCAAGCCAGTTCGTGCCCATCACTGTACATTCGGGTTGGTAGGTTCTGACGCGTATCGTCACTATAGTCGCGGTAGTCTAGCGTGCCGCTCCACTCACCTGCCAGCGCTTTAGCAACAAGCTCTGCGCTGTCGGTGCGTGCGGGCAGCGCGCCCTGCGCAACGGCAATCGCACGGTCGCGCGCAACCTCGAAATCGGCCAGTGTGGGAACGACGAGCTCATCTACGGTCACACCTTTGCCAGGCTCCCAACTTTCGATGGCAGTTCGGTTCCACGCTTCAGGGATACGCACTTTGATGCCACTGGCAGGCAGCTTCATGAGGAAGATGCTGCCTGACGTTGGTCCCTCCGCGCTACCTGCGCTGTCTTCGCCCACGACTACGGCTCCGGCCTTTTCCTTCAATTGCGCGATGGTCCGCGTCGCGCCCGAGCCGTTGCGCGGGCCGCTAAGGATAGTGATCCGCCCGCGAAAGCCGCCCTCAGCGACCGGCTGCTGTTCAAAGGTCACATCCGCATCTGTCACTTGCGCGCCGCGCAGCACCGGAATGCGCTCATACCAGCTATCGCCGGTCTGGCGAAAGGCGGCGAGCGGTGGATTGAAGCGCGCTTCACGGTCGCCCCAAGTCTCGAAATATTGAGGCAGATCGCCGTAACGCACCGCCTTGTAGCGGATCGGCTTCGACCACGTGAAGGGGCTGTCAATGAGATAGCGTCCAAGCGCGACCGAGACATCCTCCGACCCGCCGCCATTCTTGCGCAGGTCGAGGATCAGATGCCCGGTCCCGGCTTCCTCCATCGCGGCGAAGAACCCGCTGAAAAAGGACGTGGCTTGCACCGGATTGCGATAGTTGACGAAAGTGTCGATGCCGAGCCGCGCCACTTTGCCATTCATCCGCCAAGTGATGCTGTTGTAAAACTCGCTGCGATATTTCGCACCTGGTCCAGAAAGGCTGATCCACTCCACAAACCGGATCGGTTTGAGGGTCGCAGTCGTGGGCGCAGTGCCGCCAACTGGCTTCCATTCGATCTGCCACGCATCGGGAAAGCCAAAAAGCGCTGGGTAATTCTCGTTGAAATCATCCCCCATCAGGTCGCTGTCGTCGGCAAGCTTGGCCGCGATCGCCTGATCTGTGGTGCCGTCATACGATACCAACGGCGCCAGCTTGAGCAGCAGCGAGGGCACCGCCATGCCGTTGATGCTCAGGATCTCACTCCCCGCCGGCGGTGCGCCCGCTTGCCCGTCGCTCGAGACTACGATCATCCGCCCTTCGATCAGCTGAAACCGCAGCGGCAGATGGGTGGGGTTGGCATTTCGGAATGCGGTCAACTCGTCCGGCATTTCCGCCTTGGTGTGGTCGCAGTGAATCGCGGCCAGCAGGCGGGCGATCTCGCCGTGCAGCGCAAGGTCGCTGATTGGCATGCTGGCGGCACCTTCCGACCGCGCGAAGGCTGCATCAATCTCGGTTTTGGAGCTGTAGCGGTAGAGGCCGGGATGCACCGTCTCGAGCGCGCGGCGCAGCAGGGCGACATCGCGGCTCGCCTGTTCGGCCGTCAACAGCCGCCCAGTATAGCGCGGCGCGGCTGGGGCTTCGGTGGCGACAGGGTCGGCTAAGGCAGCAGCGAGCGAAAAAGGTACAGCAAGCAGAGCGGCAGCGGCAAGAGAGAGTCTTTTCATCGAGATGGTTCCAGTTTTCGCTTGAGAAGCACACGTGCCCTAAACGCTGGACTGCCGCGCCTCATTGGTCAGGTGGAGCGCGATTTTTGTGATTTGAGCCGCCACTGGCTCGGGCTCATCCCCGCTATTTCCAGAAACGCGCGGTTGAAACTAGCCTTGGAGTTAAATCCGACTTCAAAGGCCAGCGTCAGCAAATCGCGCTGCTCGTCAGGCGATGCGAGCAACCTTTGCAACTCAGCCACCCGGCGGCGGTTGATGATCGCATTGAAGTTCTCACCCGCCGCCGCGCCTAGCCCGCGCGAAAGATATGTGGTGTTGGTGCCAAGCACGCGCGCCAGCCCTGTCAGCGTTAGCAAAGGATCGCGCCACAATTCATCGCCATCGATGCGCGCCAGCCAGACCGCACCCTGCGCTGCCCGGTCGCGCTCGGCGGCGGCAGGCACCTCAGGTTCAATCGGCTCGGGGGTCGTCACCTGAGGAAACGCCGTCTCTGAATGCCGCCAGCCGCCGATCCCGAGATACAGCACCAGCGCCGCAAACCCGACATAGAGCGGGAACTGGTCAAAATAATTGCGCGCCGGGTCTATCCAATTGGCGAAAACAAACATCGTCCAGATCAGCGCAATAAGCGCCAAAGCGGCAAGGAAATTCCGGATCCAATTGGGTTCAAAATCCACCCCGTCGGTCCGATTTTCGTCCAGCCACTTCCGGTAGTTCAGGTACAGCCGAAAGGCTGCTGCGCTGTAAGCGAAGATACTCACCAGCGCGGCGATATCGAGCGCTGGATCAATGATCGGCGCGTGGGCGATGGAGTTCCACCAGTTCTTGGCCGGCAGCGGAAAGGGGAACACGATCGCATAAGCGAGGAATTGAACGGCCACCGGCAAAAAGTGCGACCGAACTCGCGCAGGCGGCGCACCTACGAGCGTGGCGGTGTAGCAATAGAGCAGCGGCCCGAACGCCAGGGTGTAGGACAGCGGGGCGAAGCTCAGCCACGGCCACTCATCGTAAAACCCGGCATAACCGACGATATAAGGGGTCATCAGCGCCGCCACTGACAAAATCAGCAGCGCCAGCCAGCGGTTCGCGACTCGGTTGGCCCGGGCGCGCAGCAGTAGTGCCGCGAGCAGCAGGCCCTGCACCGCGCAAATCAGCAGCGTGATGCTCATTGACCCGAACACAATCATCGCCGCACACCTACCCCAGCCCGAGGGATTATGGAACATGGCTTGCTTGATCAGCCCAAAGCCTGGGGCGGAGTAAAAACCAACGATCGAACCTGCTGTCTGGACATTCAGCAGACAACCGAATTTCGGCCGACTGCCAAAGGCTTCTAGAATGGCCGCTTGGGGCCAGAAACTGCCCGCTCAGTTCAGTCTCAACGAGGAGGGCCATGGCCGCGACAGGTCCAACGCCTACATCCGTTCCGGCACGGTGATGCCAAGGAGATTGAGGCCCGTTTCCAGCTGTTTCAGCACGGCTGCCGATAGCGCGAGGCGGCTGGCCCTTGGCGGCGCGTCGGTTTCATTGGCGATGGGCATCGCGCCATAGAAGGCGCTGAAGGCCTGCGCGAGGTTGAACACGTGCTCGCAGAGGATATGCGGCATCCGCTTCTCGCGCGCGCTCAGCAGCGCGCTGGCAAAGCCGTCCAGCTGCAAGACCAGCGCCCGCTCGGTCTCGTGTGTCACCACAACTGCCCCCGGCCCATGTCCCGCCTCGGCCGCCCGCCGCAGCAGCGACTTCACCCGCACGGCGGCGTACATCAGGTATGGCCCCGTCTTGCCCTCGAAGCTCGTAAACCGCTCGAGGTCGAACACGTAGTTCGTCGTGCGCGTGTTCACGAGATCGGCAAAGCGCAGCGCCGCCACCGCCACCAGCCGGGCCACCTCCAAGCGTTCCGCCTCGCCCATGTCCTCGGGCAGCTTGTCCGCCTCGGCGATCTTGCGCGTCGCCTCGGCCAGCGCCATCGCGTTGAGGTCCGACAGGCGCAGCACGCCGCCTTCCCTCGTCTTGAAGGGCTTGCCGTCCGGCCCGTTCACGGTGCCGAAGCCGATATGCTCCAGCCTGTCTTCCGCGATCAGCCCGAGCAACCCGGCGGCGCGGAACACCTGCTCGAAATGCAGCGCCTGGCGCTGGTCGACGACGTACAATATCCGCTCGGGCGCAGGCTTCAGGCCCTCCATCCGGTCGAGGATCGTTGCAAGGTCAGTCGTGTGATAGCCCGTCCCGCCGCGCGAGTTCACCAGCAGGATCGGCGGCATCTCCTTGGTGTCGCTCGCGCGGTCCACCCGCACGATCGACGCCCCGTCGCTCTCTTCGACCAGCCCCGCCGCCCGGAACCGCGCAACCAACCCCTCGATCAGGTGATCAACATCGCTTTCGCCTTTCCACAGGTCGAACGACACGTTCAGGAACGCATAGTCTTCCTTCAGCGCCGCGACCGACACATCGATGAAATGCCGCAGCAGCGCCCTGTAGCCCGGCCGTCCCGCCTGCAGTTCCGCCACCGCCATCTGCGAGCGTTCATTACGCGCAGGATCGGCTTTCGCCTTGTTGCTCGCCTGTGGATAAAGCCGCGCGAGGTCATCGATCGACACCGGATGGCTGCCCGGATACGGCCCGGCAAAGGCCCGGTCAAAGTACGGCAGATCCGGACGTTCGTCCTCCAGTTCGGTGATCAGGTGCCCCATCTGGAGCCCCCAGTCCCCGAGATGCGTATCCGAAACCACCCGGTCGCCCAGGAAGCGCAAGAGCCGCTGCAGTGTGTCCCCGATCACCGCCGAGCGCAGGTGCCCCACGTGCATGGGCTTGGCCACATTCGGCCCGCCGAAATCGATCACCGTCACCTGCGGGTCCGGCGCGGGCTCTGCCCCCGCCATCGGATCGGCGAGGATCGCCCCGGCCCGCGCG
>JBGSVY010000204.1:0-4956 GCA_041752715.1 Hyphomonas sp.
TGCCGAACTGTTCGATCCGGCCTGCGAGGAGGCGAGCATCACCTTCCACAGCGAGATCGCCCGCAACCTGGTCGTGCTCGGCGACCGCGACCTCATCGGCCAGGCCCTGTCGAACCTGCTCGACAATGCCGTGAAATACACGCCCGCCGGGGGCCACATCACGTTTCGCGCCGTCCGCACGCTCGACATCATGATTGATTTCATCGTGCTCGATTCCGGCCCCGGCATTCCCGCCGCAGACCGCGACAAGGTGATCGAACGTTTCGCCCGGCTCGATAGTGCCCGCACGCTGCCGGGCTCGGGCCTCGGTCTCTCGCTGGTCGAAGCGGTCGCCGAATTGCACGGCGGCGCGCTGATCCTGGATGATGGCGGCGGACCGCCAGATGCCCCCGGCCTGAAGGCGACCCTCCGCCTGCCGCGCGCCTGATCGCTTGCACATCACCGCCCGCGCCCCAACATGAAGGGCGAACCGACGCGGCCATGAGCAGGAGCACCCATGATTGATCTGGTGATCGACAAACGCACGCGCGACCTCGGCGGCGGGTTTGAAGTCGGCCGTGTGCTGCCGTTCGCCAAACGCCGCATGGTGGGCCCTTTCATCTTCTTCGACCAGATGGGACCGGTTGACCTCGCCGCCGGAATCCCGCGCGCGCTCGATGTTCGCCCCCATCCGCATATCGGCCTCTCGACCGTCACCTACTTCTATGATGGCGCCATCACCCACCGCGACAGCGTCGGCGTAACGCAGGAGATCCGCCCCGGCGAGGTCAACTGGATGGTCGCCGGCAGCGGCATCACGCATTCGGAACGCTTCGAACATGCCCGCGCAAACGGCGCCCGCGTGTTCGGCATCCAGGCCTGGGTCGCGTTGCCCACGGAGGCGGAGGAGACCGATCCCGCCTTCTATCACCATGCCGGCGCCGACCTGCCCGAATGGTCTGAAAAGGGCGTCCGCGGACGGCTCATTGCGGGCAGCTCTGGCGGTCTCACCGCGAAGGTCAAAACCCATTCGCCGCTTGTCTACATGCATCTCGCGCTCGACGCCGGCGCTTACCACACAGTTGATACCGAATACTCCGAACGCGCCGTCTATGTGGCGCAAGGCGACGTCGAGGTGGCCGGCACACGGCTCGCCGCAGGCCAGATGGCCGTTCTTCTTCCGGGAACGGATGTTCGCCTCGCCGCCACGACGCCCGCCATCGTCATGGTGCTCGGCGGGCAGCCGGTGGGCGAACGCTTCCTGTTCTGGAACTTCGTGTCGTCATCCAGGGAACGTCTCGAACAGGCCAAGGAGGACTGGCGCCAGCAGCGCATGAAACTTCCTGATGCGGACAATCTCGAGTTCACGCCCCTGCCGGAGGGCTGATCTGCGTCAGGCCTTCGCAGGCTCTTCCGGTTGGAGTGTCGCTTCCAGCATGTCAAGCAAGGCTTGCTCGTTCGGGTGGAGGGTTCCATCCGCCGCCGCGATCTGCCGCAATGTTGCGGTGAGGTTGTCGATCCCGGTCTGGGTCAACAGCTTGTTGGCAAAGGCAACCATCTTGTCGAGCGAAGGAATATCGCCGGGATTGCGGCACCGCTCACGGAAGGTCTCCTTGTCGAAATTGCCGAACCGTTCGCTCGCCTGCGCCTCGGCGGCAAGGATCTCGCGGTCATCGACGCTGCCATCGATCGTCACCATCAGGGCAAGGAAGTCGGTCAGAAGCGCAAGGAACAGCTCGTCGAGGCTGCGCCCCTCGTCATCCTTCGGCCAGAGTTCGCTATAAATATGATATTGCAGCGATGTCAGGTCTTCCTCCAGCGCCGTCATGTTGTCCAGCCCGTCAGTCACCCGCCGCGCGACGAAAAACCTGTGCAGGACAGCATCCTCGGAACACACTTCGCCAAGGTTCAGCCCGAAGGCGGCGAGCCGGTCTTCCGTGGCCGGATGGGTATCGATCGGATGCGGGATGCTCTCGCCGAGCGCAAATTGCAGCAACGGCGCCACCCGCGCGCGGTCGAGGTCAAGCCGGACGCTCTCGGCAAAGTTTTTCACGATATTTCGTGAGAACCGCCCCTTCATGCCGCGGTCAACCATCGTCTGGATCTGCCCGTTCCACATCGATCCGAGCAGGGAGGCCTTGAGCAGCGAATAGGCGATGTCCTCCGGCGAGGAGACTGTTGCGCCGTGCTGGTCGGCGCGGTGTTCGCGCGCCCTGCCGATCCGGCGTTCGACCACCGAGAAGGCGTAGATCAGGTCGTCGATCAGCATCTTGCCAGGCAGGGACAGGAACCGCGTCACCGGCCGGCCCGGCGCCGCCAGCACCTCGCTCGCTTGCGCCAGCCCGACATAGACCGGCGCGAACTTCATCGAATAGGCCGTGTCGCCGCCGGTGAAGTGCCCCAATTCGTGGCCGATCACGGCTCGCAACTCGCCGTCCGAGAAATGGCTCATCAGGGGCAGGGACAAGTGCAGTGTCTCGCCTCGCATGGGTTGCTTGGCATACGGCGTAAAGACCGGCGCCGTCGTCGCGAAAAAGGTCGGCTCGAGCCCGATCACCACATTGTCCGGCATCCGGGCGTTCAGCTGCTTGGCAATGTCGCGCACGATCAGGCCAAGCCGGGGATATTCGTAGAAGCTGATCGGCCGCGCCGCGATATATGTCTTCGGGCGCACGAAAAACCCGCCAAGCCCGCGCGCGATGGCATAGGCGGCGCCGAGGCCAACCGCCGCAAAGAAACCGACCATCAGCATGCTGTCGATGCCGAACCAGTGCAGCGCCGAAAGATAGCTCGTCGCCCCAAAGATGCCGACATGCACGAGGGACACAAATCCGACCAGCAGGGTGATGAGCAGCGCGTAGGGCCAGAAGCCGACCGACAGCAATGTGCGATTGCTGCCGAGCACCGCCGCCACCAGTCGCGACAGCGGCACGACGCCGAATGACACGATCAGGATGCCGGTGCTGACGAGCCCAAGCAGCCCGAAGGCCGTGGCCTCGCCACAGGCATTGCCGAGCGGCGAGGCGAGCACCCGCGACGAGCAGGCAAGCGACTGGGCGGCGGCCTCCGGCAGGCCCTGCGTCGTGCCGTCCCAGAACCGGCCGATGGCGACCGCGATCCCGATCAATGGAATTGCCGTCAGCGCCAGGAACAGCCGGATCAATCTCAGCATCACACGTCTCCCCTCTGGAATTCAGCCAAACGCCAAATTTCAGAGGCGTCAACAGGCTTTTGCTGTGCGTTGCAGCGTGCGCCGAAGTGTGACGGTTTGTGGACGCTGCGGCCTTGCGCTAAGCCAGCGTCATGCTCGATATCCGCCCGCTTGGCCCGTCAGCGCCGTCCGCCCTTGCCGCTGCGCTGCCCCACGCCCCCTACCTGCGCCGCCTCGGCGAACGCACCGGTCTCGGATCGCCGCAAGCCGCCATCGCCGCCGTCCAGGCCATTTCGCCGGATGCAACGATCGATGCCGCCATGGCCGCGTTACGCAAGGCAAAGGGACACCTCCACCTCGCGCTCGCAGCAGACGACCTTGCGGGAACCTGCGACGTGATGGACATCACCCGCCACCTGTCAGACTTCGCCTGCGCCAGTCTGGAGGCCGCCCTGCGCGCGGCGCTTGCCGCCCGCAACCTGTCCGGCGAGGGGCTCTTCATCATCGCGCTTGGCAAACTTGGCGCGTTCGAACTCAACTATTCGAGCGATATCGACATCGCCGCCTTCTACGATCCCTCCCGCTTCGATGGCGGCGAGCGGGCCCCGGGCGAGAGTGCCCAGCGGGTCGTGCGCGATGTCGTACGCATCATGGAGGAGATCACCGCAGACGGGTATGTGTTCCGCACCGATCTGCGCCTCCGCCCCGATCCGGGCTCTACCCCGCTCGCCGTCTCAACCGAAATGGCCGATCTCTACTATGAAAGCGCCGGCCAGAACTGGGAACGGATGGTCTGGATCAAGGCCCGGCAGGTCGCCGGCGACGGCGAGGCGGCATCCCGTTTCCTGCGTCTGATGGAGCCCTTCGTCTGGCGCCGCAACCTCGACTATTGGGCGATCGGCGACATCCAGGCGATCAAGCGGATGATCAACACCAAGGTCGGCGCCAGCACGTTCGAGATCAACGCGCCGGACGTCAAACTCGCGCCGGGCGGCATCCGCGAGATCGAGTTTTTCGTCCAGACCCAGCAGCTTATCCTCGGCGGGCGCCGGCCCATTCTGCGCAACAACGAAACCCTAGGCGCAATGGACGCCCTGTGTGCGGAAGGCATCGTCGCGCCGGACACCGCCCGCACGCTGACGGCCGCTTACAAGGCACTTCGCAATCTCGAGCACCGGCTGCAGATGCGCGAAGACGCCCAGACCCATACCGTCCCCGCTGATCCCGCTGCGCGCGAACATGTCGCCGCCCTTTGCGGCTACGGGTCGCTCGCGGGTTTTGACCGCGACCTCCTCGACACCCGCCGCGCCGTGCAGGCCGCCTATGATGCGCTCTTTGCGCAGGAAAGCCGCGCCAGTGAGTCCCACGGGCTCGGCAATCTCGTCTTCACCGGCGTCGATGATGATCCGGGTACGGTCGCGACGCTTCGCGATCTCGGCTTCAGCGATCCGCCTGCGGCCATCGACACGATCCGCAACTGGCACCGCGGCCGTGTGGCGGCCACCCGAACAGCGCGTGGCCGCGAACTCCTCACCGCCCTCCTGCCGGGCATGCTGCATGCAATGGGCCGCACCGGCGATGCGGACGAAGCCTTCCGCTGGTTCTTGCGGTTCTTCGAGGGGCTTTCCTCGGGCGTGCAGACACTCAGTATGCTGATGGCCGAGCCGGACCTCCTCGAAGATCTCGTCGCCACGCTTGCGCTCGCGCCGCGCCTCGCCCAGATCCTCGCCCGGCGTCCGGACCTGCTCGAAGCCCTCGTCAGCAATGCCGCGCCGCAGCCGCCTGGTCCCGAAGCGATGCCAACCTTCGATGCCGCGCTCGATGCC
>JBGSVY010000205.1:0-6131 GCA_041752715.1 Hyphomonas sp.
GTCGCTGCCCGTGGGCAATGAAGGCGCGGGCACGGTGGTTGCGGCGGGCACGGGCGCGGCCGCGCAGGCGCTGATGGGCAAGCGCGTGACCTGCCTTGGCGGCGAGATGTATTCGCAATTCCGTATGCTGAACGTCGCGCAGGTGATGGAACTTCCCGCCGGGATCACGGCGGCGGAGGGGGCGTCGTGCTATGTCAATCCGCTGACCTCTCTGGCGATGACCGAAGTGATGAAGGCCGAAGGCCACAAGGCCCTTTTGCATACGGCAGCGGCGTCGAACCTCGGCCAGATGCTGAACAAGATCTGCCTCGCGGACGGAATCGCGCTGGTCAATATCGTGCGCAAGCCGGCGCAGGAGAAGATCCTGCGCGACATCGGCGCGAAGCACATCGTCAGCTCCGAGTCCGGGACATTCATGAAAGACCTGATCGCGGCGCTGGCCGAGACGGGCGCAACGCTCGGCTTCGATGCGATCGGCGGCGGGACGCTGGCGGGGCAGATCCTCGTGGCGATGGAAGCGGCGGCGAATCTCACTGCCAAGGAATACAGCCGGTATGGCTCGGCCCAGCACAAGCAGGTCTACATCTATGGACGGCTTGACCTGTCGCCGACCGTGCTGCCGCCGGGCGTCGGCATGGCCTGGGGCGTCGGCGGCTTCCTGCTGACACCGTTCCTGCAGAAGGCGGGCGCAGAGACGCGCGCGAAGATGCGGTCGCGGGTGCTCAGTGAACTGAAGACGACGTTCGCGAGCCACTATACGCGCACGATCTCTCTGGCAGACGCGCTGCATCTGGACACGTTGCGAGCCTACAATGCCAAGGCGACGGGCGAGAAATTCCTGATTGATCCGAGTTTGTAGACTGGCAGGCGCGCGTCGCCCGGCGCCCCGCACCCTCGTCCTTCGACAGGCTCAGGAAGAGGGCGCGGGCGTCGCCCCTAAACCGTCCGCTTTGCCTTGTCGGCGTTGTTGGTGGCGGTGATGGCGGCCCTGGCGGCGGCCCATTGGTCGTCGCCCCACATGGTCAGCATGCTGAAATTACCGCCGGAGGCATTGTACATGGCGCCGTCGATGGCGATGGTCTGGCCGTTGAGGTATTCGCAGCCGGGCGCCATCAGGAGTACGGCGAGGTTGACGAGCTCGTGCATCTCGCCGACGCGGCCCATCGGGTTGGCGACGCCGCGGTCCATGCTGGAGCCCATGTCGGTGCCGGGCGATAGGCGTTTCGACATGCCTTCTGTCGGGAACGGGCCGGGGGCGATGGCGTTGAAGCGCAGGCCATAGCGGCCCCATTCGACGGCGAGGCTCTGGGTCATGACGTTGACGCCGGCCTTCGACATGGCCGACGGCACGACGAACGGCCCGCCATTCCAGACCCAGGTGGTGAGGATCGAGCAGACGCTGCCCTTGCGGCCCTCCCTGATCCAGCGGGTGCCGATATCGTGCGTCATGTAGAAGGTGCCGCGGAAGACGATGTTGGAGATAGCGTCGAAGCCTCGGATCGAAAGGTCTTCGGTGCGGCTGATGAAATTGCCGGCGGCGTTGTTGATGAGACCGGTGAGCGGGCCGTGCTTCGCCCAGATCGCGTCGTTCATGTCGGTGATCGCTTCGGCGACCCGGATGTCGCAGGCATGGGGCACGACCTTGCCGCCGTGCATGTCCATCAGTTCGGCAGCCGTCTCCTCACACACACCGCCGCGCCGGCCGCAGATGTGCACTTCGGCGCCGAGCTTCAGGAAGCCCTCGGCCATCTCCTTGCCGAGGCCGGTGCCGCCGCCGGTGACGAGGATGCGCTCGCCCTGCATGAGGCCGTCCCTGAACATGAGTTTTGACGTGTCCATCGGTTTTCTCCCTCTCGCCGGTGCTTGGCTTTGAGGTATATTGGGCCGGACCCGGGAGAGACGCCATGAAAATTATTGCCCTTGCCGCCGCCACGTTGCTGGCCGCCGCGACGCCCGCCTTCGCCGACCCGCTGAATGTGTTCGGCACCTTCGCGGTCCGCGGTGGCACCTCGCATGTCGAAATCAAGGATTGTGGGGACGGCAGCCCCTGCGGAACGATCGTCTGGATCGATCCGGCAACGCTCGAGCCCGGGCAGACGGTCGATGCCCTTGCCGATGCCAAGGGCGCGAAGATCATGGGGCTTCAATTGCTGAACGGGTTTGCCCGCAAGGCGGCCGACTGGCGGGGCGGCACGATCTATGACCCTGAAGCGGGAAAGACCTATGCGTCGCGCCTGAAGCGGCTCGCCAATGGCCATCTCGAAGTCAAGGGCTGTATCGGGCCGATCTGCCAGACGCAGGTCTGGACGCCGGTCAAGAGGGATCAGGGCGGTTGACGCGGCCCGGGCTGCGCGACGAGCGGCGCTGCCGAATTCGAACGCCATGAACAGGGTCTGCCTGCCGGTCTGAAGGCTTGTCGAGGCGCGTAGATTATTTCCGGAATGGCAATCGAATAAGGCGCCAGATCGCCCAAAGGGGCATGACAACGAGCGCGCCAGCGACGGCGGGCTTCCAAAAGCTCTCGAACGCCCAACCGATGGCCGTTAGGGCGCGCTGCACAATTGCCGTGAACGCGCCGCCAACATCTAAAGTTGCCCCCGAAGGCTTGTAATCGAAAGCAAGGACGAAAAAGCCGACGAGCGTGCTGAGCCCAAGAAGGCGCAGCGCCTGCCCGATATTGAGGCTGAAGGCCCGCAGCAGGACTGTCTTCGGCGCCTCCTTTTCTGGCCGGACCGGTCCAATGGGGGAGGAGGGCGGGGGCGCTGATGCCGGCCCGGTATCAGGTGCGGGGTTGTCAATCACCCGCGCCGCCTTCGGGTAGGGCCGCCGCGATGGGCCGTTTTTCGTAGAGATCGCCGGTCTTAACGGACTTCTGCTTTTCACCCATGTGATATTCGACGGCATGCGGATACGGAATTGTGATCCCTTCGCGGTCGAAGGCCTGTTTCACCATCTTGTGCAGATCGGCGCGAATCTGGACAAAGTCTGGTGTCGCGACCCATGCCCTCAGCCGCAGCCGGACGCTCCAGTCGCGTAGCTCATGGACACCTGTCCACGTCGTATCCTTTTGCAAGACGTGGTCGTGCAGGTTGACAGTGTCGCGCAGCACAGCGAGCGCGTCATCGAGATCATCGTCATATGACACATCGAAAAAGAGATCGAGGCGGCGCTGGGGTTCCGCTGTGAAGTTGATCAACGGCGCGCCCCAGACCTGATCGTTGGTGATTGAGACGACCTTGTTGTCGATCTGTCGCAAGGAGGTCGTGAAGGGCGTAATGTTTGTAATCGTTCCTTCAAGGCCTGCCAGACCGACATAGTCGCCGATGCGGAACGGCCGGAAGATCGCAAGCATGACACCGGCGGCCACCGATTTCAGCGTGTCCTGGAGCGCAAGGCCGATGGCGAGACCTGCGGCGCCAAGCACCGCGGCAAGCGAGGCGGCCGGAAAGCCAAGCTGCGACAGCGCAAAGACAATCGCGATTGCGAAGATGATGTATTTGATCAGCGAGGCGGAAAACGCGATCAGCGTGTCATCGGCGCCAGCATGATGGTATGCCTTGGCGCCAAACCGGCGAAGCGAGCGCGACAGCGCATTCGCAATCACCAGTGCGACCACCAGGATCATCACGGCTGCGAACGCACCTGGACCATGCTTTGTCACAAGATTGCGCCAGTCGTAGCCGGCAAGACCGAGCGGCAACGGCGTCATCAGGATGAAAGAAAAAAGCCGCGCGACGGATGCAGCAAGATCCCAGGTCGAGCCCTCAAAGGCCTGACTCTTCGGCGTGAGGCGCCTTCCAGTGAAAGACACGAGGCGGCTTACCATGGCGGCCAACAGCCAGATGAGAACCACCGAGGCGAGGACAAGGCCCCACCTTGCGGCCTCCGGCCATAGAAGCGCGGCCCAACGAGGCCATGTCGAGGTGTCGATACCGGTGATCAATCCGGTCAGGCTCAGCAAGCGTGTTTCCGTCATGCGGGGCTTTTAGACCGGTTCGCGCCGCGCGTCAGCCTAAAGACAACAATCCAAGCGGCAAAGAGCGCAGAGACGAGACCAAGGGCGTGCAGGCCCGTCACAGTCAGATTGTTGGCACTGACGCCTGCCAGTCCCCAGACCAGCGCGGTGAAGAACCACAAACTGGGGCTGACAAAGCGTGCGAATGCATAGGCGGCGACGGCGGCGAGCGCGAGACATGTCCAGAGCATCGGCCAGACATGGTCGCTGGCGCCCAGTCCGGTGAAGGTTCGAACCGTGAGCGGTACCGTGATCGCGATCGCAACCGATATCCACCCGGCCAACAGGCCGGATGCCGCATCGGCCATCCAGCCGACAGCGCCGGGGATCGGCGTGGGGAGGGCTGCCAGCCGACGGGCTGCCAGCCACGCGGCGGCGGCAATCGGGATAAGCAGCAGCGCGTTTAGCGGCTGGGATCCGATAAGTTGCGCGCTGAGCATCCAGAGGACGTTGAATGCCCCGGCAACAATCATTGCGATCGCGATGGGACGAGCGGCGTCCAGGGGCTTCTGCGCGAGCGCGATTCCGAATCCGGCCGAGGCGAGGAAGATCACGCCCCAGATGGCGAAGAAGGCGGGAAGTGGCTGTTCCGGTGCATCGATATTGCGAGTCGCTGCGCCGATTGGAGTCCCTATGTTGAACACCGGCGCAAGTGCGCCGGCGAGCGGCTGGAGGACACCGATCAGCATAAGGATCAGGGCGACCTGGCGGGTGGTCACGGTGCCTCGGGCGGACCCGAAACGATGTCCATGTAAGCCTCGACGCCAATCAAGGCATTGATCGCGCTTGCGGCGGCATCTGCAGCGGCAGACCCCGCGCAGCCGCTGTCGAAATTGATGCGGCGGGATGATCCTTTTCGCGCGAGCGACATGAAGAACACTTGCCCCCCTGGTTGGTGATCAGGACACAGCGCAGCATTCTCCGGCACAAGGTCCAGACGGCCCTCGAAGGCATACAGGCCCTGTGCAGCGAAAATGTCATCCAAAGCGGCATACGTTGCAGGCTCAGCCTGACCGCTGGTGTCACCGTCCGGAGACATGCGCTGCCAGTATCCATCAGGATCAATCATTACACTGACGACAGGGCAACCGGTGAAACAGCCGGTGACCGCTAAGCCGAGCGTGTCCGGGCCACCATCGGGCAAACTAAAGCTAGGCTCGGGAATTGAAACTGCCACAGGTATTTTCGGGCGTGCGGTGGTGACGCCTTCTGTGATCGGCGCGGCGGCTTCAGGCGTGCGAGTCGGAGGCGGCAGTACGGTGCAGGCTGCGACCGTCAAGGCGAGCGCGGCAGTACCGGCGGATATACGACAGATCAACGGCAGGACTCCAGGTCGGCTTCGCAAGCGGTGATGACATCAGTGATCCAACCAGCGAAGCCCTGAAGATTTGTGTAGCGGCCATTATAATCGCCGGCACAGAACTGGCCGGTATCGCGATTCTGTTCGACGACCGACAGGACGCCAACGACCGTCTTGGTACCGTCGGCTTCCGCCACATAGAGCGGTCCGCCACTGTCCCCGACGCACGGGCCTGCGCCATTGGCGCTGGAGACGATGATCGCGGCTGGCCCGGCTGACGAGATCTTGAGCGGCGTCGTGAGCAGGTCGTTGGACAATTGTCCGCCGAAACGGGTTATGCCCCAGCCGGCCATCTCTGCGGTTGGGTAGTTCGAAGGTGCGAGGGGCATTTGTGTGGCGCCGAACCGGGCGATGGGCACGTCGCCGATAGCAGCGATCTGATCGTCCGAAAGGCGCATGATGGCGATGTCGTTTGCGTAGCCGTTCGCGGTTCCCTCGTAGCCGGCATGGCAGATCGCCAGTGCTGCGGTTGAGACCTTCGCAAGCGGATTGCGCAAGTTCTCTACACCGCCGATGAGCCGCAGTTCCTCGTAGGGTTGATCAATGCAATGGGCCGCTGTGACGAACCAGTTCTGGCCAATGCGCGTTGCGCCGCAATGCCCGCTTGCGATCGCTCCGCCTGTTTCGGTTCGCCGGGGCTCGAGTTTGACGATGCCCGGAAAGGCGCTCAGCGAGCCGGCAAGTGCGTTAACGGCCTCGATGCCGATCGTGGGTTCTTCGAGGGTGGTCGCGCCGGCGGCGGCCGCCACCGTGGGG
>JBGSVY010000206.1:0-2334 GCA_041752715.1 Hyphomonas sp.
GCCCGCGAGACCGCAGGCAATCTGTCACCTTTGTGGGACCCCTGCCCGGCCTGACGCCCGCGCAACCGCCTGCTGCCAGATGAGCAGCAGCGGCGAGCCAAGCTCGATGAACATCCCGGCGAACTGCTTCGCCTCGGCCGGTCCGATCATCAGATGCGAATAGAGCCGCCCGAGGCCGCCGAGCACCAGCGCGGCGCAGACCGCCGCGAGCAGCCTGAAGTGGCGTTCGACATTCGGGATGGCGGACCAGATCAGCAGCGAGACCAGCACATAGATACCGGACAGGTACCTGAACTGGTTGTCGACGGCGACGGACACGACAGCCGCCGGATCGGCGCTGGCAGCGCCCTGCCAGAGGCCCATGACCGCAAAGGCGAGCGGAATGAGTGAAAAGAGTCCAAGGACGATCTGCAGGCCGAGTTTCATGGTGTTCCCCCTGTTGCGCGTTGTCGGGACGGGACTTGGCATAAGTTGACGCCCGCGTCATCTTTTTTCGGACATGTCCGGATTGACGCTTTATCCCGGTGGTCGTACCGGTCGCATGGGCCCTGGGACGCCCGCCGCTCGCACAGGCTTCGGCCTGAAGGTGAAGATCCCCCGGCGCTCCGGCGCCGCGACACCTCACGGAAACATGTCCTCACCGGCAGTTCCGCGGCAAGGCGAGCCCCGCTGTGACGTGACTGCCCGGACTGAAGGAAAGATCCGATGAATACCCCTGTGACGAACCGGGACCAGGCGAAAGCCAGGGCCCGCGGATTACGTGCTGAACTCGCCGCCGCTGGCACCCCGGTCTCCCATGCCGACGCGCTGGAACGCGTGGCGGCCGAACTCGGCTACCGCGACTGGAACACCGCCTCGGCGCGCCTGTCGAATGAGCCTGACGTGCCGCTACAGGTGGGCGACCTGGTGGCGGGACGCTATCTCAAGCAGGCGTTCACCGGCCGGGTGCTGGGCGTGCGCGAGGTGGCGGGCGGCGCGACGTTCGAGGTGACGATCCGCTTTGACGAGGCAGTGGACGTGGTGGAATTCGAGAGCTTCTCGAACCTGCGCACACAGGTGACGATCACGGTTTCGGCGGCGGGCGTGTCAGCCTTCCGCACGAGCGACGGCGTGCCGCACATGGTGGTGGAACGCACCAGCGCCGGGATCGTGTAATTCGAATTCGTTCGTCTACGGATAAAGCCTGAGGCTCACCCAGCCCTCGCCCTTGCGGTAGAGCTTCAGGCGGTCGTGCATGCGGAAGGCCTGGTCCTGCCAGAACTCGATCTCGGTGGGGGCTAGGCGGAAGCCGCCCCAAAAGTCCGGACGCGGAATATCCGGGCCGTCGCCGTAGATGGTGGAGAGCTCGGCGATGCGCTGTTCGAAGGCAGCCCGGTCCGCCATCGGGCGGGACTGGTCGGAGGCGATGGCGCTGATCCGGCTCTGGGCAGCGCGGGACGCGAAATAGGCGTCGGCCTCGGCGTCGGAGACGCGGGAGACGCTGCCCCGGATGCGGACTTGGCGGCGCAGGCTTTTCCAGTGGAACGCGAGCGCGGCGGAGGGGTGGCCGGCGAGCTGCTGGCCCTTTGTGCTCTCGAGGTTGGTGAAGAAGGTGAAGCCATCTGCATCGACGCCCTTCAGGAGGACGATGCGGACATCCGGGTTGCCGTCCGCATCCACCGTGGCGAGGGACATGGCGTTGGAATCGTTCAGCTCGGAAGCCCGGGCATCGGCCATCCATTGCTGGAAGAGGCTGATGGGATCGGCGGTTTCCGGGATCAGGGGCCGGTCGCCGCTTGTCGCATAGTCAGCGGCGCTGGGGGTCGGCGGGATGACGGAGGAAGACATGGGAGCGGCCATTTCGCGGTTTGTCAGGGTGGCGATTTAATATAGGACGCGGGGGCTAACCGCGAGGGCGCAGGCTGTCACATGTCGCATAACACGTTCGGGCATCTTTTTCGTGTCACGACCTGGGGCGAAAGCCATGGGCCGGCGCTGGGCTGCGTGGTGGACGGCTGCCCGCCGGGCCTCGCGCTGGACGAAGCGTTCATCCAGGGCTTTCTCGACAAGCGGCGGCCGGGCACGTCCCGCTTCGTCACGCAGCGGCAGGAGGCGGATCTCGTGAACATCCTGTCCGGCGTGTTCGAGGATGACCGCACCGGCGGACCCGTGACGACGGGCACACCGATCAGCCTGATGATCGAGAATACCGATCAGCGCAGCAAGGATTACCGCGAGATCCGCGACCGCTACCGGCCGGGGCATGCCGACTTTGCGTACGATCAGAAATACGGCGTGCGGGATTATCGCGGCGGCGGAAGGTCCAGCGCCCGCGAGACGGCGGCACGCGTGGCG
>JBGSVY010000207.1:0-8409 GCA_041752715.1 Hyphomonas sp.
GTACCGCTCAGCGACGACACATTGGCCCGGGCCCGCAAGGCGAACGCCGTGCTGCTTGGCGCGGTCGGCGGGCCGAAATGGACCGGCGTGCCGCGCGGGCAACGCCCCGAGATGGGCCTACTGCAGCTGCGCAAGGGGCTCGATGTCTTCGCCAACCTTCGCCCCGCTTTCTGCTTTCCGGCGCTGGTCGATGCCTCCAGCCTGAAAGGTGACCGGATCGAAGGTCTCGACCTGATGATCGTGCGGGAACTGACGGGCGGGGTGTATTTCGGAACACCGCGCGGCATTGATGAAGCGGGCGGCCTGCGCCGCGGCTATGACACCGCCATCTATACGCATCCCGAAATCGAGCGGGTCGCCCGCGTCGCTTTCGATATTGCGCGCGGCCGCTCGGGCCGCGTAACGTCGGTCGAGAAGTCCAACGTTATGGAATCTGGCCTCTTCTGGCGCCAGGAGGTCACCCTCGCCCATGCCGAGTTCGGCGGCGGCGTCGCCCTGAGCCACATGTACGCCGACGCCTGCGCGATGGAACTCGTCCGCCAGCCGAAACAGTTTGATGTGATCCTTGCCGACAACCTGTTCGGTGACCTTCTCTCGGATGAAGCCGCGATGCTCACAGGCTCCATCGGCATGCTTCCCTCCGCCTCCCTTGGCGCACCGGGAACGCCCGGTCTCTATGAGCCCGTCCACGGGTCGGCGCCGGACATTGCCGGGCAAGGCGTTGCCAATCCCTGCGCTGCGATCCTCTCGCTCGAGATGGCCCTGCGCTGGTCGCTGAAGAAAGAGAAAGCCGCCGACGCCTTGCTCGCCGCCGTTGGAAAAGCCCTTGATCGTGGCGCCCGCACCCGCGACCTCGGCGGCAAGCTGACCACACGCCAGATGGGCGACGCCATCATCGCCGCGCTCTGAGTTTTTGACTTCCCCGCCGCTTGTGACATCCTGCCTGAAAATATCCGGGCGGAAACCATGTCCTATGCTGCAGGCCGGCTGATCCACGACGCGGACAGCCATCTGATGGAAATGACCGACGTCCTCGACCCGTATTTCGAGAAACGCCTCCTCGCGCGCTATCACGCCCTGCCCGTCTACAAAT
This sequence comes from Hyphomonas sp., assembly GCA_041752715.1. GTDB lineage: Bacteria > Pseudomonadota > Alphaproteobacteria > Caulobacterales > Hyphomonadaceae > Hyphomonas. Next base: position 1,094 of record JBGSVY010000207.1, read on the forward strand.
GGAAGCACTCCCATGCCGGCTGGATGAACGAGGAACGTGCCCGCCACGAGGATGCCGCCTACCGCGCCGCTGCGGGCGAGGCGATCCTGCTGAAGAAGAACTATGAAGCCCTCGGCGCCTTCCGCCGCGAAGACAGGCCCGCGGCGCTCGACCGTCTCGGCTTCGCCAGCCAACTCGTGTTCACCACCTTCTGCCTCGGCAATTTCGGCCTCGACCAATCCGGCGATATGGAACTCTGCTACGCCGCCGCCGACGCCCATAACCGGATGATGACTGAATTCTGTTTCATCGACCGCCGCCTGCTCGCCGTCGCCTATGTGCCGCTGGAAGACTTCGCCCGCGCCGAGGTCACCGCCCGGCTTGCCATCAAGCTGGGCGCGAAGGCGATCATGATTCCCTCCGTATGCCCACAGAAACACTCCCCCAGCCATGTGGGCTTGGACCCGGTCTGGCGTCTCGCCGAAGAGGCGGGGCTGCCGATCCTCCTGCATGTCGGCGGCGAGGAGAAGATGAACCCGGTCTACAAGGAGAACGGCCTGCCACCCGTGCCGGATTTCCACGGCGGCGACGACAATTTCACCTCCGTCTCCTACATGCCGATCCCCCATTCGGCGATGCAGACGCTCGCGACCCTGATCTTCGACGGTGTGTGCGACCGGTTCCCGAAGCTGAAATGGGGCGCCATCGAACTTGGCGCGGCCTGGGTGCCCGGATGGATGCGGTCGATGGATTCGGCCGCGCATGCTTTCGTGCGCAATGAGGAGCGGTTGCAGAAGCTCTCCGCGAGGCCCTCCGAAATCGTCCGCCGGTCTTTCCGCGCCGCGCCCTATCCGCACGAAGACGCCGGCTGGATCATCCGCAACTCCGGCGACGAAATCTGCCTCTTCTCGTCCGACTACCCCCACGTCGAAGGGGGCCGCAATCCACTGAAACGCTTCGACGAAACCCTCGCCGGCTGCACCCCCACCCAGATCACGAACTTCTACTCGGATAACTTCATCGACCTGATGGGCGAGGGCCTGAGCGCCGATTTGCGGCGGCCGAAGCTCGAGCAACGGGCTTAGGCGGCACGCCCGTTCCGCTGTCGTCCGTCGCCCGTGTCACCTCCCGCATCGCCAAGGGCGACACGTTGAACTCGGTCGCCTGCAAGGCCCTCATCAAGGCTGCCACCGCGAACAGCAAGTCGAAGGCCAGAAAGGCGCAAAGGCTTGGCAGCTAGACTTGCCGGATGTGTCATTGACTCGGCTTGACCGGCTAGGTTGTTATCGGAGGGTCATCATTTTTGGTTCTGCTGAGGTCGAGAATGCCGGAAACCTTCGACATATTTCTGTCTTACAGGCGCGAGGACCTGCCGATCGCGCGGACACTTTGCGACCTGCTCTTAAAGGCGGGACTCAAGGTGTGGATCGACCTCGACAACATTCCGCCCGGGGCTCTCTGGGAGCGCGAAATCCAGCAGAAGGTTAATGCCAGCCGGATTTTTGTGCCGCTGCTGACACCGTCCTACACTGCCGGATCATATCAACAGAATGAAATCGAGATAGCAGAAGCCGAATCGGTCAACCGGCTCGATTCCGAGGCTTGGGTTATCCCTCTCCTTTGGGGGCTGACGACGCTTCCCACAGGCATGCCCGCCGAGTCGAACCGGTTTTTGGCCCGGCGAAATCTGATGGCCTTGCCCAAGGCGCCATCAGCTGGCGATCTCGATCCTCTGGTTCGCGCTGCCCGCGATCGATCGCTGGACCTTGTCAATTCCCCAGCGGTTGAGCGAGTCGTCGGTTCGATCGCGGTCGCGAGCTACGCTGAACATCCGTCGAACCATGTTCAAGACGAGCAACATGCCTGGTCAGCGCAGTTAGGCGCCGGCCGGCATCTCGATCTTTCCTTTAGTATCTGGGCAAAGAAGGGCTTCTTTTTTCCGTCGCAAGACAAGCAGTTTGAAGCCACAGGTGCGTTCCGGATCGTCTACACCACCGAAGGCATCGTGGCTGTCGGTGAATTTGCCGGCGAGCGGCACGTGCTCGATCTGCACTTCGAGCGACTCGCACAGGTCTCATCGCTTAAGCTTCGCTTTCGTTCGCCATTCATCGCCAGGATCAGCGGCAACCGGTTGTCGAAGACGGTTACGGTGTCGGAAGTCGAACTCTACCAAACCGGCTGGTATCCGCCGGAACTGAACACGACATCCATGTAGCCGTTTGCACGCCCGTCGCTGGCCCGCCTCACTCAGCTATAGTCAGCAATCCGGCAGAGCAGCGGCCCGCGGAACTCGAAGAAGCTCGCCCCGCGCACGCGCACCGTTTCTCCCGCCTTGACGCCGTTCGGCAGATCGACCGCCGCCTTGCCCTCGAACTCGATCTCGGCCGCCGCCTTGCCATTGCCAGCCACGATATTTACCACCCGCTGGCGCCGGTAGGAGAAGGCATTGCCCGACAGCTCGGCGACCTGGCGCATCATCGCGCGGCCATCGAGACGCATCGACTGGCCGGAATTGGAGATGTTCTCGAATACAACATCCTCAGTGACGCAGGCCACCATGCCGTCAATATCGCGATCATTGTAGCAGGACACGTAGCGGCGGATCACATCGTCGAACACGGCCGGTCCGGTCTCCCTTTTGCACGACTAGAGTCCTGCCCGACGTGTCCGGACTTCGCAAGGGCCAAGCTACGCCTTGCCGGTTCAGTACGGCTGAGCCATTATGAAGCGTCGCTGGAGGGGTCATGGCCGACGTTTTCCTGTCCTACAGAAATACCGAGGAACGCCGGGCGATCATTGCACGGCTGGCAACAATTCTGCGGGCGCACGGACTAACGGTCTGGTGGGATTACGGGCTCGCCGCCGGGGCATCCTTCAAGGAGCAGATTGAAGCCGAGCTCATCGCAGCCCGGATCGTCATCCCGGTCTGGTGCGAGGAAAGCATCAAGTCGGATTGGGTCAAGCGGGAGGCAACACTTGCGAAGGGCAAGCTTTTGCCGATCCGCCTGCAGCGCGTTCAACCGCCGGCGGGCTTCGAGCACCTGCACGCCCACCATCTGGAGCGGTGGACTGGATCGATCCTCGATCCGCAACTCGACGCGCTCGTGAAGGAGATTTGTGGACGGATTGGTGATGCTTCGGAGCTATCGCCCGATACAAAGGCGGAACTTTCGCAACTGCCGAGCATCAAGCCGTTGACGCCGCCGCCGCGCGCGCAGCGGCGCTGGTTGCCGCTTACCGCTGCGATCGCTGCCGCTGGCGCAGTTGCGGTAGGAGTTATCGTGGCAACGCAATTCATGTCGCCGGACACGTTAATCCTATCATCCGCACCGATCGAGCTCACAGAGACCGGGAACGCCCCGCCGCCATCGAATGCAGCGCCCGCCGAAGCGCTGCTGGAGACCTCTGAACTGGCATCGCTTCAATGGTCGCTCGGGAGCGCTGATTCGGGTGGTGCTGGCATACTTGAATACCGCGCACGCACGCTTGCCTCAGGCAGCGGCGTGACTGTCGCCATGATCGACACTGGCGTTTATCCCTATCACAGGGAACTCCTCAGAAATCCCGCACTCGTGGCGGGTCTGGACTTGGTGACCGATCCGCGCATGGCAGCGGACGGAGATGGGCGCGATCGCGAGCCTTGGGACCCCGGCGACGCTTGCAGTGATGCAACGGACCGGGATGCCGACAGCCAGCATGGAACGATCAATGCCTCGCTCCTCATCGCGCAGGGTGAGGCCGGCCTGGTCGGGATCGCCCCGGACGTCAAGCTGATTGTGGTTCGGGTGATGGGTCGGTGTGGCGGCCGCCTCAGTGATATCACCGATAGTATCAAATGGCTGGCGGGATCAACGCCGATCCAACTCGCGGATGGCAGCATGACCGAAGGAGCGCCCGTGAAACCGGACATACTGGTCTTGCCAATCGCCTTGCTGGGTGTGTGCCCGGCGCGACTTGAAGAGGCTATCTCACAGGCCACGGCGACCGGCATGGTCGTGGTCGCAAGTGCTGGCAACACGCGCCTGCCATCGGGTCAGTCGGCGCCGGCCAACTGCCCTGGCGTGTTGCGGGTCGGAGCATCGACATTGGACGGCCGGATCGCTTTCTACTCCAACTCCGACGTGGACCTGCTCGCGCCCGGAGGCGACCTGACGAAGGACCTTGACGGCGATAACCGCCCAGACGGCATCCTCGGCGCGAAGCTGTCGGCAGGTGATTGCGGTGACGATCCGGGCGGCGAAATGATGTGCGACTACGCTTATAATCAGGGCACGTCGGTCGCAGCGGTGATCGCAGCTGGCGCCCTCGCGCTCCTGCGGTCGAACCATCCAGATGAGCCGATGGCCGACACAGTCCAGCGTCTGAAGCGCGCGACCCGCCCTATGGATGTGCGGCAATGCTCGGTGCCCTGCGAAAACCGCCCCGGCACAGCGCCGATTCCGGGCGTCCCCGGCCAATGCTATCTCGGCTGCGGCGAAGGACGCATCGATCTCTCCCTTGCGGAGTAGCGCGGCGCCTGGTTTCGACAAGTCTCTTTCCGTCTGGGTTCAGTTGGGCCATAAGCCGCCCTCTATCCCAGAGCGGAGCGGTATCATGGGCACACGGATCGCAGTTGTTGGCGCCACGGGCAATGTCGGGCGCGAACTGTTCAACATCCTCGAAGAGCGGCTGTTTCCGGCAGACGAGGTTTATGCGATCGCCTCGCGCCGCTCGATCGGACAGGAGGTCTCCTATGGCGACCGCACGCTGAAATGCCAGGACCTCGAACAGTTCGATTTCTCGAAGGTCGATCTCGTGCTGATGTCGGCTGGCGGCAAGGTGTCGAAGGAATGGTGCCCGAAGATCGCGAAAGCCGGCGCCATCGTGATCGATAATTCCTCCGCATGGCGGATGGACCCGGACGTGCCGCTGGTCGTTCCGGAAGTGAACCCCGAAGCCGTTATGGATTACAAGAAGAAGGGCATCATCGCCAATCCCAACTGCTCGACGGCGCAGCTTGTGGTGGCGCTGAAGCCCCTGCACGATGCGGCCGGGATCAAGCGGGTGGTCGTCTCGACTTACCAGTCGGTCTCCGGCGCCGGCAAGGAGGCAATGGACGAACTCTGGAACCAGACGCGCGGCGTGTTCGTCAATGACGAAAAGGCCCCGTCGGTGTTCGAGAAGGAGATCGCCTTCAACGTGATCCCGAAGATCGGCGCCTTCCTGCCGGATGGCTATACCGATGAGGAAGCCAAGATGTGGAACGAGACCAAGAAGATGATCGACCCCTCGATCCGTCTTTCGGTAACATGCGTCCGCGTCCCGGTCTTCGTCGGGCATTCGGAAGCCGTGCATGTCGAGTTGAACAGCCCGATGACCGCCAAGGCGGCGCAGGCCCTGCTACGCGAGAGCCCCGGCATCATGCTGCTCGATGATCCGGAGAACGATGTCTACGTGACGCCGAAGGATTGCGTCGGCGACTGGGCAACCTTCATCAGCCGCGTCCGCAAGGATGTCAGCGTCGAGAACGGTCTCGTCTTCTGGTGCGTCTCCGACAACCTGCGCAAGGGCGCCGCCCTCAACGCCGTCCAGATCGCCGAGGAATTGCTGAACCGCGGCGTGATCAAGCCGGAGAAGAAAGCCGTAAAGGCCTGAGGCGGCGCGGGTAGCAGGCCCCGTTCGCCTCACCCTGAGCCTGTCGAAGGGCGAGGCGAGACGAGAGGATTGTCCGGGCGCCCGCCCTCGTCCTTCGACGGGCTCAGGATGAGGGCAGGCGCCGCGCCCCCACAAGTTCCGGGTGGCGCAGACACAAGCCCGGGCCTATAGACCGGCGCCATGAGCCCTGCCCTGCGCCTTGGATTTCCCGCTGCCCTTGGGGCTTATTTCATCTGGGGCAGCCTGCCGCTGTACATCCGGGCGATGCAGCATATCGGCGCGCTGGAACTGCTCGCCCACCGGGTTGTCTGGTCGGTACCGACCGCCATCCTGCTTATTGCACTCGCTGCCAAGTGGCGCGACGTGAAGGCGGCCTTCACGGGCAGCAACCTCAAATGGCTCGCCCTCTCCGGCGTGCTGATCGGCGCCAATTGGGCGATCTATATCTGGGCCGTCAATGATGGGCGCACGATGGAAGCCTCGCTCGGCTATTACATCAACCCGCTGGTCAACGTCTTGCTCGGCATGTTGATCTTTTCAGAACGCCTGCGCCCGGCGCAATGGGTGGCGGTGGGCGTCGCCGCAATCGGGGTTGGCGTCATGGCAATGGCCTTCGGGCGCCTGCCTTGGGTGGCACTCGTGCTGTGCCTCACATTCGCGAGCTATTCTGTGATCCGCAAACAGGTGGCCATCGACAGCCGGGCGGGGTTCCTCGTCGAGGTGGCGCTGCTTGCCCCGCTGGCAATCGGCTGGCTCACCTGGTTTGCCAGCCAGCCCGGCGGACGGCTTCTGGGCACGGGCGGCGCGGATATCCCGCTGTTGATGGCGGCGGGGCCGATCACGGCGATCCCGCTGATCCTCTATGCGCTGGCCGCAAAACGCCTCAAACTCTCAACCCTCGGCATGATGCAGTATATCGGGCCAACCCTGCAATTCCTGATCGCCGTGCTGGTGTTCAAGGAAGCCTTCGGCGCAACCCACGCCATCGCCTTCGCTTTCATCTGGACGGCACTCGCCATCTTCACCGCCGACAGCGTGATGGGCGAGGCCAAGGCACGGCGCCTCGCGCGAACCGCCCGGCCGGCCTGAAAAAAGCCCGGCCGCCGTTGGGGCGTGCCGGGCAGGAATCGAAGGCTTGATGGAAGCCCAGTCTGACGCGGGCACTTGCAAGACGCGCGCCAGGCTAAAGCAAGATGCGATCAGATTGATTCCATCTGATCGAGCGATACTTTAGCCCGGCCGGGCGGTGGAAACCGCAATCCAGACCGCAATGCCCGCGAGCAAGAGTGAAAATCCGAGGCGGGCGGCAAATGAGGTGCGCCAGCGCTCCAGCCGGGCGGCCGCGCCATCGGCGGCCACCACGATCAGGCCATGAATCAAAGTGGCAAGGGCCACATGCACTCCGCCAAGGATCACGATCTGCGCCCGGAGCGGACCGGAAGCCGGATCCGCAAACTGGCCTACCACCGCCAGATAGAAGACAAAGGCCTTGGGATTGAGGATGTTGACGATCGTGCCGCGCAGGAAGCCGCTGGCCTGCGGCTTGCGGCTCGCGGAGGCAGAGCCCTTGTCGAGGAACGCCTCGGCCGCGAGGTAGAGCATGAAGACGACGCCCGACCAGCGGAGGACTTGATAGGCTGCCGGCGCCGACGCAATGAGTGCGCTGAGACCGAAGGCTGCGGCCAGCACCTGGAGCGACAGGC
>JBGSVY010000208.1:0-3570 GCA_041752715.1 Hyphomonas sp.
GATCTCAAGGATCGCGAACAGCGCGAGGCCAGCAAAGATCGCCGCCTCGGCTGCCATACGCGGCGCCCCCAGCAAAAGCGCCGTCAACGGCGCGGCCAGCAACAGGATCGTCAGCGGCGAGCCGCCACCGCCCGTCAGGAGGAGGCCAAGCACGGCCAGCAAGGTCCAGGAAATAACGATCAGTGCCTGCGCGGGCTCTCGAGGGGCTGTATCGCTGCGCAGAACGAGGAGGCCCGCCAGCGCCGGACAGGCTGCGCCGAGCCAGGCAAATGCGGCACTCTGCCATCCGAGACCCGCCTGCATGCCCCAGATACAGGCCGCCGCCACCAAGGCCAACCAGCTAAGGTGAAGGAAGTGTAATCGTTTCAGCGCAGTGCTGGGGCGCATTGTTAATACCCCATAGATTTTTGTTAGGCATTTTGATGGGACAGTCGCCCGTCTGCTGTATTTGTAATGCAATTCGCAGGCAAGGCGTGGTTCCCATGACGGGAAAGTTGAGGCATCCCATACGGGTGCCGCGTGAGGAGACCGGGTTATGAAATCTGTCCGCTGGATGAGCCTGATTGCCGCAAGCGTCGCGCTTGCCTCGACCGGCGCCGCGCAGGGCGCAGACAAGGTGGCCGACAGCGCCGCCGTCTACATGACTTACCAGACCGATGCCGACGAGGTCGCGGCCAAGCCGTTCAAGTCGACCAGTGATATTGATGCAGCGCTCCAATCACTCGGCGGCTACAATGCCGACCAGCTGACCAAGGGCTGGATCGCCTATTCGGCATTGATCGCTGCACAAGACCCGGAATTCCGTTCAACAGTGCGCGAGATCGAGGCCTTTTATGGCCGCGATGCGATGGTCAACGGCTTCAGCAAAGGCGGCAAGTATGCCCGCTCGCTGGATGGCGGCGACAATGCCGTCGGCGCGGCGATCGACGCCACCGACAAGGACGTCACCCGGCTCTACTCGGCGGGCGCCATCGTCAAAGAGCAGGGGTATTCCCTGCAAGGCTATGGCTGGGCCAAATCGCGCATCCGCAATGGCGACTCGCGCGCGGCGAGCGTCAAGGTCCTGCAGAGCCAGAGCAGGTTCGCAGACTCAGGCCTCGTTGCCGCACTGACGGGCGCATCCGAGCCGTTGACCGGTCTTCAGCCGGCTGCCGGTGTCGCAGAGGGCGTCACGACGGTCGCCTCCGCCGTCCGCCTGCCGCAGATCAGCGCCCTGTCGCGCCGCAAGCCGAAGTTTGGCCGTGAAGGCGTCGCCGACCAGATCGCCTCGCTCGCTGCCCTGCGGATCATGGGCACCGCCACCATCGACCAGACCAAGCTCAGTGCCGCGATGCTGGACCCCAGCGTTCAAAGCTGCATGAAAATGCAAAACCTCCAGCTGCAAGGCTGTGTGGCCGGTGTCGGACAGGAATTCGAGCTGCCGCATTGCATCAGCCAGCACGCCCTCACCGAGATCGGCGACTGCCTTGGAGACGTCTACAAGTAGTCTGGACGGTTTCTGTAGGGTCCTCGCGTCAAAACAACACCCCGGCCCCTGACAAGGCCGGGGTTTCCTTTTCGGCCACGCGGTCACACATAGGCGCCATGAGCCTTGCCGCCAAAGCCGCCGAAATCCGCGAAGAATTCTCCTGGCTGGAGGATTGGGAAGCGCGCTATGCGCACATCATCGACCTCGGCAAGGCTAACCCGCCGCTGGCGCCGGAAGAGCGGAGCGAAGAAACCCGCGTGCGCGGGTGCGCCTCGCAGGTCTGGATGGTCACCCACCGCGACGACGGACACCTCATCGTGCGAGCAGAGTCTGACGCGGTGATCGTGTCGGGCCTGATCGCGCTGTTGGTGCGGCTCTATTCCGGCGCCGCGCCGGACGAGATCACCCGGTTTGACGCCAAGGCCCTGCTCGACGAGATCGGCGTGACAGGCGCGCTGACCGCCCAACGCTCGAACGGCCTCGCGGCAATGCTGGCGCGCATCATGGAGGCCGCGCGGGCGGCTTAGGGGATGGGCGCCACGCTTCGCCGGGTTTGGCCCAATCCGGCGGGATGCGCGCAGATGAATCCGACGTAGGTGTTTGAGCATTTCTGCAAATTTGCCCAGAAACCTGCCACGGGATGCTAACCGTGATTTGGTAAAGTTGGTGCAGGAGGAACCTGCAATGAAGCGCACCGTTGCCACTCTCTTTGCCGCTGGCTTGCTGTTCTTCTTCGCCGCAACTGAGGCGGACGTGGGTCCAGCTGCAATCTTCGCGACCGTTCTTGTTGCGGCAGGACTTTCACTCGCACATCCCTCCAGCCTCGCGGAAGTCCTGGCGCGGCGCCGTGCGCCATCACTAGGCGACGCGGGGTCTGCGATCGTGTTCCTGATCGCGGCCTTTCTGTTGCTGGGAGCATTGGACGTGCTGTTGAAGGGGCCTGCATATGCAGGGCGCTCTGGGCGCTTGGTCGCAGGAATAGAGTGGGTTTATTCTGTTTGCTGGTTAAGCGCGGCTGTGGCGCCCCTTCTGGCCCAGATCGTCTTTTCGCGTCCCGCGTCGCTGGGGCCGGCCATTGCCGGCCTCGCGGGGGGACTGCTGATGGCTGCAGGCCTATTCTACATCTGGATCGCCTTCGGCCAGACGGCCATGTCCAGCACGTTCTACGACGATGCCAATACTGTCCTTTCAACCATCAACCTCCCCTTGGGAGGATTGTTCGCTGGCCTCGGTCTCGGCCTGTGGCGCTCCGCGTTCCGGGATGGTCCTTGGCGTTTTTCCGAGAATCGTGACGCGTTCCAAGATTCATTTTTGCTGGCTGGCGCGGGTCTGGCAGTGGGCTGTCTGGCTTGCGTCTATACCGGCATGACGGAAGTGTTCGCGCGGCACCCGGATTTGGGAACGATCTTTGCCGCCACAATGTGCGCGCTTATCGCATACGGATGGATTGCCGTTTTTATGAGGCTCAGGCGGCAAGAACCTGTTGCCTTCTGGCGAGGCATTGCCGCAATCGGTCTGCTGGTGTTCGCCATTCCCGCCAGCCTTGTGCTGGCAGGTGCGATGGTTCAGACGCGCGACTGGTCAGAGCTCACGGTCGTGTTTCTGGGGCCCATTGCAATTGCTGTGGCAGTTGGCGTGCTCGCCGCCAGCTTTTTCGCAGCCCGTGCGGTCCTCGGTAGCCCGGCGTCGAATCTTGACGCGGCTTAGCAGAGCGCTTCAATCAATCGTGCGGCTCTACCTGATGAAGCAAGCAACACCTCGAAAGATGGGCCCTTGAATAGGCCTGTATTTTTGAACGCGGCCTTCCCCAAAATTTGAGTGCGGGGATGCGATTGTTTGCGGCTATCGTCGGCGATCTCCTGCCGGTCCATGCCGGCTTTCCTACCCATTGGCACGGATCACCTTGTCGTAAGCGTCGGCCAGGGCCGCAAGCCGATCTTGCGCGCGCAGTCCGGCGTCGTCCGTGGGCAGATCGACTAACCGCGCGAAGGCCGCGAGCTGAAGCTGTTGAACCAGCAGGGCCTCCAGGTCTCGCATGGCGGCTATGCCGAGGGACGCCTCGAGGGCGGCAAGGCGGGCGAGCGCGGCAGCGGCGCCCTGCC
>JBGSVY010000209.1:0-9142 GCA_041752715.1 Hyphomonas sp.
CTAGGTTCTGACAGGAGGCTGCTCCAGCCAGACACCATAGGACACAGACCCAACGGCCTCACCTGGTTTCTCACTCGACATTGGATCACCTCCTTTACGGCGTGCTGCATGCACGGACTTGGTCCGGAACCATTCCAGACAATTGAGAGTTAAGCATGATTTGCGCCAATTGGAAGTTAACAAGGGTGTGAAAGCTGTGGCGCCGGGGGCAATGCCCAATAAATGGCGCCGCGCGAGCGGAGGCTTCACCCGTTTGCAACCCCTTTTGGGCTATGCTCCCCCGGATGATGACTGATCTGCCTCACGTTGTGCCGGAGAAGCGCGAACCCTCCTGGAGCGACGCCGCCTTCGTTGCCGTCTGTGTCCTGGCGGCGGGTTTGCTGTTCCTTGTTCTCCTCGGTCTTCCCTTCGAGGCGATTGGCTCGGAAGATCGCGCCGCGCGGCAACGGTTCACGACCGCGCTCATGCGCCTGCCCGTCGTTCTTTGGTTGCTGCTTGCCGTCTTGCCGGTCGTCGCGATGATCATCTATCGCAAGCTGCGCGGCGTCCTCGCTGGCATTCGCAGTCTCGTCGCAGGCGTAACCGGCGCATCGATGACCGGCATTGGCCTCTTCTTCGCCCTGCTCGGTTTCTCGCAGACTGTGATCGAACCGGTCCGGCTGGAAGCGGAAGAGGCCTTGTTTGCCGTCATCCTGCTGACAGTGGCGGGCCTGATTGCAGGGACAGGCGCATCGCTTTGGATGCATGCCGTGCGTATTGCCGGGGGCAGCGATGCTGCGCCGCGCCTCGTTGCCGGGGCAGCGGTGTGGGCCGGCATCGCAATGGCGGTATCCCTCGGGCCGGTCATCGCAGCACTCGCAGGGGAGCTTGCGCACCCGAAGCCCGATCTCGGCGTCCTGACGGGGGCCTGGCTTTCAATCGGCCTCTGTGTGGTCTGGCTTTACACCTTCGTCCGGCTGGCTGGCTTTGGCCCGACGCCTGTCTGGCGCAGTCTCGTTGCCATTGCGGGTCTCGCCGTCATCATTGTGATCAGTTTTGCGCTTCCCGCATATTTGGCAGCCCTGAGCTTTTACGCGGTGTTTGCAGTGTTCATCGCCGCGCCTGTTTCCGGTCTCATCGCCCTGTTGGTGGCAACGCTCGGGCTCAGTGGCCTTCGCCGCTTCCTGCGCGCCTGAGCCTCAAAAAGGCACCCGGACGGCGAACGTCCGGGCGCAGGAACCTCAACAGGGGTGAAGAGGCAGGCTGGGTCAGTCGGCGGCCAGCGCACCGACAAAGAGGCCGATGATGGCGCCTGTGGCCACCGAGGCGAGGATGGCGTCGCCGCTATCGTCGTCGCGCACCCAGTGATAGCCGCGGGGCGGGGCGTAAAGGCCATAGCGGTCATAATCGCTGATATAGACCGTCCGGCGCGGAGCGTAGCCATAATAGCCGCCGACATCATAGCGCGGACGGTACCCGTGCGAGTAATATGGCCCGTAATGGATGCTCACATGCTTGCGGGGGGCGTAATAGCGCGGTGGCGGCGGTCTGTAGACGACGACCGGGCGATGTGGCCGGTGGTAATAGTGCTTCTGATGGCCATAATCGCCGCGATAGTCCCGGCGATCATCGCGATAGTCTCTGCGATCATCGCGATAATCCCTGCGATCATCGTGGTAATCCCGTCGATGTTCACGGCGATCGTCACGGTCGGCGCTTGCAATCGGCGCCATAATCAGTCCTGTTGCTGCCGCGATCGCGGCCAGTCGTGCCATTGTCTTGAATACGGTCATTAGCGAACTCCGCCTTCTTCCTGGTGCGGATGGGCCAGTTAAGCCTCCGCGGATACTGGTTCGATGTTTGCGAACCCTTGCGAACACTTTCAGGCCGTGCATCTGAACTTGTTCTGAACAGGGCGTTTAGGATTCGAACTATGGCGGAGTTTGGCGACCTGCGCGTGACCGACGCCCTGATCCTACCAGCCTGGGAACTCAGTGAGGCCTTTGTTCGTGCGTCCGGGCCCGGCGGCCAGAATGTCAACAAGGTCTCGAGCGCCGTCCAGCTGACATGGACCGTGACGGCCTCGTCGCTCCCGGCCGATGTCAAATCGCGCTTCGCCAAGCTCTTCGCAAGCCGCCTGACCAGCGATGGCCGCGTCATAATCGAAGCGAGCGAGCATCGCAGCCAGTCGCTCAACCGGGAGGCGGCCCGCAAGCGTCTCGCCGAGATGATTGCAAAGGCGGCTCATAAACCAAAGCGCCGGATCGCAACCCGGCCGACCCAGGGAAGCGTGCGCCGGCGCATTGCGTCGAAGAAAAAACGCGGCGAGGTCAAATCGTTGCGGGCCAATCCCGCCAGCGAGGACTAGGGGCAGGGCTAACCCTTCAGGGCGGCCGCGATCGCTTTCTCGATCTCGGGTGTATTCGCGCCTTCGATATGGGCGTCGCCAATGAAGAATCCCGGCGTGCCCCCGACAGCTAGCGCCATCCCAAGATCCTGCATTTCGGCCAGCTGCTGTTTGACGGAGTCTGAGGCCATGTCGGCGCGCATCTTTCGCACGTCGACGCCGACTTTCGCGGCCAGCCTGTCAATGGCCTCCTCGGTCAGGTCATTGTTGTTTTCGATATCCATCAGCGCAACATGCAATTCCATGTACTTGCCCTGCCGTCCGGCCGCCAGAGCGGCAAGTGCAGCAGTCTCGCTGATGCCGCCAAAAATCGGCAACTCCTTGAAAACGACACGCACCTTGCCGTCATATTCCTCGGGCAGTTTTCGCACGAAATCGACGGATCGCTTGCAGAACCCGCAACGGTAATCGAAAAATTCGACAACCGTCACTTTCGCATCTGCCGGGCCGATCGAAAAATCGCTCGCGTTGTTGTAAAGCCTGTCGCGATGTTGCGCGATCGCTTGCCGGCCGGCTTCGCGCTTTGCCGCCGCCTCTTTCTCCGTCAGCGCGATCAGGGCATCTTCGATAATCTCGGGATTGGCGAGAATATATTCCTTCACAATCGACTCGATCTCTGACTTTTCGCTCTTCGCGCCGCCTTGCGCACACGCAGGCAGCAGCACAAGTGCACTGAGCACAGCCAGGAGGGCCGGGGCCCGAAGTGTCGGTCGGATTTGCGTCATTGGCAGGCCCTTCAACTGGAACGCTGTCTGGATACAGGCAGACGGGGGCAATCGTCCACCCGTCCTCGCGCAGGCGTGATTAGCGCGGCTGCCGCGAAAAGTCGCCGAATGGCATGGCGCGGTCCGTGGCGACAAGTCCGACCCGCGGGCCCCGGCCATACCGGTCATAGAAGACACGGTTGTCGGGATTGCTGGGATCGGTGATCAGCAGGATATCGTCGGCCCGCCGATAGGTCGGTGTGCCGCGCGGCAGCTGTTCAACCGCCCGGCGGGCAAAGGCGTTGGCGCGCACGATGTCGCCCACCCAATAGGCCGCTTCCGCAGTCGCCAGCTGCGCCTCGGCTCGCCGTGCCTGCTTGTCCAGCGTGATCGCCAGCTGGGCCCAGGCGAAGGCATTGTCGGGTTCGGCAATCAAGGCATCTCGCAGCGCTGTCTCCGCATGGGCGATATCTCCCGCCGCGTCGCGCGCGTTCAGCGACCGTGCATAGTTTATCAGCAACAGGGGCTGGTCCGGCAGCAAGTCCAGCGCACGGGCATGCGGCGCCACAGACTCGGCCGTGCGGCCGCTTTCAAACAGGATCTGGCCGTGCAGTTCGTGGAAATAGGGATTGTCAGGCTGCGAAGCGATCAGGGCTTCGACATTGCTCAATGCGACCTGAATGTCAGATGCCCTCAGGGCCGCAATGGCGCGCGCATAAAGTGCTGCCTCGCTTGTGTCCGTATCCGGATAATTCCGGCGAACTGTTGTCGGACGCTCAAGAAATCCGATCAGCTTGGCCCGCATCATGTCGAATTGGTATTGCTCGCGCGGGGTTGGCGGTTTGTCCATCAGGCCGGTCGCCTCCGCCAGTTGGCGCGTCGTGCGGATCCGGTCCGAAGCGAGGGGATGCGCCCGGAAATAGGGATAGCGCCGCGCTTCTGAAAAGGTTTCCTGTGCCCGGAAGTTCTCGAAGAATTCCACGATGCCGGCAGGTGACTGGCCAAGCGCAGCCAGGTATTTGACCGCGTGCGCATCGGCGCTCGCTTCCTCTGCGCGCGTGTGCACAAAGAAATTCAGCGCTGCAAACTGCTGCGAGCTGCCGATCAAGGCCGCTCCAGCGCCCGCTTCACCCGCTGCGATCGCAAGGATGCCCAGGCCGATCGAGACGAGCGCCGGGCGCATTGCGATCTCCGAGGCCCGGATCCGGGCCACCGTATGCCCGCAGGCGATATGGCAGGTTTCATGCCCGATCACGCCCTTGATTTGCGCTGCGTTTTCCGCCGCGATCAGAAGGCCGGTGTGCAGGTGGATGCGTTGGCCATTCGCCACGAAGGCGTTGAGGCTTGGATCGTTGATGATGAACAGCTGAACATCGCGCGGAACAAGGCCTGCGACCTCGACGATCGGGTCGGTCCATTCCCGGAGGGTGTCTTCGATCTCGGCGTCCCGGATCAGGCCTTGTGCCGCCGCGCTGGCGGCGGTGAATGCGGCAAGGGCGAGCGCGCCGGCAAGCCTGAGGATCGGTCGGGCCATCGCGGCACCTCCTGTGTGTTCCACCATAACATTACCCTAAGCCCCTGAACGCTGGAAGGCGAGCAGGGGTCGCAGCAATAACGCAATTGTCAGGTTGCGCCTGACGCGAAGATGAACGTCAGGTCCGGCGAAAACCGGATGCCCGTTTGCGTACCCGCAGCGGGCGCTTCGGCTCTCGGGACGAGCGCGGTCAGGTGCAGGCGATCGCACGCGATCACACATTGAACGAGCGGCCCGGTGAGGGTTCGTGACGTCACCCGGCCCCGTACAGATGCCTGCCCATCAAGCACCACACCCTCCGGCCGCACCAGCACTTCAGCGTCTGGCGCGGTTGTCTCGGGTAACAGGCCGGCTGGCAGGTCGCGCGCCCGGAAACGGTTGACCGGGCCGAGCGCTGCGGCCACCGAAGGGCTTGCCGGCTGGAGATAGATCTCGTCCGGGGCGCCGCTCTGCAACAGCCGTCCGTCCTTGAGGATCGCAATCCGATCAGCAACTTCAAGCGCTTCGGCGGGATCGTGCGTCACCATCAAGGCCGGTATCCCCGCCTCGCGCACCGCGCCGAGGGCCTGTGCCCTGACGCTCCCGCGCAAGGACGGGTCGAGGCCCGAAAACGGCTCGTCCATCAGAATCGCGGCGGGCTGGGGTGCCAGCGCCCGGGCAATCGCCACACGCTGCTGTTCACCGCCCGACAGTTCATGCGGATAGGCCCCGGCCCGCGCCTCAAGGCCCAGCCGCTTCAGCCAATGTGAAATGCGGGCATCGATTTCAGCCTTCGCAAGCGGTTTGAGCCCGAAGGCAATATTGCGCCGCACATCAAGATGGGGAAACAGGGCAAAGTCCTGAAAGATCAGCCCGATCCGCCGTTTCTCGGGCGCAACCGTCTCGCCAGGCGCAGACAGCCGCCGCGCGCCCAGCCTGATCTCGCCTGTGTCGACCGGCTCCAGGCCCGCGAACAGTCGCAATAAGGTCGATTTGCCAGCCCCCGACTCGCCCAGCAACGCCGTGATCGTGCCTGCAGGCAGGCTCAGCGACACGTCCTCGACCACCATCGAGGGCCCATAGCGGCGCGAGACGCCAATCGCCGTGAGCGCGTCGTTCACGGGGCGTCCCCCGGGCGACTGCGGGCAAGGCGCCAGGAGAGCAGGATCACCGGCGCAAGGCCCGCCAATGTTATCAGCAAGGCTGGCTGGGCTGCGGCTGCAAAGCGTTCATCACTCGCATAGGCATAAGTGCGAACGGCAAGCGTGTCCCAGTTCATCGGCCGTAACATCAAAGTGGCGGGCAATTCCTTCAACGCCTCGACAAACAGGATCAGCGCGCCGGTCGCCGCACCTGACAATGCGAGGGGAAGATCAATCTCCCTTGCCCGCCGCAGCGGTGAGGCGCCAAGGCTGGTTGCCGCCTGTCCGAGCGATACAGGCGCCCGTCCGAGCGCCGCGATCATGGGCTCCGCGCCCGCTGCGGTGAACCGGCTCGCATACACCCAGGCCAGCAATCCAAGCGCCACCAGTCCGGTCAGGGGCAGGTTCAGAAAGCTGGCGAGCGCCAGGGCGCCGAGCGCGAGCACCGCGCCCGGCATCGCATAACCTGCCGTGGCAACGAACCGGGCAAACCGGCTCGCCGGCGAGGCCGTGCCGACCGACAGCGCAATCAAAAGCGCGAGCAAGAAGCCAAAACAGGCGCCGGCCCCTGCCAGCATGATCGAGTTCAGCACCGCGCCGCCAATGGGTGCGATATTGGGCTGGACCTGCAAGCTACGCCAGACCAGCCGTCCGACCGGCAAAGCGAACGCAATGACAAACAGGCCAAGGCAAAACGCGGAGGCGCCGAGGCCTTTCAGCCCCGTAAGGTCGATACGGCTCACCTTGCGCCAACGGGTCGAACTCTGCTGGCTGCCCGCGCGCCCGCGGGCCCATCGTTCCGCCATGATCAGTCCACTGACAACAAGGACGAGCATGATGGCAAGGCGCGCGGCCACCGCCGGCTCTCCGAAACTCTTCCACGCCCGCACGATGCCCGCCGTCAACGTCTGTACGCCGAGCAATTCTGCGGCGCCATAATCGGCCGCTGCTTCCATCAGCGCGAGGGCGAGCCCCGCCATGATCGCGGGCCGCGCCGCCGGCAGGGCAATTGTCCAGAAGGCCCGCGCGCGGCTGGCGCCGAGGCTGCGGGCGGCGTCCAGCGTGCAAACCGATTGGGTCACGAAAGCGGCGCGCGCTGTAAGGAAAACATAGGGGTAAAGCGCGCAGGCAAGCACCAGCGCGAGGCCCGGAAGACTCGCGATTTCGGGAAACCAGTAATCGCGCGCCGACCATCCGGTGACGCTTCTCAGGGTTGACTGGATCGGCCCGGCAACCCCGGCAAGATCGGACCAGGCATAGGCAAGCACATAGCCCGGCACCGACAGTGGCAGAATCAGCAGCCACTCAAACAGCGCGCGTCCTGGAAACCGGAACATCGTCACCAGCCAGGCGGCAGGCACGGCCATCGCCAGCACCAGCGCAGACGTCAGGCCGATCACCGCCAGCGTGTTTCCGGTATAGCGCGCCAGCAGGACCGACCGGATATGCGTCCAGGCCTCCCCGCCGCCGCCGAGAAGGCCGGCCAAGACTACCGCGAGCACGGGCAGTCCGACGAGCAACCCGGCGATCAGGGCTGGCAGGCCGGTCAATCCACCCTGCCAGCGACGCGTGCGCCAGGCGCCGGTCAGGCTGGCGACCGTCAGTTCCAGCCCGCGCGATCAAAGATCGCTTGCGCCTCGCCCTGCAGCGGCCCGAGGCCGGTGAGTGAGAAATCGCTCTCCTTGAAGCCCGGCAGCAGGTCGAGCCCCTCCGGACGTGCCGCGCCCGCCACAACCGGAAACTCCTTAGTTTCGGCCGTCAGCATCTCCTGTCCGGGTGTCGTTGCCAGCCATTCGATGAATTTCACCGCATTGTCAGGATTGGGCGCTGTGGAAGCAACCGCTGCTGCGGTCACGTTCACATGCGTGCCGGCGCCATTCTGGTCGGGAAACGACACTTTCAGCCGTCCGACCGCCATGCGCTGCTCCGGCGTGCCGGTTGCAAGCCTGACGTAATAATAATGGTTGACCAGTGCTGCCGCGCATTCGCCCGCCGCGACCGCCTCGATCTGGGCCGTATCACCGCCTTGCGGCGGGCGGGCGAGGTTCGCTGCAACGCCGGCGGCCCATGCCGCTGCCGATTCGCTGCCATTGCGCCCGATCATTTCGCCCATCAGTGACAGATTGTAGATATTGGTGCCCGAGCGCACGCAGAGCTCGCCCTTCAGACCCTCGGCGGCGAGGTCGGCGTAAGTATCAACCTCGTCATCCGCAAGGATTTGCGGATCATAAACAATCATGCGCGCGCGTTTTGTCAGGCCGAACCAGTGGCCATCGGGGTCGCGCAACCGGGCCGGAATGGCTGCTTCGAGCGCGGCAGACCTTACCGGGCGTGTGAAGCCTGCCAACTGGAACTTGTAGAGCGTGCCGGCATCCGAGGCGATGATCACATCTGCCGGGCTCGCATTGCCTTCCGCCTTCATCGTCTCCAGCAGTTCCGGCGCGCCCGATTCGCGCACATCGACCTTGATGCCGGTCTCGCTTTCGAAGGCCGCGTACATCGCCTTGTCCGAATCATAGTGTCGCGCGGAATAAACTGTCAGCGCAGCGGCAACCGGCGATTCCCCCGTCGCGGGAACCACCTCGTCTGCAACGGGAGGTACAGCGGGTTGGCCGCAGGCGGCGAGGGCGAGCGCGAAGCTGGCGAGCAATAAACGCGAGGTCATTGGCGATCCTTCATGTGAGCACGACACCAATCACGAATGAGAATGAATCGCAACAAGCCGCCGACGCGACGTTTTGCTCTTTTCTTGCATTGCCGCCACAATGGTGAACGAAAATCAGGCATTTGGACCCTTTGGAGGCGATAGGGTCTTCAATTCGGCAGTAAATGAGCCTAGAAAAAGTAACGACCGAAATATCGGCAGGGTGGGTTGAACATGACGAAAAATGACATTGTTCTCGACATTGATCTTTTGTCAGCAGACGACGATCTGAAACTTGCAACCGCAATCGACACGTTTCTCGAAGACCAGCAGGCCCTGGGACAGGCCTGTAGCGACGCGATCAGCGTGATGGTGCGCACGACGTTCGGCCCGTCGGGCCAGCGGCAGAAATCGGTTGTCTTTGAAGACAAGACGCTGGCGGAAAGTTTTTTCTCTTTCTGGCTGGACCAGCGCGACACCATTTCCGCTGCCTGACCGTTTCTCGCGCTGACGTTCGCGCCTAAACCATCGCATGTCATTGCTGATGTCCCAAAACGCCCCGCGGATCGCCATCATCGGCGCCGGAATAATTGGTCTGGCCTGCGCACGGCAACTCATCCTGCGGGGCGCCCACGTCACGATATACGACCCCAACATGCCTGGACGCGGCGCCAGCTGGGCCGCCGCCGGCATGCTTGCCCCTGCCTTCGAAGCGGCTGGCGCGCCTGCGACCCATCCCCGCCTGTTCGAGCT
>JBGSVY010000210.1:0-21734 GCA_041752715.1 Hyphomonas sp.
GGCAAAATGCTCACGGATGATCGCCATGCCGAGGTTCGTACCATCCTGGCCGCCGAACTCTTTCGGCAAGGCGTAGCGAAGGTGGCCGGCCTTGTCGGCGCGCTTCTTGGCTTCGCGCAGCAGCGCTTCCCATTCCGGGCGCGGCAGGCCTTCATTGTCGAAATCGGTGCGCGCCCATTCGCGGCGATGGTCGAAGAAGCGCTCGTTATCGTCCTCAGCCTGTAGCGGCTTGATCTCGTCTTCGATGAACTTGTCGAGAACGACCAGATAGTCGGCGATGTCCTGCGGAATGTTGAAGTCCATGTTTCTCTCCCATGCGTCGCGGCTTTGACACCACCATACGTTTGTCAGGCGAAGCGGCAATTTCTGCCGCAAGGGCAATCAAGCCGCCGTTCGGGGACATGTGGAACGAACCGTTCTCCAAAAACGCTGAATATAGCGCACTGAACGCTTGACGAATTGTTCAATGTTCGGTTATTCCGTTGCCGGGCAGGTAAAGCCCATCCACCGACTGCAGTCATCAACCCCGAACGAAAGGCACCCTCCCATGCTCCGTTCTGCAATTGCCGCCCTGGCCTTTTCCGGCCTCGCCGCCCCCGCCTTCGCCGCCGCTTTCACATTCGAAACCGTCGCCCCCGTCTCCGAGAAGCGCGTCATCGCCGAAAGTGTCGTCTGGACCTGCGAAGGCACAGTCTGCCGCGGCGACCTCGACCGCAAGGCCCCCAGCGTTCGCATCTGCAAGAAGATCGCCAAGGAAGTTGGCGAAATCACCTCGCTTCGCAATGCCAAGACTGAGCTGACGGCCGAGGAACTCGTTGAGTGCAACGCCGCCGCAAAGAAATAAGTCTCTTTTCCTGAGCCTCTCCTCGGGCCGTGCCGGATTTGCCAGCACGGCCCTTTTTTTGTTACGGCGAAACACATTGCGCGCGCGCCCGTTGGCCGCCAATGTGGTGCGCCTGCCCGACGAGCCCGATGCAAAGGACGCCAAATGCCGCTGCTCGCAAAGCGAACACCCGACGACCGCTTCGACAATTTGCCGGACTACACCTTTGCGCCGCACTATGTCGACACGTTGCCGGGGTATGAAGGCCTGCGTGTGCACTATATCGACGAGGGGCCGCGGGACGCGGCGGAAACATTCCTCTGCCTGCACGGTCAACCCAGCTGGGCCTATCTCTACCGCAAGATGATCCCCGTCTTTGCGGGGTCGGGTGCGCGCGTCATTGCTCCGGACTGGCTGGGTTTTGGCCGCTCGGACAAACCTGTGGAAGACAGTGTGTTCACGTACACCTTCCACCGCAACATGATGATAGCCCTGATTCGCCATCTGGCGCTTACCCGCATCACCCTCGTCGTGCAGGACTGGGGCGGGCTTCTGGGGCTTACCATCCCCATGGACATGCCCGAGCGTTTCAGCAGGCTGATCGTGATGAATACCGGACTTGCCGTGGGCACCTCTCCGGGGCCGGGCTTCGACGCGTGGAAGGCGTTCAACCGGTCGCAACCCGATCTCGATATTGCTGGCCTGATGAAACGCGCGACGCCGATCCTGACCGATGCAGAAGCCGCCGCCTATGCAGCCCCCTATCCCGACATGACCTACAAAGCCGGTGTCAGGCGGTTTCCCGAACTCGTCATGGTCTCGCCTGAGATGGAGGGCGTTGACCTGTCGAAACGCGCTGCCAGCTGGTGGTCGAACGAATGGACGGGCAAGAGCTTCATGGCCATCGGCATGCAGGACCCGGTGCTCGGGCCACCAGCCATGGAGGCGTTGCGCAAGCAGATCCGCGGCTGCCCAGCGCCAATGGAAATTGCCGTGGGCGGACATTTTGTCCAGGAATGGGGTGGAGAGATCGCGGCAGCCGCCCTGCGGGCATTCGGCGATCAATGACCGGCAAGCCTCAATGCGGGTGTGGCGCGGCGATAAAGGATGGTGCTGGCCGGCTCCTGCTCATTCAGCGGCTGCGCGAGCCTGAGGCGGGCGCCTGGGGACTGCCCGGCGGAAAGATAGACTGTGGCGAACGCGCAGCCGATACGGCACGGCGAGATATCCGCGAGGAGCTCGGCGTGGAAATAGACCTCTTGCACATCGCATGCATCGCCGAGACGATTGATACGGCTAGCGGGCACCACTGGGTCGCGCCGGTCTATGAGGCGCGGATAATCTCGGGCGAGCCTGCCAATCTCGAGCCGGAGAAACATGGCGGCTGGGGCTGGTTCGCTCTTGATGCCCTGCCCGCCGTGCTGACAACGCCTGCGCAGGCGTACCTTGCGGCGACCAAAGACTGACGCGCGAACGTTGTCCCCGGCCGCAATCGCGTATCAAAATGGTCCTTGCCGGCAGTCTGAGGGCCGCTGGCTCAAAATGCTAACGGTAACATTTTCGCCGGCGCGCTGATCGACTGAAAAATCGCATGTTTTCGGCCGGTACGATTGTTGCAAAACTTGCACATGGGCTCATACAAGGCCCTTGGGGTGGAGCGCCCGCCGGACCGAAATCGGCTACCGGGCGGCAAATCGTAGAGGCAATCATGAGTGATACTGTAGCAATCCTTGCTGAGCTGGGGATTCGTCCGAAATCTGTCCGGAAGAACTGGAACGAAGCGCGGCTGTATGAGGTTGCAGTTGCGGACGGTGAAGCCCGTGTCGCAGAAGGCGGCGCGCTGGTTGTCGAAACCGGGCAGCACACAGGCCGATCAGCCAAGGACAAGTTCACAGTTCGCGACGCGATGACCGAAGACACCGTCTGGTGGGACAACAACGCGGCGATGACGCCCGACCATTTCGATGCGCTCTGGACCGACTTCAAGGCGCACCTCTCCCGTCAGGATGTCTACACGCAAGACCTTTTCGGCGGCGCCGATCTCGACCATCGCGTGCCGGTGACGGTGGTTACGGAATATGGGTGGCATTCGCTGTTCATCCGCCACCTTCTGCGCGTGCCGACCGATTCTGAACTTCGCAATTTCCGCACCCAGTTCACGATCATCAACTGTCCGAGCTTCCGTGCCGACCCGGCGCGTCATGGCACGCGGTCTGAAACGGTCATCGCCGTGAACTTCACCAAGCGGTTGATCCTGATCGGCGGCACGTCCTATGCCGGTGAAACCAAGAAGTCTGTCTTCACGATCCTCAATTACCTGCTGCCCGCGAAGGGCGTGATGCCGATGCACTGCTCGGTCAACACCAACGCCGCTGACGAAGCGGCGATCTTCTTCGGCCTGTCCGGCACCGGAAAAACAACGCTATCGGCTGATGCGTCGCGCACGCTGATCGGCGATGACGAACACGGATGGTCCGAAAACGGATTGTTCAATTTCGAAGGTGGCTGCTACGCAAAGATGATCAAGCTCTCGCCCGAGGCCGAGCCGGAAATCTATGCGACCACCAAGCGCTGGGGCACTGTGCTCGAAAATGTGGTGATGGATCCTGTCACCCGCATGCTTGATCTCGACAGTGCGGCGCTCGCAGAGAACTCGCGCGGCGCCTACCCCATCGAGGCGATTCCGAATGCGTCGCTGACGGGGCGCTGCGGCCAACCCAAGAACCTGATCATGCTGACGGCCGACGCCTATGGCGTGATGCCGCCGATCGCCAAACTGACGCCGGCGCAAGCGATGTACCACTTCTTGTCCGGCTACACCGCGCGCGTTGCCGGCACCGAAAAAGGCGTAACAGAACCGAGCGCCACATTCTCCACCTGCTTTGGCGGGCCGTTCATGCCGCGCCATCCGTCCGAGTACGGGAACCTGCTGCGTAATCTGATCGCGAAGTACAACGTCGATTGCTGGCTGGTCTCGACCGGCTGGACAGGAGGCCCCTATGGCCAGGGGTCGCGCATGCCGATCCGTGCGACCCGCGCACTTCTCAATGCCGCCCTCGATGGTTCGCTCAACAAGGCGCAATTCCGCAAGGATGACACGTTCGGCTTCCTCGTCCCAACCGCTGTTCCCGGTGTCGATTCAAAAGTGCTCGATCCGCGCGGAACCTGGGCCGACGTGGCGGCCTACGACGCGCAGGCGGCGAGACTCGCTGACATGTTCGTCGAGAACTTTGCGAAGTTTGAAGCCTATGTGGATGATGCGGTTCGCGCCGCTGCGCCCCGGGCCAAGACACCGGCCTGAACAGGCCCGGCCGCACGTCCAGAAGCGCGTTCACGCAAGTGTCACGCCCTTGACGCAAAGGGAAGACTGGCGCGCGGCACCCCTCGCCGTTAGTGTGGCACCAAACACAACGCACAACCCTCCGGAGGATCCCCCATGCGCGAAGCTGTCATCGTCTCTACCGCCCGTACTGCCCTGACCAAGGCGAGCCGCGGCGCCCTCAACGACACCCACGGCATCACGATGGCGGGACATGCGATCAAGGGCGCCTTGGCGCGTGCGGGCGTCGAAGCCGAAGCCGTTGAGGATGTGTTCCTCGGCTGCGCCACCCCTGAAGGCGCGACGGGACACAACGTCGCCCGCAACGCCGCGCTCGCCGCAGGCTGCCCGTCGTCGACCTCGGGCGCAACCATCAACCGGTTTTGTGCGTCGGGCCTGCAAGCCATCGCGAACGCCGCACACACGGTTATCAACGAAGGCGCCGCTGTCACGGTGGGTGGCGGCGTCGAGAGCCTCAGCCTCGTCTCGCGCTCGGGCCACACCAACACCCACCGGTACTATGAGCCGGAACTTGCAAAGACATGGCCGGCCATCTGGATGACCATGATCGAAACCGCCGAGATCGTGGCCGAGCGCTACGGTGTGAGCCGCGAATACCAGGACCAGTATTCCGCCGAGAGCCAGCGCCGCACCGCCGAGTTCCAGCAGAAGGGCTACATGGCTGAGGAAATCGTGCCGCTGAAGGCGCGCATGAAGCTGGTCAACAAGGACACAGGCGAAGAGACGTTCCAGGACATCATGGCCGATCGGGACGATTGTAACCGTCCGGGTACGACGTATGAGAGCCTTGCAGGCCTGCAGCCCGTCTTTTCGGGCGGACAGGTTGTCAAGCAGGGCAAATACATCACTGCTGGCAACGCGTCTCAATTGTCGGATGGCGCCGCCGCCGTCGTCGTGATGGAGGCAAGCGAAGCCGCAAAACGGGGCCTGAAGCCACTCGGCCGTTTCGCGGGCTTCAATGTTGCAGGCTGTGATCCTGACGAAATGGGCATCGGCCCTGTCTTTGCTGTGCCACGTTTGCTCGAACGGCATGGCCTCAAGGTCGATGACATCGACCTTTGGGAACTGAACGAGGCGTTCGCCAGCCAGTGTCTCTACTCGCGCGACCGGCTCGGCATCGATCCGGCAAAGTACAATGTGAATGGTGGCTCGATCTCGATCGGGCATCCGTTCGGCATGACGGGTGCGCGCTGCACCGGTTCGCTGCTGCTCGAAGGCCAGCGCCGCAAGGCCAAGTGGGGCGTTGTAACCATGTGCATCGGCGGCGGCATGGGCGCGGCCGGCCTGTTCGAAATCTACAACTGATCTTGCAGGGAAAATCAAACCCGCCGCCGGGCGCGCTTCGCGGCGCGCCCGGCTTTTTATTTTGAGAGGTCGAAGACACGGTTAAGTCCTGGCGGTGATACTGTCAGCAGATCCGAAAATCAGACGGAGAGAGGCCCATGAAAAATGCTGCGCAGCTTGCCCTCGCACTCGCCCTCGTCGCCTGTCGGGCACCCGTGACCGGTTCACCGCCCCCGGCGCCTGACGAACATCCCGCCGCGACTCATTTTGCTACGGTGCCGGACGAGGCGTCCGGTCCTCGCACGGAGGATATAGCGCGCGATTCCAAAGGCCGCCCGCTGGCCCACGCGCTTGTTGGCAAGCCCTTACCCGTCTTCATCTCACCGATGTTGGATGGCAGCGTATTCGATTCGGCAACCCTGAGCCGGTGGACGGTGATCCAGATTTGGGGGGTCTGGTGCCACGACAGCCGAGCCGATGGCCCTTTCGCCGATGCCCTCTCGCGCGCCATCGCACAGGATCCGGACCTCGACTTTGTATCGGTTCACGTGCCGCAAAACGCAGCGCGGATCTCGCCCGACAAGATGTTCGGAACCTACGGTTCGATCGAAGCCTATTTTGAGTCCACCGGGCATCGTTACCCCGTGGTCCTCGACAGTGATGGGCAGCTGCGCGACATCCTGAAGATCAATTGGACGCCCACTTACCTTCTCGTTTCGCCAGACGGCATCGTGCGGGGGTTTCGGACCGAATTGGCCGCTGCTGGAGGAGAGCCGGTCAAGGATTTCCTTCGCGAGATCGAGACGGTTAAGAGCAGCCTGAGCCAAACGACACAGATCGGGCCGAATGGTGCGATCGGCCTCAACCGCCAGACCGTCTTCACATTGCCAGCCATCGCGGCAGCCTTTCCCGGTCACGAGATCGTCTCGGTGCTTGAAGGCGAAGGTGCCGAGCGCCGGCCGGTTTTCCTCGCGCGGTCTCCGGATGGTGCAACGCGGTTCCGCATCGCACCGGACTGGACACTTGGCTATGTCGGCCTCGTCTCCACCCGCGATCCCGCAGTCCGGGGGCCGGATGGCACGATGGTTGGCAAGACGAAACTGAACGATCTATCAGGCGATATCATCGATAACTGTGCACCGGTTCAGGGCAGGCCCGACCTCGTCGCCTGCCCATCGAAGACCGGCGCCCAGCCTGGGACTTTTGTCTGGCTGTTCGACGCAGACCCGCGAGGGGGCGCAGCCAGGCTTTTGGAGATGCAGTACCGCCCGCCATTGCCCGCGGCTAAATCTCCCTGACGACGTTTTTCTAACCGCATCTATTACAGGTTTCATCGCAACATCGGCGCAAGGGTTGGCGTTAACTGGTGCAGTGATTTGAAACTTTTCTCGCGAGCGAGTAACTGTAGACGTCAATAACCAAAGATTCGACACAAGGCGCGAGGCCATGCTGCATCCTTCCACTAAACGGCTGATCGACAAGCTGAACGACATGACGCGCAAACAGCGTGTCGCGTGGACAGAGAGCGATGACGGGTCAGTCACGCACGACACCGAGGGTTACCGCGTTATACTCACGCCTGAACCGCACGCCATATTCTTGACCGATGCGCTTGGCCGCCAGATCGAAACGTGCACGCCTGACGAGTTTGCAGACGAAACCGACGCAAACGGCCGCCCTTACGCAAAGTTCGTCGCCGAACTCTATCGTGAAGCGCACAGGCATGCGCGCGGAACCGAAAAAGCCATCCGCGCCCTGCTGCAGACGCTCGATGCCGCCGACGTCGACCAGCAACCTGCGGCCGCTGCGGAGACGCGTTTCCCGCAGGCGACCGATGTGAACGACGCGATCGAAGACCTCGTCGATGAGACGGCGCCCATCGAGGGCGAACAGGCGATAACTGATGCCGTTGCGAGCCTGGCAGAGCAGGTCAATAACGCCATACCGGCCCAGGTTGCCCCGATCGCCGCGGTCGTCGGGCCCGTCGAAACGTCTCCGGCTGGCCAGCCCGAGCCTGCCGCGCCGGTCACCGAAATTGTCGAAGACGTGTTGGCCGCGGAAGGTGAAGGCTCGGATATTCCGGTAGCCCCCGAAGCAGAACCAGACGCGCGCGCGGAGACACCGGCGCCCGGGCTGGCCTATGCCGGGGGGTTCTTTGGCGCGTATGGCGGTATCGGGCAGTATACGGGGCCCGCGAGCGAACCGCCTGTCACTCCGCAAGCCGAGCACGCAGAGCCCCAACACGCGTCGCCCGAAGCAATGCCTGCGCCGGAACCCCGACCAGCGCCGGTGATCGGACAGCGGATCTCACTTTCGAGTATTCCTTACGGGTTCGGACTTGGCGCCGTCAGCCCGCCCGTCGCGCCTGAAACCCCGCCGGCTGCTGCCGTGACGCAGAGCCCTGCAGGCGAACACCAACCGCCAGCAACGCCCGAGCCACCTTTGCGCATGATCGACGGGACCGTCGATCTGCCCGATCCGGTTAGCGATACCGGCGCTGGCTGGGTTGTTCGGGACACGCCGGTGGACGACCGCGACGCTGATCTGCCGTTTCCATCGCCGTCGCTGGACGATCAGCGCAACGCAATCGAGCCCGATCCGGATTCGCCTGCACCGGGGCCGAGCGGGAACCCCTCGCGTCGGTTCAATCCCTGGAACTGACGCAGATTGCCTCTGTTGCGGCGCCGCAACATTTTTCAGCAACGGCACATGTCGCGCCTGCCCGGCGCGCGAAACCGGTTTCCTTGCCTGGTCGTGTATGACAGACGCAAAGGCCTACACCGTCGATCCGCAACAGGAAGACCGGTCCTATCCCCACACAGAGTAAGATGCGCATGATCAAAGCCCACACCCACACCCTGGCCGGAGCAAGCCTGCTGGTGATCGCCGCGATTGGCGGCACTGCCGATGCGCAAGCCACACCTCCAGACAACGAGGCGCGGCTGGGCACGATCACCGTGACGGCGCAAAAGATCGAAGAAGACCTGCAGGACGTCCCGCTGTCGATCACGACCCTGTCGGATGAGAAACTCGACACCTTGAAGGCCTCCGGCGCCGACATCCGCTTCCTGTCGGCACGCGTGCCGAGCGTGATCGCGGAAAGCTCGTTCGGCCGGGCATTCCCACGGTTTTACATTCGCGGCCTCGGCAATACGGATTTCGACCTCAATTCGTCGCAGCCCGTGTCTCTGGTCTATGACGACGTGCCCTATGAAAGCCCGATCCTGAAGGGCTTTCCGGTGTTCGACCTCGACAGGATCGAGGTGCTGCGCGGGCCCCAAGGCACGCTGTTCGGTCGTAACACGCCTGGCGGCATCATCAAGTTCGACTCGCGCAAGCCCCAGAATGAACGCGAAGGCTACGTGCGTGCGTCTTATGGCAACTATAACACCCGAGACGTTGAGGGTGCGGTCAACCTGCCGGTGGTCGACGATGTGCTCGCTGTCCGCGTCTCGGGTCTCTACCAGGAGCGCGATCCTTACGTCGACAATGCGTTCACGGGCGAGAAAGACCGCTACGAGGGCTTCGAGGAGCTTGCCGGGCGCGCGCAACTTCTGTTCACGCCCCGAGGGACTGAATTCTCGGCGCTCCTCAACCTCCACGCCCGGTCAAATGACGGCGACGCGCGGCTGTTCCGCGCCAACATCATTGATGCTGGCCAGCGGGGTCTGGGCGCTGGATTTGATCGCGACACCGTGTTCTTCGATGGCCAGAACTTCCTGACCCAGGATGCCGCCGGCGTAACCTTGCGGCTCGACGGATCACTGACCGACTCGGTCAAGGCGACCTATGTGTTCGGCTATGAATCCGCCGAGATCGAAAGCCGCGGCGATATCGACGGCGGCTTTGGTGCGGCCTTCCTCGGCCCGGGCAATTTCGGGCCCGGCTTCATTCCGTTCCCATCGGAGAGTTCGGGGGCGGTAGATGACCTTGACCAGACCACCCATGAAATGCGCCTCGCGTTCGACAATGGCGGACGTTTGCGCGGACAGGCCGGCGTTTTCCTGTTCGACGAAGATGTCGCGATCACGTCCCGGAGTTTCGACACGTTAGCGCCTGGACAGCCGGTGAACGGCATCGCCACGCGTTCGAACACGACCGAAAGCCTCGGCATCTTTGCCTCGCTGTCCTATGACCTCACTGATCGTTTGGTCATTGCGGGCGCCGCGCGCTGGACCGACGAGACGAAAGACTTCGTGGTCGAGCGTACGCTCGGTCCGTTCGGCTCGGGCCCGCTCGGACCGATTTCCGGCTCGACCTCCGACGACGATATCAGCTGGGATGCCTCGGCAACTTACATGCTGAATGACGACATCAACCTCTATGGCCGGATTGCCAAGGGCTTCCGCGGCCCGTCAACACAGGGCCGGCTGGTGTTCGGCGATGACGTCTCCACCGCCGATTCCGAGACCGTGCTTTCATGGGAAGCCGGCGCCAAGAGCGAACTCCTGGACAATCGCCTTCGGCTGAACGGCAACCTCTTTTACTACGAGATCGAGGGCCAACAGCTGACGATTGTTGGTGGACTGAACAATACGGTCGCCCTCTTCAACGCTGACAAGGGCGATGGATATGGCTTCGAAATCGATCTCGAAGCGGCGCCTGCATCAAACCTGCTTGTCACGGGCGGGCTCTCCTACAACAAGACCGAGATCAAGGACGCGCTGCTCATCGCGCCGGGATGTGGCGGCGGGTGCACGGTGCTCGATCCAGCCGTGTTGGCGCCAGGCGGCGCCCTTCTCGGTTACAACATCTCCGGCAATTCTTTCCCGAACGCTCCGGAATGGATCGCAAATGCGACCGCGCGATATGCCTATCCGCTCAGCAATGGCGAGCTCTATGGCTTCACCGATTGGGCATACAAGGGCGAGACCAACTTCTTCCTCTACGAGAGCGTCGAATTCGGCCAGGATGGATATTGGGAAGGCGGATTGAAGCTCGGGTACCTCTCGGATCGCGGCTACGATGCGTCGATCTTCGTTCGCAACATCACCGACGAAGAGGCTCTCGAAGGCGCCATCGATTTCAACAACCTGACAGGGTTCGTGAACGAGCCGCGCACCTACGGCATCCAGCTGCGTTGGGATTTCTAGGGCCGCGCACCGTCAGGCTGTGGGGCGATGCCTCGGGCAACGGCTCGCGTTGGCAGCAACGGAATACGCGGGCGAACCATCCGTGTTTAAGATCCGCGCGGTGACGCGGATGTGGAACTCTGGCAACCGGGTCTCATTATAGGCAGCACACGCGATGTGACGAAGGCCGTCCTGGTTGGTACGCCGCGCCGATCCCTTCCGGAGCTTGATCAGTATAGAGGCCTGCCGGCCATCCCCCGAGATCTTGACGCCGAGCTTGTCGGCGACACCGAAACCGGTCAATCCGGACGCCGCCGCCCAATGTGTAGCCTGTCTCTCGACGAAAGCCTCCTGGCGTTCCCTCGTCGCTTCGTCAAAGCGAAATCCATCGTCCCGGGTCATATACAAATATGCACCGAACGCGATCATGAGGGGGACAATCAGCTTTTCCACCCTGTCACTATACACTGTTAAGGCTGATGCTTGCTGATGCGGGTGTCTGTAAACTGACGATCTGAGTTAACCTTCCTGAAAGGGCTCAGACCTCGTTGATCAGTTCCGGACCGTTGTTTCGCACATTTCCGACCGCTGCAGCGACCGGCCAGGCTTGCAGCGCCTCTGAGTCAAATGGGGCGAACAAGCGGCCTGGATCTCCGCGTGAGGGGTCGAGCCACAGGTCGTAGTCTTCCGGGGCCAGAATCACCGGCATGCGGTCATGGATACCCGCGGTGAAATCGTTGGGCGCCGTTGTCAGGATCGTGAAACTTTCGAGTTCAGATCCGTCAATCAGCGCGACATCCCACAATCCAGCAACGCAGAACCACCGCCGGTTGCGCAAGCTAAAGGCAAAGGGCGTCTTGCCGCGGCCACTGACGGACCATTCGTAATAGCCAGACATCGGCACAAGGCAACGCCGATGCCGGAACGCGCCTCGGAAGACCGGCTTCTCGTCAACGGTTTCGGACTGGGCATTGATCGAGGTAAATTTCGCCTCGGCCAGCGGCTTCTTCCACCAGGATGGAATGAGGCCCCAGCGCGCCAGGGTCATTTCAAGTCCTTTGCCTCGCGCCTCAGGCCGGATGATCGGCTGAAGCGTTGTGGGCGCGGCGTTGTAAGTCGCTTCCGGCGGATCGACGCCAGAGGGCACAATCAGCCCAAGCGCGTCATGATATTCGGCCCAGGTGACGCCATGCCTGAAAAATCGACCACACATGGCCCCTGTCCGTTTGCAGCTGCAATCAGACAGGAGAGATATCAGTTACCTTGTATGTCAAGGCTGTCTCGCCGTGCCGGGCGATGGTCACATACTCGCCCTCCCGGAAAACGTGATCGCCGAACCGGAAGACATCATCATCTTCCCCTTCCTGGTCCTCATCATAGTGAAAAGCCCAATGGCTCCCGCGATGAGTCAGCCAGCCATCGGCACGTTCGGCCGTGTCCGGATGGAAATGGTACACGCGGCAGGCCTTTCGGTTCGCCCGCCAGGCCTCCACGTCGAGGCGGTCTTCGGCGTCAATCGGCGCAATGACGAAATAGCCCTGTGCGGGATCGCCTGCCGGAAGTCCGGGATTGCGGGCGAGCTGGAGGGTAATTCTACGAAGTGTCATGCGTTTTGCGTCCTTCGATAGCTAGCGTGACAGTGCGAGGGTTGGCGAGGTGGCCGCAAGCAGGCTTCGGCTTGTTCCGCCGAACAGGCGCTGGCCCAGTTTGGAATGACCGTAGGCGCCTGCAACGATAAGTGTTGCGCCGGAGCCTTTCGCCAACGCACGAAGAGCGTCCGCAACATTACCCTCGATACGTTCCGTACGCGACTTGATTTCACGCCTTGACAGCCAGCCGGTGAGCACATCCGGCGAAATGTCATTTACCGGATCATCGCGGTGGGCGTCCTTCTCGTTTTGCGCAATTATGACATCTCCTGACGCCTGCAAGAGGTGGAGATGGAAACGGACCGCGCGTGCAGCGCCTGGGCTTCCGTCCCAGCCGACGACGATTGGCCCGGCAGTGTAGACATCTTCGCTGGCAAGGATCGCGGGAAGGCGCGCGTCCATGAGAACGTGCTCGAACGCGAGGGACAGAGGCTCACCTGCTTTTGCCGCCGCACGGGGAAAGACGAGTCCGTCGGCGAGAGTCGCCGCATTTGCGGCGGCCGTTTCGGCTGTTGCGACCTGCGACAAGAACCGGGTTTCGATGCCGCTTGGGGCTTGCGTCACTTCATCCAGGAATGTGGCTTCCGCCTTCGCAAGAAGCTCCTTTTGTAATTCGATCAGCGTGTTGGTTGCGGCACCCGACATTCCGATCGATTCCGGCGTCGTGACCAACATGAGGGCCATCTGGGGGTCGGGCAAGGCGCACAGACCGGTCAGGCTGGTTCCAAGTAGGCGCGCGAGCGCGAGCGCAGACCTGCACGTACCACGATCAACATCGGGCGCGCCCTGTAACATCGCAAAGATGGTCATCGCATTGTCTCCCATTCAAGCTCGGCCTGCGGACCGATTAAACGGAGAGTACCACCAGTATGACGGACGCTAACTCAGGAACATCACGTATGTGGGCGTGCCTCGGCGATTCGCTGGCGCGCGATCCGGTCGGCAACCACATTCGCGGGTTTGTCCGTGCGCAGGGCCTCATCGAGCACTTCGCCGAGCGTCACGACCAGCCGCGCGAGCTTCGCCTCCACCCAATCGCGGGAATACGTGCCCGATATCTCAGCCGCGACGTTGATGATCCCGCCGCCATTTATGACATAATCCGGCGCGTAGAGTATTTTCTTCCGGCGCAGCAATTCACCCATGTCCGGGATGACCAGCTGGTTGTTGGCCCCTCCGGCGACGCCTCTCACCTTGAGCCGCTCAATCGTGTTTTCATTGATGATCGCGCCGAGAGCGTTTGGCGTAAAGATGTCAGCCTCGACATCATAAATTGAGTCTGGCGAGACCGTACGCGCGCCGGTTCTGGCGGCGACATCGGCAAGTGCGACGGCATCGATGTCTGTAATGATGAGATGCGCGCCGGCCTTGGCGAGATGATCGCACACATAGCCGCCCACCGACCCGACGCCCTGCACCGAGATGGTTCGCCCGGTCAGATCGTCAGTGCCAAAAAGGCGCCTCGCGACTTCCCTGATACCGAGATAAACGCCCATGGCGGTGACAGGTGACGGATCTCCGCTCGCGGCCGCGCCTTCATCAAGCCCGGCGACATAAGGCGTCACTTCCCTGACAACGCGCATGTCGGCAACGTCGATGCCGACATCTTCGGCGGTGATGTAGGCACCCGCCAGCGAATGCACGGCCCGGCCAAAGGCGCGCATCAGGCCGGCAGGCTTACCTGCCTTCGGATCGGCCCAGATCACCGCTTTGCCGCCGCCGAGCGGGATATCGGCCATGGCATTCTTGAAGCTCATGCCCTGCGACAGCCGAAGTGCATCGGTCATCACGGCATTCGCGTCCGGGTAATTCCACAATCGGCAGCCACCTGCTGCCGGTCCACGGGCGGTTGAATGGAGCGCGATCACACATCTCAATCCACTTTCCGCATCATAGAAGGCGTGGACGCCCTCGTGATCATCAAACGACGGGTGATCGAACATGGGAAGGCGCCTGCAGAGGCGGGTTGATCGGGCTTGCAGCCTCTAGCCCTGCCCGGCCAAGCGGGTCAACCGGCGCGCGAGTCGCGTTGACACCTTTGCAGGGTTTGGCGCGTAAGCTGCCTGCGTTATGCAGCTGCGCCCCGTCATTCTGGCCCTTGGTATCATGACCATGCTGATGGCGGCGGCGATGGTTCCATGCGCTCTGCTGGACTACGCAATCAATCGCGAACGCGCCCATGTCTTTCCCGTGGCGGCGTTCCTGTCCGCGCTTCTCGGGGCATTGTTATGGGTTCTCGCTCGTGGCGGCGACAACCGGATGGGCCAGCGCGAAGCCTTCCTGCTGACCGTCGTGGTCTGGGTGTTCCTGCCGGCGATTGGCGCAATCCCGTTCATCTTCAATGACCAGAGCCTCACCGATTCGATTTTCGAAAGCATCTCGGGCCTGACGACGACGGGCGCGACCGCGATGTCAGGCCTCGATACGACGGCGAAGGGAATCCTGCTCTGGCGGGCTATTCTCCACTGGATCGGCGGTATCGGCATTGTTGTCACGGCTGTTGCGATCTTGCCGCAGTTGCGCGTCGGCGGGATGCAACTCTTTGAACTGGAAAGCTCGGACATGTCCGGGAAGTTTCTGCCCCGTGTGAGCGACATCGCCGCATATATCGGCCTCGCCTACCTCATTGTGTCTTTCTTGTGCGCCATCCTTTACGGCGTGACGGGCATGGGCTGGTTCGATGCCATCACGCACGCCATGGCCACGGTGTCGGCGGGCGGGTTTTCCACCTATGATGCCTCGTTTGCGGAGTTCAACGGCACCGGCGCGATCTATGTCGCAATCGTCTTCATGTTCATCGCCGCCCTGCCTTTCACGCTGCTCGCCATGCTGTTTCTTCAGGGCCGCATCAAGCCGCTCCTCTCGGACCCGCAACCCCGCCTTCTGCTGGCCATCATGGTCATCGCATCCGTCGCTGTGGTGGTCTTTCATGAAGCCGTTGTGATCGCGCCAATGGATCAGAGCGCGCTCGACCGGATTTCCGCCGGTGTCTTCAATGTCGTTTCCGTGCTGTCGGGAACGGGCTTCACGACGGCGCCTTACGATACCTGGAGCAATTCCATCTCGGTGATCTTCCTCTTTTGCTGCTTTGCCGGCGGATGCGCCGGTTCGGCGGCGTGCGGCATCAAGATGTTCCGTATCGAGATCGCCGCGAAGGCCATGGTCGCCTGGTCGCAGCGGATGGTTCAGCCGCATCGCAAGACGTCGATCTGGTATGGCGGCCGCATCGTTGATGAAGACACGCTGCAGTCGGTCATGGTGTTCGTGTTCCTTTACCTGACCACCTTCCTTGTCACAGCCGCGCTCCTGTCCTTCGCAGGTCTCGACGCGCTGAGCGCGATCTCCGCGTCCGCTGCGAGCGTCTCGAATGTTGGACCCGGCCTTGGCCCAGTGGTCGGCCCTTCGACGAATTTCGGCAGCCTGAACGACTTTGCTAAATGGGTCTGCGCCATTGCGATGTTGCTGGGGCGCCTCGAATTCGTGGCCGTGTTCGTTGTTTTGACGCCGCGCTTCTGGCGGGGCTAACCACCGATCGCCTGCCAGATCATGCGGACGGCGACGATTCCCAGCAGCGCGCCGAACAGGCGCCGCAGCAAATCGGCGTTCAGCTTGTGAGCGAGCTTGGTGCCCACGGGCGCCATCAGCACGGTAAACACCGAAATCACGGCGAAAGCGGGAATGTTGACAAAGCCGAGGGACAGGGGCGGCAGGCCCTCGCGGCCCCAGCCGACAATGATCGCGGCGATCGCACCCGGAATGCCGATGGCCGCGCCCCACCCTGCCGCCGTTGCCACAGCCCTGTGGATCGGCATGCCGCAAAGGGTCATCAAGGTCACGCCAAACGTGCCGCCACCAATCCCCATCACCGCAGATAGCGCGCCGACGCCCATGCCAAGCCCGGCGCGCGGTGCGCCTGACGGCATCTCGGGGGCGAGCCGCCAGGCCGGACGCCCGAAAATGAGCTGCGCCGCGAGAAGGATGGCTAACGTGCCGAACACGCCAAGCAGGGACTGCTTGGACAGGAAACCGGACACGCCGATTCCGGCGACAGCCCCAATCACGATCCACGGCGACCAGGTGCGGATCACGCCCCAGTCGACGGCCTTGTGCTGATGATGGGCGGCAACGCTGCGCATCGAGGTCAGGATGATTGTGGCAAGGGACGTCGAGACGGCCACGTGCATCGCGGTGTTCGAAAATCCCGCCGCCTCCAAAAGAAAAAAGAGCACCGGCACGATGATCGCGCCGCCGCCGATGCCGAACAGGCCCGCTGCGAGCCCGGCGACAAGGCCCGCTGCCACCAGCGTCAGGAATTGCGGCAGATAGGCGCTGAGCGTTTCGGTCATTCGCCACGCTTTAGCGAGCGCGGCAGCATGAGTCGATCACGGTGACCGGGGTGCCTGCCGGCTACCAGACGCCCGCATTCCTAAGCGCGGCGTCGATGTCCGGCGGCAGATCGACGGCGGCCTCACCGGATTTCAGATCGCGGGGCGCCTCGGACGGCTTGAGGTAGCGCCATCCCTGGAAAGGACGCTTTGGCTGGGCATAAGTGCGAATGAGTGCCGGATCAAAAACCAGCTCACACATCGTCTTGCCCTCGCCATCAGCGACAGAACGGATATCGATGATACGTTGACGTACGCGGATCGCCCGTTTGATGACCCAATAAATCGAGCCGCCATCGAGCATTTCTTCAGCGCGCTTGGGCGCCATGCGGGTGTGGTGAACGGGGTGTTTAGCCCGTTTCATCAGGTGCGCCTGCCAATTGGCAAGATCATCTATATCGTCGGCGCCGACGCAAAGTTTCACCATATGAATCGTCATGCCGCAAAGCTTAGCGCGTCTCGCCGGATGATCCAGTGGTCTGCTGGCTTAGTAGGAAGGCTTCCTCCGCTTCCATACTGGCAAAGAAGAGATAGACGTCCGTCACCTCGGCAGAGTAACGCCGCTGTATGCGGCGGAGCGCCACGCGCGCTTCGAGATCAATCGCGAAACCTGAGACATAGCTCAGCCCCCAGCGCGGTTCGGTCTTCAGAAAATAACTTTGCGAATAGCGCGTCAGCTTGCCTCCAGACGGCCCGGAAACAGGGCGGGGCAGCTCATAGTCGATCTTCACAAACCGCTCGCCGACCGGATCGAGCCAGGCCGTGGCGCGCAAGCGATTTGCCGCCCAGATATCATACTCGGTATCGTTCTGGTTCGGTTGGTGACGGAACGCGAGGCGCCATGCAGCGCCGTCGGTGTCCACCTCGACCGAACGCCCAAGGCTCGCCCGCAGGTCGTCGGCGAACAGCCGCGCGTCGGGCGAGGGATCGGCCGCCCAGTTCGCTGCCACCGCGTCCAATTCCGGGTCGTTGCCCTCCCGGGCCAAGACTTGCCAGCGGCTGGCAGGCGGCCGGCGGGGATCATACTCGATGACCTGGCGCGCTGCCTCGCTTCTCAGTTCGACCGTGAAGGCGGCGCGCAGCGTGGGCGGGGCTTCAGTTGCGCCAAGTGCCGCATGCATCGGGCCCTCGCCCGTCGCGAGGATGAGGGTCATGAAGATGGCGAACAGCATGTCACACCCAGCGCAGCGATGATGTCATCGCCCCCGAATGCGGCATCTATGCGGCGGTCAGGTCCCGCACGGCGTTTTCCGAATTGAGGTCGACGACGAAGGTCGGCTTAACCTGCCTTTCGAAAGATTTACGGGAGTTGAACAGCTTGAAGGCGCGCGCCAGCGCCGCCTTGGTGACCTTCGCGGACGCGCCGTCGCGTTCGATCGACGGATTGAGCCCCCACCATCGGCGCATCGCGCCATTTGCGTACAGCGCGTTGGCGTGGATCAGCGCATCTAAAGTCATGAACTCGCAGGAGAGCGACACATTCAGGCAGTCGCTGTTATCGATCCGGTGCGGCGCGGTCTGAGGCCAGCTTGCCACCACGCCGGGCGTCATCGTGACGGGCGTCGCAGCGGCGTCAAACGCCGGATCATAGGCGATTTCCTCTTCCTGCTCGCGCAGGACGATGGCTTCGATCTGCTCGTCGCGGGCGAAGTGGCCGCCACGCGGATACACCCACATCGTCTTCTCGCCCTTGATCTGCCACAGCGTCACCAGAGGAATATCAAGGTGGTAGAACACCCGCGCCTTCGGGCTGGAGATCAGGACGCCGATGTCGCGCTTCACGGTCTTTATGCCGTTGGCTGCGTCCAGTTCGCCGAACATCTCGTCGCAGAGCGCGGCATATTCCGGCAGGTGCGCGTTGGCATTTCGCAGATTGATCCAGAGCCGCCCGCGCCGGACCGCTTCGAGCAGGTCAGCGCCCGGCAGGTCGCCCGGCGTGCCCTTGCGAAAGCCGTCCTTGTCGGATCTGGCCGTTCCCATCGTGTGAATACCAAAAGCTGAACGCGGGTAACGATCGAGAAGATCGATCAATCCTGCGTCAGAGAACATCGGCCGGGTGTGGAGCGTATGGTGAGCAACCACGAGATCCTTGTTGAATCGCGCAGCTTTCTTTTGGTCCCAATCGGTCAGGATCATCGTC
This sequence comes from Hyphomonas sp., assembly GCA_041752715.1. Lineage (GTDB taxonomy): Bacteria > Pseudomonadota > Alphaproteobacteria > Caulobacterales > Hyphomonadaceae > Hyphomonas. The sequence continues at coordinate 18,694 of JBGSVY010000210.1, forward strand.
ATAACGCGGCTTTTCTCTCAAAAAGACAGGCGTGTCACCTGCGTCAAGCGGTCAAGCAATCCCCGGGCCGCGTGTCGGTGCTATCGCTTATAAGCAAGCGGTGCGGCGCTCTCGTCAAGGGTGAGATACCGGTCCCGCAGCCGCGTCTGTCGTGACTGCAGCGATTGTGGGGCACCGTCGATGAACACGGCGGTGGGCGCCGAGGTAACCTCCAGCGGGTCGCCATCCCAAGCCACGACATCGGCGCGAGCGCCGGGCGCGAGCACCCCCAGCCCGTCCATGCCGAAGATCTGCGCCGGCGCCACGGTCAGGGCACGCATGGCGGCATCGAAGGGCAGACCGTTGGCCACTGCGTTTCCCGCGACCTGTGCGGAGAGACGTGCCTGGTGCGTATCGCTATCGATATGCGCAATCGCGACCACAACACCTGCCTCAGCCAGCCGGCCAGCGTTTTCGGCCGTGGAGGCCAGCTGGGAGAAAGACGCTGGCAAATTCGAGAATGCATCCACGATGACCGGAATCTTCAGCCGCGCGAGACGCGGCGCGACAAGCCAGCCTTCATCGGCGCCGAGAATAGCAATCCTGAGCGATGGATTCTCCTCCTTGAAGTCCATGATCGCCTCAAGATCGCTGGCGCGGTGGGCTGCGATCAACATCAGCTGATCGCCCTTCACGGCCGGCATCAGCGCTTGCGCGTCCAGCCGCGGCAGCACGCTTCCTTCATTGTGCGCCATGTAGCGGGCGGTGAAAAAGCGAACGTCATCAAAGGCGCCGCGAATCTGCGCCCAGGCAGCGGAACGCGAGCCGCCTGCAATCGACGCGCCCGGCTCGCCGAGGGACAGGAAAACGAAGGCCCGCTTTCGGAACACGCTTCCCGGTTCGCCGCTCGTGTCTGCAAGCAAGCCCTGTCCGCCAAACAGCATCTTGCCGGTCGCCGGCGCAACGGCGAGCCGGGTGAAACCTTCGATCCGCGTCACATCGATGGGGCTTGCTTCGGGGTTGAAGCCGTCTGCTGCATCAAGCGCGACGAAGAATGGAGACGACGATGCAGACGTATCGTTGGCCGAGCTTTCACCCGATACTTCCGACAGCCCGGTGCGCGAAAAGGCTGAAATCAGACCGGGCGTGATCCATTCGGCGCGCACTTCGGTCGCGCCAGCGGGAACCGGCGTTCCTGCTGGCCCAACAGCGGAGATGCGCCCGTTCTCGATGACAACGACGCCGTTGCTGAGCGTGCCCTGACTGGTGCCGGTCCAGACCGTTTCGCCGCGCAAGACGACCGGCTGGGCAGAGGCTGCAAGCAAGCCGAGCGCTGGGACCAAAAGAAGCAGAAGAAGGTGCCTGATCATTTGCTGTCTCCTTCGCCTGGCTGGCCGAGTTCGAAGTCCATGACCGGCTGGCGGGCCGGATCGTCGCGGTCATACATCAGGGCGCCGTCCACATAGACCTTTTCGGCCTGTGCATAGACGCTGAAAGGGTTGCTCGACCAAACGACGAGATCGGCCATCTTGCCGGGTTCGAGTGAACCCGTCTGCTTGTCGATGCCGAGGGATTTGGCCGGGTTGAGCGAGAGCCATTGCCATGCAACTTCAATCGGGATGTCGATCCCTGCCCGCCGGCCATCTGACCAGGCCTTTGCCGCTTCCTGGTTCAGCCGCTGGATGCCGACCTCGCTGTCAGAATGGACAATCGCACAGGCACCAGCCGCATGCACCATGGGAATGTTCTCGCGGATGCCGTCATACGCTTCCATCTTGAAGCCCCACCAGTCGGCCCACATTGACGAGCAGGTGCCGTAGGCAGCGAGCTTGTCGGCGATTTTGTAGCTTTCAACAGCGTGGTGAAATGACGCCACCTTGTACCCAAACTCTTTGGACATATCCATGACGATCGCCATTTCGTCGGCCCTGTAACAGTGCATGTGGACCAACACATCGCCGCTCAAGGCGCCGGCGAGCGTTTCAAGTTCGAGGTCGCGAACCGGTGCGTCCCCGCCGTCTTTGGCATGCCGGTCGAGTTTCTTCTGGTACTCGGCCGCCTTGATCCAGGCGTCGCGATAGCCGGCGACATTGCCCATGCGCGAATAGGGCGCGCCTCCGGGGCTGGCACCACGGCCGTACCCGTAGACGCGTTTCGGGTTCTCACCACACGCCATTTTCAGGGTGTAAGGAGCGCCCGGAAACTTCATGCCCTGTACGGTCCGGCTCGGAACATTCTTAAGCGTCACGCCGCGACCGCCAAAAAGATTGGCACTGCCAGGCAAGATTTGTAGCGAGGTGATCCCGCCCGCCAACGCGCGCCCAAAGCCAGTATCTTGCGGCCAGACGGAATGTTCGACCCAAACTTCGGCCGTGACGGGTCCGGAGATTTCGTTGCCATCGCCATGTGCTTCAACGCCGGGCGAAGGATAGGCGCCGAGATGACTGTGATTGTCGATGATACCGGGCGTGACCCATTTCCCGCGCGCATCAACCGTCAACGCGCCGTCCGGGGCTGCGATGTCCGGGCCGACAGCCTTGATCTTGCCGTCCTCGATCAGGACGCTTGCGCCATCCAAACGTTTGCCGGTGCCGTCGAGAACGGTTGCGTTTGCGATCAGGGTGAGACCGCCAGGATAGGGCGTATAGGTCGAAGGGAACGGATCCTTGGGATCGACACCTTCCGACGTGTTCCCGCGCGCGTCGTCGCCGCCACCGCAAGCCGCGAGCGAGAGGAGAACGATGCCCAGTCCTAGTCTGGCCGCCCAAGATTGCATGTGCGCCTGCCCCGTATGCAAAAGCTGATCTGATCGCGCCATGTGTGCGCGAAATGCCAGCGCATGCAAGACCGGGCCTTATTGAATCAGTCTTCTGGTTGTGAGGCGCCGTGAGGCGCGCCTGCCCGGGCGCCGCTGCGCCTTGCAAAGGCGCTCGCAAGATCTCGCGCGCGTTCCGTGAAGCGAAAATCGCTTGTCGCAGCCTGATCGATGCGACGCCGCAAGCGGCTCGCGGCAGACGTTTCACGGGTTGCGCCTGCAAGCCGCCAGAGCGCGGCCCCGCCCA
>JBGSVY010000211.1:0-2386 GCA_041752715.1 Hyphomonas sp.
GGCCCTCGCCGCCGAGTTTGGCGAGGCGGAGGCCGCGCGCCTCTTCCCCGGCCTCTCCGATCCCGTCGCGGCCGCCTCCCTCGCGCAGGTCCACAAGATGGCGTTGCCGGACGGCGACCGCGCAGTGAAGATCCTCCGTCCCGGGATCGAACGCCAGATGGCGCTTGAACTCTCCGCCATGCGCCGCGCCGCGCGTACGATCGAGGGCGTTTCTGCGGAAAGCCGGCGCCTCAAGCCCATCGCCTTCACCGACACGATCTCGAACTTCATGCTGCGCGAGCTTGACCTGCGCCTTGAAGCCGGCGGCGCCGACGAGATGCGCGCGATCAACGAGAAGACCGGATTCTTCGATATCCCCAAGGTCGACTGGGAACGCACCGGCAAACGTGTGCTGACGATCTCCTGGATCAGGGGCACGCCGCTGACACAGGCCGGTGTGCTCGATCGCCCCGGCCTCGACCGGGCCCGCCTTGCCAACGACATCACGCAAGGCTTCCTCTCCAGCGCCATCGAGCACGGCGTCTTTCATGCCGACATGCACGAAGGCAATGCGATCCTGACGCCGGAGGGACGTATCGCGCTCGTTGATTTCGGCATCATCGGCCGCATCGGACCGATGGAGCGCCGCTTCCTTGCGGAAATCCTCTGGGGTTTTCTGAAGCGCGATTACATGCGCATTGCCCAAGTGCACTTCGAGGCGGGCTATGTGCCGCCCTCGCAGTCGGTCGGCGATTTTGCCCAGGCCCTTCGTTCAATTGGCGAGCCGCTCTTTGGCCGGCCTGCCGAGGAGGTCTCGATGGGCCGCGTGCTGCTGCAGCTGTTCGACTATACCCACACGTTCGGCATGGCGCTGCGCCCGGAGCTCGTCCTCTTGCAGAAAACCATGGTGCAGGTCGAAGGCGTCGCCCGCACGATTGATCCTACGCACAACATCTGGAACGCCTCGGAGCCCGTCATCCAAGGCTGGATGCGCCGCAATTTCGGCCCGGAAGGCGCGATGCGCATCATCTCCGAAAATGTCCGTGAGGTGACTAACCGCCTGAAACGCCTGCCGGATGTCATGGACCGGTTCGAGAAGAGCCTCGAAGATACGCCAACGCCGCAGCCGCCGGCACCTTTCGCCCCCTGGTGGGGTTGGTTCGGCCTCGTGGCGATCCTTGCCGCCACCGCCGCCTGGGCGGTGCGGGGGTTCGACGTTTAAGTCCCGAAAACTCCCCTGGATGGGGTAACTGGTTAAGCCCGGTTAACCTCTGAGCTAAGGTTAAAGCCTGTCCGCTCAGAAGGAGCTCCGATGCGACCTCTAATTCTCGCCCTTGCGCTTGCTGCATTCGCGCCAGCGGCCTTTGCCGACACGCCACTGAAAGGCGGCGCCTGTTCCGCCGATGCGTCCGCGATCGCCCGGCTTGCCGAAAAGAGTGCCGCGACAGGCCGCCTGCAGACACTGCGCAGCCGGTGCGGCGGTGAAACCCGCACCTACCTTATCAGCGAAAGGTCGATCGGGTCGCAGACGATCATGCGTGTGACCGAACTCGCCGGCGGCGGCCCGTCGGTCATCCGGCCGGGTGCCAAGCGCGATTTCAACGCCACTTCGCCGGCGAAACTGATCCGCGTCCCGCGCGACTGAAACGGGCAGTGCGCGCCCAAAGATTACCACGCCCTTGATATCACGGCGCCAATCCCGCGGAATTGATGGGGCCATCGCAAGGTTTCCTTGCTAGAAAGGCGCAATCTGACCTGCACTGAGGCCCATGACCGGCAAACGCATCCTCCTGATCATCGGCGGCGGAATCGCCGCCTATAAAAGCCTCGAACTCATTCGCGAGCTCGGCCGGCGGGGCATAGCTGCGCGCTGCATCCTGACGAAGGCGGGCGCCGAATTCGTCACGCCGCTGTCGGTGGCCGCGCTGTCGGGCGAGAAGGTCTATGCCGAACTCTTCAGCCTCACCGACGAAACCGAGATGGGCCATATCGAGCTGTCGCGCTCGGCCGATCTGGTCGTCGTCTGCCCCGCCACCGCCGACCTGATGGCCAAGGCCGCCGCCGGTCTTGCGAACGATCTTGCCTCCACCACCTTGCTCGCCACCGACAAGCCGGTGCTGATGGTGCCCGCCATGAATGTGCGGATGTGGGAACACGCTGCCACGAAACGCAATGTTGCCCGCCTGCGCGCCGATGGCGTCACCGTGATCGAGCCGGATGTCGGCCCGATGGCGTGCGGTGAGTTCGGCCCCGGCCGGCTTCCTGAAGTCGGCGCCATCGTGCATTCCATCGAGTCCGCGCTCGCGCCAGCCTCGCAGCGCCTCGCCGGTCTCCACGTCCTCGTCACCGCCGGGCCGACGCGCTAGCCGCTCGATCCCGTCCGCTTCCTCTCCAACCATTCCTCCGG
>JBGSVY010000212.1:0-3484 GCA_041752715.1 Hyphomonas sp.
TTGCGGCACTGCCCGCAACCGAAGCGCCCGCCGCAATGGCCGTCCGTTTCACCCTGCCCGTCGCGATCTCTGCGCCGCTCGCGCCGGGCTCACTCAACCCCATCCCCGAGCCGCCCCCGCCGAAGGCCTGATCCGCGCGCCCCTGCCGGATCAACCCTTTGAGCAAAGACTCACTCACCCATGGCTTACCGAACCCTCGCTGCGGGCCTCGCCCTTGCAGCCTTTGCGGCCCCCGCCGATGCGCGGCCCGTCTCTTATGCCGGCGGCTGGACGCTGATGCAGGACAACAACGGCGACTATTCCTCCGTTCACGTCCATTATTCGCCGACGGCCACCGACTCGATCGGCTTCTATGCCGAGCGTAACCAGGACCTCGACATCCAGTTCACCGGCCTGCAATACAACCGTCTCGTCCGGCGCTGGAATGCTCCGGCCAGCCAGGGCAACCTCTACGTCAAAGCCGGCGCCGGCGCCGCCGATCCCTTCGGCCCCGAAGGCGCCACGCTCGGCACTTTCGCCGGCCTCGCCGCCGACTGGGAAACTCGCCGCGTGTTCTTCTCTTATGATGTGCGCGGGCGCGACTTCGGCGACCGGCAAAGCGTCGCCCATGCGGCCCGCGCGGGCTTTGCCCCCTACCTTGCCGAATTCGGCGGCCTGCACACATGGGCCATGCTGCAGGTCGAAAACCATCCGGGTTCGGACACTCCCACACGGGTCACCCCGCTCATCCGCCTCTTCCAGGGCAATCTTCTCGTCGAGCTCGGCTACACGCTCGAGGAAGACGAAGCCCTCTTCAACCTCGCCTATCGCTTCTGAGTCCCTCGAAAGGATCTCTCTCATGAAAATCTTCGCCCCCGCTCTCCTTGCCCTTGCGCTCGCCGCCAGCCCGGCCATCGCCGCCCCCGAAGCCCCCACCACCACAACCGAAGCGCCCCGCGGCGACATCGTCATTGCCAACGTGAATGGTCTTGTCTGTGATTTTTGCGCCCAGTCGATCCGCAAACTGTTTGGCAATGAGGCCGCCATCGCTGACGTCGCCGTCGATCTCGACAATGGCAAGGTCACCCTCGCCCTCAAACCCGGCAAGGCGATGGACGACGCGGCCATCGAGAAACTCATCCGCCGCGCCGGCTATTCGCTGGTCTCGATCGACCGGGGCGCCCCGAAATGACGCCCACGGATCATGTCAAACCGCCGAGCACATGGCCGGCCTTCCTGTCGCTCTTCACCTCGACCGGCACGCTGGTCTGCTGCGCGCTGCCCGCATTGCTGGTCAGCCTCGGGGCGGGCGCCGTCATGGCGGGCCTCATCGACGCGCTGCCGCAGATCGTCTGGCTCGGCAAGAACAAGGAGCTTGTGTTCGGCGTCGCCGCCGCCCTCATCGCCGCCTCGGGCGCCTGGCAATGGCACACCCGGAGCCTGCCCTGCCCGCCCGACATGGCACAGGCCACCGCTTGCGCACGGGCACGCAAAGTCAGCTGGGTGGTCTGGTGGATCAGCCTCGCGCTGTTCCTGATCGGCGGCTTCTTCGCCTTCTTCGCGGCACGCCTGCTTACCTGAACCTGCAAGCGGGAAGACGCCCGGCTCAGGCCGCCTTGAAGGCCAGCGCAACGCCGTTGTTGCAATACCTGAGGCCGGTCGGGGCCGGACCGTCATCGAACACATGGCCCTGATGCCCGATGCAGCGGGCGCAATGATATTCCGTCCGCACAAAGATCAGTGTCCGGTCCTCGCTGGTGCCGAGCGCGCCGGGCAGCGGCTCCCAGAAGCTCGGCCAGCCGGTGCCGCTGTCGAACTTCTTCTCTGATGAGAAGAGCGGCAGGTCGCAGCCGGCGCAATGATACGTCCCCGGACGCTTTTCGTCATTGAGCGGCGATGTGAACGGGCGTTCGGTGTCGTGCTTGCGCAGCACGTTGAAGGCGGCGGGGGACAGCCGCGTGCGCCAGTCCGCCTCGCTGATGGCCAGCCAGTCATTGTCCGGGAAGGCTGCGCCGGCGGCCCCAGTGGCTGGCGCCGCGCGCCCGGCGCCGGAACAGGCCACGAGCGCCGTTCCGGCAGTTGCAGTGAGGAGGAAAGCGCGGCGGGAGAAGATACGGTGTGTCATGGGCCGTGTTACGCACGCATCGCCCGTCCGGTTCAACTCAATTACCCGTGAGATTGGCGCGGGGGGGGCCTACTCCGCCGCCCGCATGATCGCATCCATCCGGGCGAGCCAGGCGAGCCAGGCCTTGCGGCCCGCCGGTGTCAGGTGGATGCGGGTCTGCGGTTTCTTGCCGACGAACAGTTTCTCCTGGCTCACATACCCGGCCTCTTCCAGCTTCTTCAGGTGGGTCGACAGATTGCCATCGGTCGCGCCGACCTTGTCGCGCAATTCGCCAAAGATCGCCGGGCTGACGGTCGAGAGGTAGGCCATCACGCCCAGCCGCAGCCGCCCGTGGATGACATCGTCGATGTCGTTATGGTCAAAAGGATTGTCCGTGCTCATGGCCTCGCCTCAGACCGTCTCGCCGGGCTCGGCGCGTAGCATCGTCAGGCCCGGCAGGAACACGGCCAAGAAGGCAACGCCCGCCCCGACGAGCCAGACATATTCTGTGCCCGACACGGTCCCGGCCACGGCCGCGCCAATCAGGGCCGCGACACCCGCAAATTTCAACGCACCCTGGCCTGCAATGGCGCCCGTGACGAACTGGCCGATCCCGTAGAGGCCAATGACGACCGGCACCGACCAGTAGAACCCCGGGACACCGTCGCCGAACAGGATCTCCCGGCCGATCACGCCGGCAAAATAGGCAAACAACATAAAGCCAGACGCCGACCAGAGAATCGCCTGCACCCGGTTGCCGGCAGACGCCATTCCGGCCTTCTGCGGGATCAGCGCCTGCAGCGCGAATTGTCCGCCTATCCCGAGGATAGCGAAGACGCCCCACAGCGCCCAGAGGTAGTCCGGACCGGGACCAAACGCCCGCGTCGCGAGCAGGTAATGGCCGACATAGGCGAGCGTCGCGAGGCCGCCCCACATGGTGAGGAAACGTCCGCCGAGCAGCGGCGCATTCTGGCCTGCCTCCGCCAGATCGCGCAGGTAGGCAAGGTCTGCCGACAGGGTTGAGGATTGGGTCATTTGCGGCTCCATTAAAGTGCTTTGAATTGCAAAGTAGTCTGTCGCGGTCACTCTGTCAAGCGGGTCCTTTCGGGCCTCGAAACTTGAGGGATAAGCCGGCGCTTATCCACACCCGAAAAAACCGGGTTACAATCGTCCCCATGACGTCCACCGGCCTGCCCTCGTTTCATGCCTCACCCCATGCGCGCTCGCCGCTGGAGGCCAGCGGCTGGACCTTCGTCTTCAGCCAGGTGATGAAGCTGATGTTCTTCCTCGACCGGAACGGAAAGCAGGACTGGGCCGCGGCTGCGCGCCGCGAATGCCTTGCGCTCCTCGTGCCCGCCGAACAGGGCCTTCGCCGCCTGCTGGTCCTCATGGCGCGCCGGC
>JBGSVY010000213.1:0-9115 GCA_041752715.1 Hyphomonas sp.
GGTGCCCGCGAGGCCTGCGGCTAGGGCCGGGCTGTCGGGCGATGTGCCGGTAGCGGGGGTGGTGTTGCCCGAGCCATCAGTGGTTGCGGGCGCGGCGCCGTTGCCGGCGGAGATAACGACGAGCACGCCGCGCTGGGCGGCGGCGAGGATGGCGTCTTCTATCGTGCGGTTGCCGCTGTCTTCGCCCCCCAGCGAAAGATTAATCACCCTCGCGCCTGTGTTGACGGCATGGTTGATCGCGGTTGCCACGTCCGTGACCGGGAAGCGGCAGCCATCGTCTTCGGCGCAGCTTCCGGGCCGGTCGGCGCGAATGTCGAGGATCTTCGCTTCAAACGCGGTGCCGAGGATGCCAAAATTATCGCGCTTTGCCGCGATGATGCCGGACACGAGCGAACCGTGACCTTCGGAGTCGATGTCCGTGGCCTCGCGCGTTGCGGCGTTGACGTCGAACGTCGGGCCCGTGAACTGACCGGAAAGATCGAGCAGGCCCTGATCGGACCCGGCGTCGATCACAGCCACAATAATGCCTGAGCCTGTTGCACCTTGCGCATAGGCCGAGGAGGCCTTGATGAGCGGCAGACCGGTCGTGAAGTTGTATTCGCTGGTCTCGAAGGCGCTTGGGGGCGTGGCAGGTGGTGGCGGCGGCGGGGGCGGTGGCGGCGGTGGTGGCGGCAGGGTGGTGACGGGTGGAGGTGAGCTGCTTCCACCACCACCACTTGCGCAGGCCGAGACGATGAGCGGCGCCGACAGCGCGCAGATCAGGACTGTGCGAAGCGCTGACTGTGGGTGCAGGCCGGACATGAGCAAACGCGCCTCTGTTGGACCGGCGCTTGCCTCGCGCCAGACGGTTTCTGTGCGTCTATGACTGACCCGATTGAGGGCCTCGCACAAGATCAGTTCTGCGTGAGTGTTCTGTCACGATTCGAGGAAGCCACGCGCCTTGAGGTAGGCGGCGATTTCGGCGGCGGCGTCCTCGGCGGACCGATCCACGGTGTTGATGCGGATTTCTGGATCAAGCGGCGGCTCGTAGGGACTGTCGATGCCGGTGAAATTGCGGATCTCGCCCGCCCGCGCCTTCTTGTAGAGGCCCTTGACGTCTCGCGCCTCGGCCACCGCGAGGGGCGTGTCGACATAGACTTCGATGAACTCGCCTTCGGCCATCAGGGCTCGCGCCATCTGGCGTTCGGTGCGGAAGGGGGAGATGAAGGAGACCAGCGTGATCAGGCCCGCATCGCTCATGAGGCGGGCGACATTGGCGACGCGGCGGATGTTCTCGACGCGGTCTGCATCGGTGAAGCCGAGGTCGCGGTTGAGGCCATGGCGGACATTGTCGCCGTCGAGGATGAAGGAATGGCGGCCCTCAGCGAACAGCTGTTTCTGGAGGGCGTTGGCGATGGTCGACTTGCCGGATCCTGACAGGCCGGTGAACCAGAGGACGGCGGGCTTCTGTGCCTTCTGAGCAGCCAGCGCCTCACGGGTGATGTCGATGGCCTGCCAGTGGATGTTGGCGGCGCGGCGCAGGGCGAAATCAATGAGGCCGAGCGCGACGGTGTCGTTGGTCTGGCGGTCGATCAGGATGAAGCCGCCGGTGGCGCGATTGCTGTCATACGGATCAAACGCGATCGGCTGGTCAAGCGACAGGGTGGTGATGCCGATCTCGTTGAGGCTGAGCGTGCGGGCGGGGAGCTCGGCGAGGGTATTGATGTCGATGCCATGCTTGGGCGCATTGACGGTGGCCGAGACCGTCTTCGTGCCGATCTTCAGGAAGTAGCGGCGGCCGGGCAGAAGCGGCTGTTCACCCATCCAGAGGAGGCGCACCTGGAACTGGTCTGAGACCTCAGCCGGCGAACTGGCCGCCGCGATCAGGTCGCCGCGGGAGGTGTCGATTTCAACGGTGAAGGTGAGCGTGACAGACTGGCCCGCAACGGCGAGGTCGAGGTCGCCATCGGCGGTGACGATGCGGGCGATCCTCGTTTCGCGTCCGGACGGCAGTGAACGGACGGTATCGCCAGGGCGGACCTCGCCGCTGGCAATCTGGCCTGCAAAGCCTCGGAAATCGGCATTTGGGCGGTTCACCCACTGGACCGGCATCCGGAAGGGCAGTCGGGTGCGGGCTTCCTCGATGTTCACGCCGTCGAGATACTCGAGCAGGCCCGGGCCGTCATACCAGGGCATGTCGGGACTGCGGGCGGTGACGTTGATGCCGCCAAGTGCGGAGATCGGGATCGGCTGGAGCGTAAGGTCTGCGGGCAGTTGGCGGGCGAAGGTACGGAAGGCGGCCACGATCTCATCGAAGACCGACTGGCGGAAATCCACAAGGTCCATCTTGTTCACGGCGAGCACGATGTGGCGGATGCCGAGCAGCGTGGTGATGAGGGCGTGGCGGCGCGTCTGCGCAAGGATGCCCTTGCGGGCGTCGATCATCAGGATGGCGAGATCGGCGGTCGAGGCGCCGGTCGCCATGTTGCGGGTGTATTGTTCGTGGCCGGGCGTGTCGGCGACGATGAACTTGCGCTTTTCGGTCACGAAGAAGCGATAGGCGACGTCGATGGTGATGCCCTGTTCGCGTTCGGCGGCGAGGCCATCGACCAGCAGGGCGAAATCGATATTCTCGCCTTGCGTGCCGGAGGTTTTCGAGTCCGCCTCCAGCGCCGTGAGCTGGTCCTCGAAGATCATCTTGGAATCGTAGAGCAGGCGGCCGATCAGCGTCGATTTTCCGTCATCCACCGATCCGCAAGTGATGAAGCGCAACATCGACTTGTGTTCGTGGGAATCGAGATAGCGGGCGATGTCGGTCGCGATGAGGGCATCATCCGTACGCATCAGAAATAGCCCTCCTGCTTCTTCTTTTCCATCGAGGCGGCCTGGTCCTTGTCGATGGCGCGGCCCTGGCGTTCGGAGGTGACGGTGAGGAGGATTTCCTGGATCACGTCGTCGAGCGTGGCGGCCTCGCTCTCGACGGCCCCGGTCAGCGGATAGCAGCCGAGCGTGCGGAAGCGGACGGACTTTGTGGCTGCGCGGGCGGCGATGTCGGCGGGGACGCGGTCGTCGTCGAGCATGATCAGGGTGCCGTTCCACATGGCGACCGGGCGCGGCGCCGCGAAGTAGAGCGGCACGAGTTCGATTCCCTCGCGCCGGATGTATTGCCAGATGTCGAGTTCGGTCCAGTTGGAGAGCGGGAAGACGCGCAGGCTTTCGCCCTTCGCGATGCGGGTGTTGTAGAGGGTCCAGAGTTCCGGGCGCTGGCGTTTCGGGTCCCAGCGGTGCCCTTCGCTGCGGAAGGACATGACGCGCTCCTTGGCGCGGGATTTTTCTTCGTCGCGGCGGGCGCCCCCAAAGGCGGCATCGAAGCCGTACTTGTCGAGCGCCTGTTTCAGGCCGACAGTTTTCATCACGTCGGTATGGTAGGCGGACCCATGGGTGAACGGGCCAACGCCTTCAGCGACGCCGTCGGGATTTGTGTGGACGATCAGGTCGAGACCGAGTTCCTTCACCTTGCGGTCACGGAAGGCGATCATTTCCCTGAACTTCCAGCCGGTATCGACATGCAGGAGCGGGAAGGGCGGCCGGGCCGGATAGAAGGCCTTGATGGCGAGATGCAGCATCACGGCTGAATCCTTGCCGATCGAATAGAGCATGACCGGACGTTCGCACTCGGCAACGACCTCGCGCAGGATGTGAAGGCTTTCGGCTTCAAGCCGGTCAAGGTGGGTGAGGTCGGTCAGGGCAGGAGACTCCTCGGCAGGGCAGGCGTTGGGTAACGGGGCTTTGGCGGCGTGGAAAGCCCGATCTTCGGCGAAGGCGAACGGTTGAGAAAGCCTAAACGATTGGCAACCTGCCGGTCCGCCCGGACCTTGCCGCTTTGCATGTCATAATTGAACACAAATCGTCATTGTGCAGCCGGAATCGGCGGGTCTATTGAGACCCGATCTTGCGCGGGGGCGTTTGAAGGAGTGAACTCTCATGTGTGGTATCGTCGCGATTGCCGGCAAGGCGCAGGTGGCCGATCGCCTGGTCGAGGGCCTCAAGCGGCTTGAATATCGCGGCTATGACAGCGCAGGGATCGCCCTTGTCTGGGAGGGCGGGATCGAGCGGCGGCGCGCCGAAGGCAAGATCCACAATCTTCAGGCCCGGCTGTTCGACGACCCCGTCGAAGGCATGACCGGAATTGCCCATACGCGCTGGGCGACGCATGGACGCCCGAGCGTCGCCAATGCCCATCCGCACATGTCCGGGCCGGTGGCCATCGTTCATAACGGCATCATCGAGAATTACCGCGAGTTGCGCGAGGCGCTGGAATCTCGCGGACGGGTTTTCGAGTCCGAGACTGATAGCGAAGTGATCGCGCAGCTGATTGCCGAAGGTATCGAGAGCGGGCTTGGAGAAGTCGAGGCGTTCGAAGCGGCCCTCAAGCATCTCGAAGGCGCGTTCGCCATCGCGGCGGTGTTTGCGGGCGACAAGGACCTCGTGATGGGCGCGCGGCGCGGCAGCCCGCTGGTGCTCGGCTATGGCGAGGGCGAGATGTATCTCGGGTCGGACGCGATCGCGCTTGCTTCGCTGACGCGGGACGTGACCTATCTTGAGGAGGGCGACTGGGTTGCCATCCATCCAGACCGGTTCGACATCCGGAATGCGCGCGGCGACCGGGTGAACCGGCCCCGCGTGACCTCTTCAGTCAATGACGCGCTGATCGAGCGCGGCGAATATGACCACTTCATGCTGAAGGAGATCCACGAGCAGCCCGAATCGATTGCGCGCTCCGTGCTGCCCTATATCGACCAGGCGAGCCAGACAATCGCCATCCCGGCGATCGCCGACGACCTGTTCGCCAAGGCCGACCGCGCCGTCGCGATTGCCTGCGGCACGGCTTACTATGCCGCGCATACCGCGAAATACTGGTTCGAGCAGATTGCGCGGCTCGCCTTTGAACCGGACATCGCTTCGGAGTTCAGGTATCGCCGTCCCGTGTTGCCGGTGACGGGCCCTTCGATCTTTGTCAGCCAGTCGGGCGAGACGGCCGATACGCTGGCCGCGCTGCGCTATTGCCGCGAGAACCGGACACCGGCGATTGCGGTCGTCAATGTGCCGGAAAGCTCGATTGCGCGTGAAGCGGCGGCGATTGTTCCGACATTTGCTGGCCCGGAGATCGGGGTTGCCTCGACCAAGGCGTTCACGGCGCAATTGTCGGTGCTTGCGGCGCTGGCTTTGTCGGCCGCCAAGGCGCGTGGGCACCTGAAAGCGGGCGACGAAGCGCGCTATGTGAAGAGCCTGCTCGCCCTGCCACGCAAAGTGACCGAGGCGATCGAATCGCAGGCCCAGATCCGCGACATCGCCCGGCTGATTGCCGGCAAGCGAGACGTGCTGTTCCTCGGGCGTGGGCGGTATTTCCCGCTCGCGCTGGAGGGCGCGCTGAAGCTGAAGGAAGTGTCGTATATTCATGCCGAGGGCTATGCTGCGGGCGAATTGAAGCATGGACCGATTGCGCTGATCGAGCCCGGACTGCCTGTTGTGGTCGTCGCGCCGAGGGACGAGCTGTTCGACAAGACGATGTCGAATGTCGAGGAAATCCGCGCGCGCGGTGCGATGGTGATCCTGATCTCCGATGATGCGGGCATCAAGGCGGCCGGCAAGCGGGCCGACCATACGATCCGCCTGCCGGACGGGGACGACTTGTCGCTGCCGATCCTCGCCGCTGTTCCGTTGCAGTTGCTGGCCTATTTCGTGGCGGTGGCCAAGGGCACCGATGTTGACCAGCCGCGCAATCTCGCCAAGTCTGTAACCGTCGAGTAGCCGCCAGCGGGTGCCGGCCGGCAAAGGGTATGATGGGGGCATTGCGCATGGCGGGACCGGAGGTCGGCGCGATCGAAGCGCGCGCCATGGAGATTGTCACTGCGCATGGTCCCCAGCTTGGCAGGGAACTGGCAGAGCGTCTGCCTGACGTGCCGGTGCTGGCCCTCTGGCAGGCCTGCAATAACGGCCGGGCCTTCCACATCTCGCATTTCGCGAGCTACTACCTGCGCTATGACATCACACGCGCCGGCCAGGTGCGGCTCAGCCCGTCGATCCTGCGGGACTTCTTGTCGTTCACACTGTTCAGCCTGCCGGAGCAGCGCGAACAGGTCATCGAGCGCCAGGGTACGCTGTCCAACATGCACCGGGAAATCAGCCGCGAAAAGATCGCGGTGGCGCAGGCGGTGATGAAGCAGGTCCTCTTGTGCTTTCCGCGCGAAATCAGGAGTCAGATGTGCGCGTTCATTGCTGGTGATTTGGCCTACTTCCTGGCTCATAATGAGCCCCGCGAGCATTCGGCAACCGGCGAGATGATCAAAGGCTCGGATGTCGACATCGTCATCATTTTGAACGACACGCTCGCCGACGAAGTCAAGACGCGGATCGAAGCAGAGATGATCAGCCTGAAGGGTTTCTACCTTCGCCACCCCCAGCATCGCCATGAGATCGACTTCATCTGCAAGCGCCAGTCACTGATGGAACAGCAGTTCCAGTATGTCGACATTCACGACAAGATCGCCAGCAAGATCGCTTATGAGTCGATGTTCCTCGGCGGATCTCTGACGCTCTACATGGAGGTGCGCGAGGCGATGACGCGGACCGGTGTCGAGCGGCTGATCGAGGCCGATTTCGAGCATGCGCTGAAGGACCGGAAGAACGCCATGCGGACCCTGCTCGGCCTGACTTCGCCGGACCTCGATGACGAGACGCGGTCGCTCTTCTATTTCTCGCAGGAGCGGGTCGAGTTTACCTGAGCCGCCGCTTCACCAGGCGAGCCGCACTGATCGCCGCGAGGCCTACGTACGGCGCGTGTCGCCGCGTGCCTTGAGCGCGGCGACGATCTGGCCGACATCCTGCGCGCGGCTCTTCGGCATCACCAGCACCGCGCCATCGACAGAGACAATGACAAGGTCCTTGACCCCGATGGCCGCGACCAGCGTCCCGTTGTCGGAATGCACCACGCAGTCCACCGTCTCGATCAGGACCGGCGCGGGATCTGAGGGGCCTTTCTGCAGGTCACCAACGACCGGCCATGTGCCGATATCGTTCCATCCGCACGCGACAGGTCCGCAGACAGCCGCGACGGCGGTCTTCTCCATGACGGCATAGTCGATGGAGATCGATGTCACATCCTCGAACGCGGCAGCGTCCAGAAACACCGCGGGTCCGTCATGGCGCGCGGCGGAGAGGGCGCGGCGGGCCGGCTCAAGGACGTCCCGGGCGTAGCGCGCAAGTTCGTCGAGCATGAGCTGGCAGGGAAAGAGGAAGATGCCGGCATTCCAGCTAAAGGCGGGATCGTCGAGATAGGTCTCCGCTGTGGCACTGTCGGGCTTCTCGGTGAAGGTTGCGACGCGCGCGACCCGGTCGGTGAGCGGTTCGCCGGCTGCGATGTATCCGAAGCCGGTATCGGGGCGGGTCGGTGTGATGCCGAATAAGGTGATGAAGCCGGATGCCGCGACCGTCGCTGCTTCAGAAACTGCAGCGCAGAAGGCACCCGGATCAGCGACGTAGTGGTCGGATGGCAACAGGAGCACGAGGCCACCCGGATCGTGCGCGCGCACGGCCTCGGCCGCAAGGGCTGCGACCGCTGCGGTATTGCGCGCCATCGGCTCGAGCAGGATTGCAAGCGGCGAGATGCCGGCTTCAGCCATCTGGGCCTCAATCAGCGGCAGGTAGGCGGCGTTGCTGATGACCAGCGGCGCCGCGTGTGCGTCAGGAAGGCGCGATGGCGAGACCCGGTCGAGCGTGTCCTGGAACACGCTTCTTGCGGAGATCAGGCTCGCAAACTGTTTCGGGCGTTGAGAGGTCGATGCAGGCCACAGGCGGGTTCCGGGGCCGCCGCACATGATGACGGGATAAATGGTCATGGTTTGACGAGCTGGCCCCAGGACTTGCGGCTTGCGCCACGGCGGGATGCGCCGGGGTTGCAATCGTGCCGGATCGTTAGCACGCGCATGGACCCTTGCAAACTTGCGATGGCGCTGCCCTGACACATGTTGAAACCAAGCGTGACTTGGCAGGATGGGGCGCCCGCGCGATGCAAACCGCCAACCGGAGAAAGCGACCCGCACATATGCAGTTCATCGACCTCCAGGCCCAGCGCAGGCGTATCGAGAGCGAAATCAATTCTGCCCTTCTGAGGGTTGTGGAAAGTGGCCGCTATGTTCTGGGGCCGGAAGTGACCGAGCTTGAGACGCAACTCGCAGCCTGGTGCGGCGCGAAGCACGCGATCACGTGTGCAAACGGGACAGAGGCGCTGGCCCTTCCCTTGATGGCCTGGGATATCCGGCCGGGGGACGCGGTCTTCTGCCCGAGCTTTACATTCGTGGCGACTGCGCAGGTTGTGCCCTGGCTTGGTGCCTGGCCGGTCTTCGTGGACATCGAAGCTGGCAGTTACAACATGGATCCGGACTGCCTCGAGCGCGACATCCAGCGCGTGAAGGCGGAGGGCAAGCTCAAGCCGCGCGTGGTGATCGCCGTCGACCTGTTCGGGCAGCCCGCGAATTACCCCGCGATCCGCGCGATCTGCCATCGTCACGGGCTGAAGCTGATCGCCGACACGGCGCAGGGCTTTGGCTGCACACTGGACGGCAAGCATCCGTCGCACTGGGCCGACATTGCCACGACGAGCTTTTTCCCAGCAAAGCCGCTCGGCTGCTATGGCGATGGTGGCGCGATGCTGACCAATGACAGCGCGCTGGCCGAGATCTGCGAATCCCTGCGCGTATACGGCAAGGTTACGCCGACGGACGCTGCCGCGCGCAACTTCACCCATGATCCGAAATACCTGTCGCTGCGGGTCGGGATGAACTCCCGCCTCGACACCATCCAGGCGGCGGTGCTGCTCGAGAAGCTGAAGATCTTCGGTGACGAGATCGACCGGCGACAGGTCGTGGCGGCGCGGTATACGTCCGCCTTCGAGGGGCGCGTGAAACGCGTGCCGAAGGTCTCGCCGGGCGCGCGCAGCGTCTGGGCGCAATACGTGATCGAGCACGACAACCGCGACGGCCTGCAGGCGCATCTCGCAGCGCTCGGCATCCCGAGCATGGTCTATTACCCGGTGCCGATCCACCAGCAGGATTTTGCAGCCCGCTATGCGCCGCCG
>JBGSVY010000214.1:0-4358 GCA_041752715.1 Hyphomonas sp.
CCGCTGCACACGCTGCGCGCCGACATCGACTATGGCACGGCTGAAGCCTCGACGACCTATGGCATCATCGGCGTCAAGGTCTGGGTCTACAAGGGCGAGATCCTCGAACACGATCCGATGGCGCAGGACAAGCGTCTCGAAACCTCGGGCCAGTCACGCGCCCGGGCAAATGCCAACCAGCGCGGGCCAGCCTCTGGCGCGCAGGGCACGGGAGGTTAAGCCATGCGTCAACCGAAGAAGACAAAGTTCCGCAAGGCCTTCAAGGGCCGCATCAGCGGCAACGCCAAGGGCGGCTTCACGCTGGCCTTCGGCGAGTTCGGCCTAAAGGCGCTCGAGCCTGAGCGCGTCACCGCGCGCCAGATCGAAGCGACCCGCCGGGCGATCACCCGCGAGATGAAGCGCCAGGGCAAGGTGTGGATCCGCGTGTTCCCGGATGTGCCGGTTTCGGCCAAGCCGATCGAGGTGCGCATGGGTAAAGGCAAGGGTGGCGTTGAGCGCTGGATCGCGCGCGTTGCGCCGGGCCGCATCCTTTTCGAGATCGACGGCGTTCCGGAAGCGGTCGCACACCAGGCGCTTGCGCTCGGTGCTGCAAAACTTCCCGTGAAGACCAAAATCGTCAAGCGGATTGAGGGGATCTAGGCCATGAAAGCCGCAGATGTCAGAGCCAAGAGCGCAGACCAGCTCAAGGACGAGCTCGTGAAGCTCAAGAAAGAACAGTTCAACCTGCGCTTCCAGGTGGCCACGGGCCAGCTCGAGAAGACGGG
This sequence comes from Hyphomonas sp., assembly GCA_041752715.1. GTDB lineage: Bacteria > Pseudomonadota > Alphaproteobacteria > Caulobacterales > Hyphomonadaceae > Hyphomonas. The sequence continues at coordinate 765 of JBGSVY010000214.1, forward strand.
CCGGGTGCAGGAAGTCCGCCGCGACATCGCGCGCGTCAAGACGATCATGCGCCAAAAGGCTCAGGCCGGGAAAGCTTAGGAGAGAAGACCATGCCAAAACGTATCATGAAGGGCGTCGTCGTTTCCGCCAAGCAGGACAAGACCGCAATTGTTCGTGTCGAACGGACCTTCACCCACCCGGTGATGAAGAAGATCGTTCGCCGGTCGAACAAGTATCATGCCCATGACGAAGGCAATGTCGCCGTCGTCGGCGAGACTGTGACCATTCGCGAGTGCCCGCCGAAGTCCAAGCTGAAGCGCTGGGAACTCGTCACCGGTGAAGGAACCGAGTCATGATCCAGATGCAGACAAACCTTCGGGTGGCTGACAATTCCGGTGCACGCCGTGTGATGTGCATCAAGGTGCTCGGCGGGGCCGGCCGGCGGTATGCGACCGTCGGCGACATCATCGTCGTGTCGATCAAGGAGGCGATCCCGACCGGGCGCGTCAAGAAGGGCGATGTCCGCAAGGCCGTTGTCGTGCGGGTCTCCAAGGACATAAATCGCGCTGACGGCTCGACGATCCGCTTCGACTCGAACGCCGCTGTGCTCATCAACAATAATGGCGAGCCGATCGGCACGCGCGTGTTTGGCCCGGTGCCACGCGAACTGCGTGCGAAAAATCAGGTCAAGATCGCCAACATGGCGCCGGAGGTCCTCTAGTCATGGCTGCGAAGATCAAGAAGGGCGACACGGTCGTCATCATTGCCGGCAAGGACAAGGGCACCAAGGGCGAAGTCCTGAAAGTGCTCGTCGATGAGTCACGGGTCGTTGTGCGCGGCGTCAATATCGTCAAGCGCCACCAGAAGCCAAGCCAGGCTGATCCGGGCGGCGTGAAAACCTTTGAAGGGCCGATTCACGTCTCCAACGTGGCCCTCACCGATCCGCGCGATGGCAAGGCCGTCCGCGTCGGGTTCAAGATTGATGCGCATGGCCGCAAGACGCGCTTTGCAAAACGCTCAGGGGAGTCGATCGATGTCTGAGGCTTATGAACCCCGCCTCAAGCGGATGTACCGGGAAGAAATTCGCCCGAAGCTGCAGGAGCAGTTCCAGTATTCGAACCCGATGAAGGTTCCGAAACTCGATAAGGTCGTCATCAACATGGGCGTTGGCGAAGCTGTGAGCGATTCCAAGAAGATCAAGTCGGCGCTTGCTGAACTCGAGCGCATCGCCGGGCAGAAGCCGGTCGCGACCAAGGCCCGCAAGTCGATCGCTGGGTTCAAGCTGCGCGAGGGAATGCTGATCGGTTGCAAGGTCACGCTGCGGCGTGAGCGGATGTATGAATTTCTCGACCGGCTGACCACCATTGCGTTGCCGCGCGTGAAGGACTTCCGGGGCCTCAACGGCAAGAGCTTCGACGGCTATGGCAACTATGCCATGGGCCTGAAGGAACACATCGTGTTCCCGGAGATCAATTACGACGAGGTCGACGAAATCCGCGGTATGGACATCATCGTTTGCACCACCGCCGCCACCAACGAAGAAGCCAAAGCACTCCTCGCGGAATGCGGCTTCCCGTTCCGGAACTAGCGCGAGGAGATCTGCTGAGATGGCAAAGAAGAGCGCAATCAACAAGAACCACAAGCGCCAGAAGCTGGCCGCACAGTACGCCGCAAAGCGGACGAAACTGAAAGCGATCGCAATGGACGAGAACCTCTCGCTGGAGGAGCGCTTCAAGGCGCGCCTCAAGCTGGCGGAACTTCCGCGCAACTCGGCTCCGAGCCGTGTGCGCAACCGGTGTGAGGTGAGCGGACGTCCGCGCGGCTACTACCGTAAACTCAAGATGTCGCGGATCGCATTGCGCGATTTCGGCTCGTCGGGGCAAATCCCCGGCCTCGTCAAGTCCAGCTGGTAGAGAGGAGGACCCAAGATGAACGTTTCTGATCCCCTCGGCGACATGCTGACCCGCATCCGCAACGCCCAGATGCGCGGCATGTCTAAAACTGTAACCCCTGCTTCGAAGCTTCGTGCTCGCGTGCTGGAAGTCCTCATGACCGAGGGCTACATCCGCGGCTTCGCCGAAGTCGAGAAGGACGGCCACAAGAACCTCGAAATCGAGCTGAAGTATTACGAAGGCCAGCCGGTCATCTCGGAGATCAAGCGTGTCTCCAAGCCCGGCCGCCGCGTGTATTCTTCTGTCTCCGACATTCCGCTCGTGCGCAACGGCCTGGGCATCTCGATCCTTTCGACCTCGAAAGGCGTGATGTCCGACAACGTCGCCCGCGAAGCCAATGTCGGCGGCGAAGTTCTCTGCAGAGTCTTCTAGGAGAGCGCCATGTCACGTATCGGAAAACTCGCAATCCAGGTTCCTGCCGGCACGACCGTGACCGTCAGCGGACAAACGATCACGGCCAAGGGCCCGAAGGGGGAACTCTCCCTGACGGTGGCCGAAGTGATCGTTCCGAAGCTCGACGGCACCGAACTCACGGTGACCCCGCGCGACGACTACATGCAGGCCGCCAATGACCGCATCGCCGCTGAAGTGGCACGCGGCCGCCGGGCACCGACGCTTGCAGAAGCACTCGACGCAGACGCCCGCACGCAGTGGGGAACCGCCCGCGCCCGTGCCGCCAACATGATCGAAGGCGTGTCCAAGGGATATTCCCGCACGCTCGAACTGGTCGGCGTCGGCTATCGCGCGCAGATGCAGGGCAAGGACGTCAAGCTCGCGCTCGGCTACTCGCACGATGTCATCTACAAGGCTCCTGCCGGCATCACTATCGACTCGGCCAAGCCGACCGAGATCGTGATCACCGGAGCCGACAAGCAGGCCGTCGGCCAGGTCGCCGCAGAAATCCGCAAGTACCGTTCGCCGGAGCCTTACAAAGGCAAGGGCATCCGCTACCAGGGCGAATATGTCCGCCGCAAGGAAGGCAAGAAGAAGTAACGCCATGAAAAGCCCACGCGAAAAGATGCAGCGCCGCGCCCAGCGCGTCCGTGCCAAGCTCCGCAAGGTCGCCGAAGGGCGCCCGCGCCTGTCGGTTGCGCGCAGCCACAAGAACATCAGCGCCCAGATCATCGACGATGAGAAAGGTGTGACGATCGCTGCGGCGTCGACGCTCGAAAAGGACGTTCTTGGCGGTGCCAAGACAGGTGCCGATTCGGCCGCCGCTGCACTGGTCGGCAAGGTCCTGGCGGAACGCGCCAAAAAGGCCGGTGTCGAAGATGTCGTGTTCGACCGCGGCGGTTACATGTTCCATGGCCGGGTGAAAGCCCTGGCAGACGCTGCCCGTGAGGGCGGCCTGAAATTCTGAGGAGAGGCCAGATGGCTGAAGAGAAGGGTAGAGGCCGCCGCCGCGATCGTGATCGCGACCGCGAGGATGAAGGCTCCGAACTCGTCGACAAGCTGGTCGGCATCAACCGCGTCGCCAAAACGGTGAAGGGCGGCAAGAACTTCGGTTTCGCCGCGCTCGTCGTGGTCGGCGACCAGAAGGGCCGTGCCGGCTTCGGCAAGGGCAAGGCCCGCGAAGTTCCGGAAGCGATCCGCAAGGCGACGGAAGAAGCCAAGCGCAACCTGGTCCGCGTGCCGCTGCGCGAAGGCCGCACGCTGCATCAT
>JBGSVY010000215.1:0-2395 GCA_041752715.1 Hyphomonas sp.
AACAGCTTGGTCAGCTCGCGCGCCACTGCGCCGTCGCGGGGCCCGAGCACAGCCGCAAGGTCAGCCAGCGCCTCGGCAAGGCGCGGGCCGCTCTCATAGAAGATGAGGGTTGCGGGCACCGCCTTCAGCGCGTCGATGGCGGCCCGGCGGGCGGCCTGCTTTGGCGGAAGGAAACCTGCAAACAGGAACTTGTCGCTGGGCAATCCGCTGGCCACGAGGCCGGACAACATGGCCGAAGCCCCCGGCACCGGCCAGACCTTCACGCCCGCCTCGAGGGCTTCATGGGCAAGTTTCCAGCCAGGATCAGAGACCAGCGGCGTGCCGGCATCGGAAACCAGCGCGATCCGTGCGCCCTCTTTCAGCCGGGCAATGATCCCCGGCCTCCGTTCAGCCCCATTATGGTCATGGTAGGGGCTCAGCCGGGCCTTAACGCCATGGGCAGACAGGAGCTTTGCGGTGATCCGCGTGTCTTCGGCGAGCACCTCTTCAACGCCCGCCAGCACGTCGAGTGCACGAAGTGTAATGTCGCGCAGATTGCCGATCGGCGTCGAAACAATGTAGAGGCCGGAGGCAACAGCGAGATGCGGTTGCCCCGCATCGCGGCGGCCCATAGACTCAGCCGGAACAGGGCCAGCCGGCGGCTCGGAAGGATCAGGAGACGACATTGCTGCAACCATTGCTCAGGAACCTTCGCACGCCAAGCCTCGTGCTGGCCGCCCTGCTCCTCGCGACAGCCTGCGCATCAGCGCCGGCCCGCCCGCCCATCTCGATCGGCACAGGCCAGCCGCGCGTTGATCCGGTGACCGGCGAGGCGATCGAAACGCCGGACGAGGCGTGGGAGGAGGCAGAAACGCCCGTCGCAAGCGATGGCGGCCTGACCCCGCCCTACCTCGCCGGGCGCGATATCAAGCGCGCCGCCGTGCTCCTGCCCTTCTCTCACCCCAACGCGCAGGTGCGCCTTGAGGCCGAGAGCATGCTCGCCGGGATCGAGCTCGCCATGTTCGAGAACAGCGACGAGAATTTCCTTATCATGCCGCTCGACACGGCGGGCCGGGCCTCGACCGCCGAAGCGCGCGCCGATGAAGGCATCAAGGACGGCGCAGACATCATCCTCGGGCCCCTGTTTGCCGCCAATGTCGGCCCGGTGAAAGACAGTGCGCGGAGAAAATCGATCCCCGTCATCTCGTTCTCTAACGATCGCACTGTCGCGGGCGGCGGCGTTTATCTCGCCTCGATCAGTCCGGATGAGGAAGTGCGCCGCGTCATGCAATATGCGGCGGCCCGGGGCACGCGTGCCTTCGCCTTCCTCGGGCCTGCCACAGACTATGGCCGGCAGGTCGAAACAGCGATGCGAATCGAGGCCGAACGGCTCGGCGCAACGATCGCTGCCTCGGCCTTCTATGACCCCTCCGGCAGTGCCAGTGCTGAAGCGCGCCAGATCGCGGGTGTCCTGAAAGGCCTTCCGTCAAGCGACGGCCGGGTCGGCGTGCTGATCCCCGAGCGTGGGGTGAAGCTGCTCGCGGTTGCGCCCCTGCTGCCCTATAACGGCGTTGACCTGCGCCGGGTCCGGCTGCTTGGCACGAGCCTCTGGGATGACCCTGCGATCTGGAGTGAACCCGCGATGGCAGGCGGTCTTTTTGCGGCGCCCGATCCCGCAAACCTCGAGACCTTCCAATCGACGTTCAATCGCATCTATGGCCGCAAGCCGACCGACCTTGCCGCGATTGCCTATGATGCAGCCGCCCTCACCGTTCAGCTCGCGTCACAGGATGCCATCAGCCATGGGGGCGTGACGGATCCAAAGGGTTTCCTCGGGGTTAATGGCCTGTTCCGGTTCCGGCAGGATGGCACAGCCGAACGCGGCCTCGCCGTGAAGGAAATCGGACCCTCACGCGCGACCGTTGCCGAGAGCGCCCCCTCGACTTTCCCGCTTGGGGGGAGCTGAACTTTCCCAAGGCGCTCATAACTTCGCTCTTGCGTGAATGCCGCGTCCGCCCCAAATGACAGGGCATGGGGCAGATGCGATGACGATGGCGGCCTTGAATGAGCAAGCGTGACTATTACGACGTGCTGGGCGTGCCGCGGGACGCCGACGAAAAAGCGCTGAAAGCCGCCTACCGCAAACTGGCGATGAAATACCATCCCGACCAGAACGGCGGCGACGCGGCCGCTGAGGAGAAATTCAAGGAAGTCGGCGAGGCCTATGCCATCCTTTCGGATGGACAGAAGCGGGCCGCCTATGACCGCTATGGACACGCCGCTTTCGAGACAGCAGGCGGTGGCGGCGGCAATCCGTTCGGCCAAGGCGTCAACCCCGAAGACATCTTCCAGGACCTGTTCAGCCAGGTATTCGGCGGCGGCTTTGCGGCCGGGCGCCGGCGCGGCGGCCCGCAGC
>JBGSVY010000216.1:0-6476 GCA_041752715.1 Hyphomonas sp.
GGCGCTTCGACCCGGCTGGCCCGCGCCGCGATCCGCCGCGCAATCTCGGCCTCGAGCGCACCGACGCCATCGCCAGTTTTGGCCGAGATCGAAAAGGCCGCCTCCAGGCCCCGGGGCAGGGGAGCGAGATCCGCCTTGTTCACCACCAGCATGTCCGAGTCTTCACGGTGAGCGGGGAGAAGCCCGGCCGCAGCGGGGTCATCGGACGCGACTAGAAAAAGCCGAAAGTCGGCCGTTGCGGCGGCCTCGAGGGCTCGCCGGATTCCTTCGGCTTCGATGGCATCGGACGTCTCCCGCAGGCCCGCCGTGTCCGACAGCCAGACCACATGCCCGCCCATCATCCGGCGAACTTCGATGACGTCGCGCGTGGTGCCGGGCGTGGCCGTCACGATCGCTGCATCCCGTCCGGCGAGGCGATTGAGGAGCGTCGACTTGCCGGCATTCGGCGGTCCGATGATGACGACCCGGAAGCCTTCGCGGATGCGTTCGCCGATGCCATCGTCACCAAGGGCGGCGCGCAATTCGCGGGCAAGCGCTGCCAGTTGTCGCGCGAGCGGCACGCCGGCATTGCCCGGCACATCGCCTTCGTCAGGAAAGTCGATCATCACTTCGGTCAGCGCGAGGAGCCCGGTCAACTGGTCGCGCCAGTTTTCGTAAACCGATGACAGCCCGCCTGCGACCTGGCGCAGGGCCTGTGCCTTCTGGCCACGTGTCTCGGCCTCGATCAGGTCGGCGACACCTTCGGCTTCGGTCAGGTCGAGCTTCCCGGCTTCGAACGCCCGCCGCGTGAACTCACCCGGTTCAGCGAGGCGCACGCCGGGCAGCGCGGTCAGGGCCGCGAGCGCGTGTTCAATGACCGCGACACCGCCATGCAGGTAGAGCTCCAGCGTGTCCTCACCGGTATAGCTGTGCGGCGACTTCGCGTAGAGCGCGAGTCCTTGATCGATCCACTCGCCTGTGAGGTCTGTGACATCTGTCAAAACGGCGCGCCTCGGCTCGGGAAGGCCGGATTTCAGCAGTTTTTCGCCAATCAGGGACACGCCCGGCCCGGACACCCGGATCACGCAGATCGCGGCAGGCGGCGGACCGGACGCGAGGGCACAGATCGTGTCGCGTGCGCCCATCATGCCGGCCGTCAGTTCTTCATCGCCTCGAAGAATTCGTCATTGGTCTTCGTCTGGCGCAACTTGTCGAGCAGGAAGTCGATCGCGTCATTGGTGCCCATCGGCCCGAGGATGCGGCGCAGGATGTAGATTTTCGACAGCTGGTCCTGTGGGGTGATGAGTTCTTCCTTCCGCGTGCCGGACTTCATGATGTCGATGGCCGGGAAGGTGCGCTTGTCCGCGATCTTCCGGTCGAGCACGACTTCGCAGTTGCCCGTGCCCTTGAATTCCTCGAAGATCACCTCGTCCATCCGGCTGCCGGTATCGATCAGCGCAGTGGCCACGATGGTCAGCGATCCGCCATTCTCGACATTGCGGGCTGCGCCGAAGAACCGTTTCGGGCGCTGCAGCGCGTTGGCGTCGACACCCCCGGTCAACACCTTGCCGGACGAGGGGACGGTCGTGTTGTAGGCGCGGCCAAGGCGGGTGATCGAGTCGAGCAGGATGACGACGTCGCGCTTGTGCTCGACGAGGCGCTTGGCTTTCTCGATCACCATCTCGGCGACCTGAACGTGGCGCGTCGCCGGCTCGTCGAATGTCGAAGCAATGACCTCGCCCTTCACGGTGCGGCGCATATCGGTCACTTCTTCCGGGCGCTCGTCGATCAGAAGCACGATAAGAAAACACTCAGGATGGTTCTCCTCGATGGCCGACGCAATGTTCTGCATCAGCACCGTCTTGCCGGTGCGAGGCGGCGCGACGATCAGGGCGCGCTGACCTTTGCCGATTGGGGAAACGATGTCGATGACGCGGCCGGACCGGTCCTTTTTGGTCGGATCGCGGCTCTCCATCTTGAGCCGCTGTTCGGGATAGAGCGGCGTCAGGTTGTCGAAGTGAACTTTCTGGCGGGCCTTCTCAGGCTCCTCAAAATTGATCCGGCTGACATCCGTGAGCGCAAAGTAGCGTTCGGAATCCTGCGGGGCGACGATCGGCCCTTCGACCGTGTCGCCGGTGCGGATATTGGCCTTTTTCAGCACTTCGGGGCTGACATAGATGTCGTCGGGACCAGGCAGGTAGTTCGATTCCGGCGAGCGCAGGAAGCCGAATCCGTCGGTCAGCACTTCCAGCACGCCTTGTCCGGTTATCTCGACCTCGCTGTCGGCAAGCTCCTTCAGAATGGCGAAGAGCATGTCCTGGGTGCGCATCGAGGAGGCGTTCTCGACTTCGAGCTCCTCGGCATAGGAGAGCAGTTCCTCGGGCGATTTTGCCTTCAGTTCGCGCAAGGTCACGCTGGTCAGGTTGTCGAGCATCAGGGGTGCCATCTGAGGAGGCCGGGACCGGCCGAAGGATATACAAGGGGGAGAACCGGGCGGGCAGAATGCTCGCGGGGCACGGGGTGAAGTGTGCGCCGGTTGTTGGCCTTATGTGCTGAACCGGCGCTTCGCGTCAAGCCCGCGCGCGGTTTCAACTCTTGAAGGGCTCAACCACGGCGAGGATCACGACCGCGATGGTGATCAGGAAAGGTACCTCGTTCATCATCCGCAGGGTTCGCGCCGCAACCGGGCTTGCGCCCTTGTCGATCTTGCGGCCAACCCCGATGAACCAGCCAGCGAGCCCGCTCAGCACGAGCACAAGGGCGAGCTTGGCGTGCATCCAGCCAAATGACAGGAGCGCTGGATTGAGCCAAAGCATCGTCAGACCAAGCACCCACGCGATCACAAGGCTTGGCGTAAGGATGATGCGGACGAGACGAGCAGACGCCTCGCGCATCGTCTCGAACAACACGTCGCCGGGCTGGCTCGACAGCTGATGGATCTTGTAGCGCGGATAAATCAAAAGGCCGGCCATAAGCGCGATGACGAAAATGATGTGTGCCGCCCGGACCCAGTCATACAGCATCAGGCGACCGCCTCGTTGACCTTCATACCCGCTTTCTGCACGGTCTCGGCGTGCGGGCAACCGCTCCAGCCAGCCGGGCAAAGCCGTCCGCCGCTGCAGGAGCGCACCGGTGCCGGGTCGCCGAGCGACTCGAGGGTCGCGCGGGCAAGGGTGTCGATGAAGCCCGGATGAATGCCGAGGGCCTCGACGCGCGTGTAACTTGCCGCACCCGCCTCTTCAGCGATCAGCCGGTATTCCTCGCCGAGCTCGACGAGCGTCTCGATATGTTCCGAAACAAAGGCGATCGGTGCGATCAGGATATTCTTGCCGGCCTTCGCAGCATGCTCGACCTCGGTTTCGGTGGCCGGCCCGATCCATTTCAGCGGCCCGACCCGGGACTGGTAGCAGGCGGTGATCTCCCAGTCCGAAGGCAGGCGACCCGCAATCATCTCGGCCACCGCCTCGCATTGCCACTGGTACGGATCGCCGTCCTTGACCACCCGTTCGGGAAGGCCGTGGGCCGAAAGAAGGAGTTTGACATTACCCGGCCGGCCGGCCGCCTCAAACGCCTCCATGATGCGGGCGACATGCGCGTTGATAAAGGCCTCGTCGAAGGGATAGCAGCAGATCGTCCGCGTCTTGCCTGCATAGGCTTCGGTCCAGGCCTGTAGCGAGGAGCCCGTCGTGGTGGTCGAGAATTGTGGGTAGAGCGGCAGAAGAATGACCTCATCCGCCGCCCAGGCTTTGACATCGGCCGCCGCCTCATGGGTGAACGGATGCCAGTAGCGCATCGCGATAAAGCAGCGCACGGTGTCGCCCGGAAGCTGGCTCTGTAATCTAGACTGAAGGGCATCGGCCTGCTTGACGGTCTCGCGCAGGAGCGGCGAGCCGCCATCGGCGTCCATCATCGCATAATTCTTCTTCACGGCCGGCGCGCGTGTGCGCGAGATCAGGCGGGCGAGCGCCCAGCGGATCGGCAGAGGTGCCCGGATGATGGCGGGGTCGCGGAACAGGTTCTGCAGGAAAGGCTGGACAGCCGAAGGCTTGTCGGGGCCGCCGAGATTGAAGAGCACGACTGCGATTCTGCGGCCCATTTTTTCAGTCATCCTGCCCGGACAAGTTCAACAACACGCGCGACATTTGCGATCGGCGTTTCCGGGCGGATCCCGTGGCCGAGGTTGAAGATATGGGGCCGGCCCCGGTAGGCGTCCAGAAGGGCACGCACGCGGGCATCGAGGCGAGGGCCACCCTCGATCAGGAGCAGGGGGTCGAGATGGCCCTGCACGGGCATGCCGGCCGGCACCGCAGAATTGACGAAAGCTGGAACCGCCGCGGTGTCGAGGCCGACAGCCGTCACGCCGGTCTCTGCCGCGTAGGACCCGAGCATGGCCGCGGCGCCCCGCGCGAAGCCGATGAGCGGTACGGTGACGCCCAGCTGACGCAGGCGAGCGACGAGCTTTGCCGTCGGCGCCGTGATGACTTCGGCAAAGATATTGTCGGGCAGGCCTTCGGCCCAGCTGTCGAACAGCATCAAGGCATCGGCCCCGGCCTCGACCTGCCGGGCGAGGTAATGAGCCGTGGCCTCGGTCACGAGGTCCATGACGGCCGCAAGATCATCCGGGCGACCATGGGCCCAGCGCCAGGCGAGCGACTTGTCGGTCTTGCCGCGTCCCTCGATGGCATAAAGGCTGACCGTCCAGGGCGACCCTGCAAATCCGATCAGCGCGGTGGACGCGGGCAGGGCGGCCTTGACGCGCGACACGGTCTCGTAAACCGACGCAAGACGGTCGGCGGCGAGCGCAGGGGCAACACGGGCGAGGTCCTGCGGGTGGTTGATCTGCTCGACAAGCGGGCCTTCGCCCTTTTCGAAGGCGACGTTGAGGCCCATCGCATCGAGGATCAGCAGGATGTCCGCAAACAGGATCGCTGCGTCCATGCCATACCGGCGGACGGGCTGAAGGGTCGCCTCTGTGGCCAAGGAAGGCGTGTAGCAGAAATCGAGGAAGTCGCGGGCCTGCGACCGGGTCTCGAGGTATTCGGGAAGGTGGCGGCCAGCCTGGCGCATCATCCAGATGGGTGGCGGGCTGATCACCTTGCCTGAAAGCACTTCCAGCAGTTTGGGTCTGGCTTGAACGGTCACGGCAATGGGCCCCTTGCCCTCAATCAAAAATCCACCCGTCAGGGTCTTATGTCTATTAGCAATGAAGTTTCTTGGAAAACGCTGTCACCTCCCGCTTGTCCAGCGAAATCCACACGCGAGTCACATGATGCCGCAGGTGGGCATGGCGGCAAGGAAGCGAATTGAGTCAATGCTTAACGATGGGTTAACGCCCGGGCGGGACTCACAGGCGCGAACGAAGCGTGACTCTGCACCTGTTGGCATGGGGAGGATGTGGATGGATTGTGAGTCGCTGTGGGTTGCGTGCGATTGCACACGCCATCCACACCCCTTGTGAATTGCGCCTTCGCCCGGCAAGAGAAGGATGCATGCCAAACCGTCCGCACCGCCCCGCGATCTATTTCCATGTCCACCTCGTCTCGGACAGCACGGGCGAGACCCTGAACGCGATCCAGCGGGCGGCCTGTGCACAGTTCGAGAACGTGCAGCCGCTCGAGCATAATTACTATCTGGTGCGCTCGGAACGCCAGCTCGAGCGCGTGATGCGCGAGATCGAAGCAGCGCCGGGTGTCGTCTGGTTTACCATCTCGGACGAAACGCTGCGGGCAAGGCTCGAAGCCTTCTGCCGCGAACGCGGCCTGCCTACCTTGCCGGTCATCGATGCGTCGATCGCGATGCTGAGTCGGCATCTCGGCATCGAAGCGAACCACCGCGTCGCTGGCCAGCACGCGATGGACGACGAATATTTCGAACGCATGGAGGCGATCAATTTCACGCTCGCCCATGATGACGGGCAGAACGTCGAGGGACTGATGGCGGCCGATGTCATCCTCCTCGGGGTGAGCCGAACCTCCAAGACGCCAACCTGTGTCTACCTCGCCAACCGGAAGATCCGTGCCGGGAACATCCCGCTGGTGCCCGGCGTCGCGTTACCGGACTTTCTCGAAAAGCTGGACGGCAAGGGCCCGCTGATTGTCGGGCTCAAGATCTCAGCTGAACGCCTCGTCCAGATCCGGCGGCAGCGGCTCATCTCGCTCGACCAGGACGAGACCGCCGAATATGCCAACGAGGAAGCCGTCCGCGACGAGGTCACCCAGGCCAATCGCCTGTTCCAGCGCAATCGCTGGCAGACGATCGATGTGTCGCGCCGCTCGGTAGAGGAAACCGCCGCCGGTATCCTCAACCTGCTGAATGAACGGCGGGCAAAGCTGTGAGCCCGGATGTGACACTTGCCTCGACCAGTGCGAGCCGCCGCGCGCTGCTTGCCGCCGCAGGCGTTACTGCAGCAAGCGCCGCGCCGAATGTCGATGAAGCGTCCTTGCGGGCGGGCCTGCGCCAGGAGGGCGCTGCGGTGCGCGACCAAGCGATGGCCCTTG
>JBGSVY010000217.1:0-4344 GCA_041752715.1 Hyphomonas sp.
GCGCGGGCTTGTCCGTACGCTGCTGTTGATCGGCGTACCGGCGGCGGCGGGGATCGCGCTGGTGGCCCGCCCGCTCGGCGAGGCGATGATCGGGGAGGGCGTGCGGGAGGCGGCCATCGGCATTATCCCGTGGATCGCGGCGGCCGGTTTGCTGAACGGGCTGATGATCCACTATTTCTCGGAGAGCTTCCAGCTCGCCCGCAAGACGCTGCAGCGGGCGCTGCTGATGCTGGTGCCGGCGGCAGCGAATATCGGGCTGAACCTCGTCCTCATTCCACCCTACGGCCTTATGGGCGCGGTCGGGGCAACGCTGGCGAGTTATGCGATCGGCATCGGGGTGCTGGCCTATTTCGGGCGGCGGCTGGTGGCACTGCCCCTTCCGCCCGGCGATCTCGCGCGCATCGGTCTTGCTGCGCTGGCGATGTGGCCGGTGATCCATGTCCTGCCCGATCTTGGCGGCTGGCCGGAACTGATTCTCAAGGCGGCGGCGGGCGCGCTCGCTTACGCGCTTGCGGCGGTGGCGCTCGATGCTGGCGGGGCCCGGTCATTCATGCGAGAGAGGCTCGGCAAATCCACGCCGCCGCCGCTTTCGTAGGGACACGCATGACAGACACTCCAAAACAGGAAAGCAGCCTCGGCACGGCTGCCGGCAAGGCAAACCAGCTCTGGGCCGATTTCGTGCCCGTGATTGCTTTTGTGCTCGTCTATAATATTTTCCGGCGCGTCGATCTGTTCGGCGGGCTGATCAACAAGGACACAGCCATCTTCTGGGCGACCGGCGTGCTGCTTGTCCTGATGCTGGGCTTCCTCGCGATGCAGCTCATCCGGCGCGAGCCGGTCTCGCAGATGATGGTGTTTTCGTCCGCCATCGTTGGCGGCTTCGGCCTGATCGGCATCCTTCTGCAGGAGAAGGCCTTCATCTATGTGAAGCCGACGATCCAGCAGCTGTTCATGGCCGGCATGATCTTCGTGCCGATGCTGTTCGGGAAAAACCTCTGGCGCTCGCTGTTCTCGAAAGTGTTCGACCTGCCGGATTTTGCCTGGCGCACGCTGGCCATCCGCTGGGGCCTGTTCTTCATCGCGATGGCGATCTGGAACGAGTATCTCTGGCGCACCTTCGCGCCGGGCTTCGAAACGCCGCTGGTGATGGCCGGCATTCCGGTTGCGCCTGCCGGCAGCTATGAAGTCCTTGGGCTGACGTTCGGCGCCAAGGATGCCGAGGATGTCTGGGCCAACTGGAAGCTCGGCAACATGCTGATCGTGCTGACCTTCGGCGCGCTGAACACGCCCTATACCCTGAAACACCTGCGCGAGCCGAAAGCGGATGCGGCGCCGGCCTAGCGCGTCAGGCCGCCTGTGCCCGACGGATTGGTAAAGGGCGGAAATGCCGCGCGCTGCCGGGTGGCCGCAAAATGGGTCAGCGCCCAGACGACCGTCGGGAAGGCGAGTTCCGCCCACGGAATATCCTTCCAATCATAAAGGCCTACCGCCTCGCTTTCGGGCCCCGGCGCGATGTCAGATACGAGCTGGGCGCGGAACATGATCTGGACCTGGGCGATGCGCGGCACCGAATAAACGGCCAACACCTGCTCGATGGCAATCTCGGCTGAGGCCTCTTCCCTCGCTTCGCGCTGCGCCGCTTCCTCGACCGACTCGCCCTCTTCCATGAATCCGGCCGGGAGCGTCCAGAAGCCCTTTCGCGGCTCGATCGCGCGCTTGCACAGAAGGATGCGGTTACCTTGGGTAACAACCGAGCCAGCGACGATCTTCGGGTTCACATAGTCAATAAAGTCGCAACGATTGCACATGCGGCGCAGGCGATCGTCGCCTTCGGGCCGCGCCATCCGAAAATCTGCACGCGGGAAAGAAACCGGTAATTGATCCGTCATCAAATCTTCAGCCTATCGCTTATATGGGGAATATGTTTGATCCGCACACGGGGTTCCTGCTTTAAGCCCCCCCAACGGATCGACCCGTTCAGCCACCCGGCCCCTCCCGGCCTCATACATCCAGATTGGACCACTCAATGAGCACTTTCAACCTCAATTCCTCGCCTAGCCACCTGCTTCACCGCGCCCAGCAGATTGCTGCAAACCATTCGGCGGCTGCCCTGAAATCAGCTGGCCTCACGCTCCGCCAGTTCTCCGTTCTTTCCGCCCTTTCTGGTAATGATGGCGTCAGCCAGTCGGATATCGTCAACGCGACCGGTATCGACCGCTCGACGCTGGCCGACATGGTGGCGCGCATGGAAACGGCTGGCCTCATCAAGCGCGCCGATTCCAAGACCGACGCCCGCGCAAAGTCGGTCTCGATGACCGCCAAGGGCCGCAAGGCTTATGACAAGGCCATGCCGGCCGTCGCCAAGGCTGACGCCGCCCTCTTCGCCGCCATGCCGAAGACCAAGCAGGACGCCTTGCTCACCGGCCTCACCGGTCTTGTCGCCGGCGCTGAAGGCGGCGAAACGCCTGTCGCCAAAGGCAAGGGCCGGGCCAAGGCCGCTGCAAAGGCAAAGCCTGTCCTCAAGGCAAAGCGCAGCAAGTAAGCCAGACCGGCTTTCAGGCTTTACGAGCGAGGCGCCCCCAGCGCCTCGCTTATTTTTTGGGACGATGCCGCATCCAGCGGGCCGGCGATGTGCAGCAGGATCTTTCCGTCAGGCGAGACGACGAATGTCTCCGGCACGCCGGTCAGGCCAAAATCGAGCCCGCCCTTTCCTGCCGGGTCAAGCGCAATGGCCGTGTACGGATTGCCCAGCCGGTCAAGGAAGGCCTGCCCGGCCTCGGGCGTGTCGCGGTAGAGCACGCCGTAGATACGCCCCGGATGGCGTGCGCCGAGCTCGGTGAGCAAGGGATGTTCGGCAACGCACGGTGCGCACCAGCTGGCAAACAGGTTGACGATCACGGCCTCGTCCCCCGGAGGCGGCGCAAAGCTGATCTCGCCCCCGTCAAGGCGCGAGAAGACATGGGTGGGGGCGTCCCGCGAGATCCGTTCGAACTCTCCCTTGTCGCCGCGCATCAGCTGCGAGGCGGCAAATCCCGCCACGATGACGAGCCCGGCAGCGGGCAGGGCATAGAGCCAGCGCGTCATGCCTGCGGTCCGCCTGGGTCGTCTTCGGTGTCGAGACGGGCCAGCCGGGTCCGTGCCGCCTGCGCGGCGAGCATCACCTGAAGCCAGATGCCAAGGATCATCACAGCGCCGAGCCCGAAACAGGCCCAGATATAAGCAGCGTTCTTGTCAAACTCGGGCAAGGGCTCAGGCCTCCTCGAACTGGCGGGCGGCAAGGCGCGCCGCGCGGCGGTCCCAGATTTCGGTGCGCATCCGCGTCATCACAAGCGCGCCGAACAGCAGGGAATGGCCGAGGCCGCTGATCAGCAGCGGGACGAGGTAGACTGCCGCCATCTTCGGCCCATCGGCGGTTATGACGCTGGCGCCCTGGTGCAGCGACTCAAAAAGGTCGACCGAAAACTTGATCAGCGGCACGTTGATCGCGCCGACCATGGCGAGAATGGCGCCCGCCCGCGCCGCCTTCTGGCGCGAGTCCATTGAGGCGCGCAGGGCCATGTACCCGAGGAAAAGAAAGAACAACACCAGCACCGACATCATCCGCGCATCGCCCCACTGCCACCAGGTGCCCCAGGTCGGCTTGCCCCAGATGGCGCCGGTCGCCAGGCAAAGCGCGGTCCATGTCGCCCCCAGCGGGGCAATCGCCTTGGCGGCGATGTCGGCAAGTTCGTGGCGCCAGATGAACCAGATGAAGCTCGCGATGGCCAGAGCCGAATAGCTCGCCATGGCGAGCCAGGCGGCAGGCACATGGATGAACATCACGCGGATGATGTCGCCGCCCTGGTAGGCGTCCGGCGGCACAACCCACAGGCCCTGCCACAGCCCCCAACCGATCGCGGCGGCGCCCGCCACATAGAATGCCGGCGCAAGCCAGCGCGACAGGCCGAGGAATTTGTGAGGATTGGCGAAAGCTGACCACATGGGCATGTGAGATAGACCCCTCTCAATCCGCCGCCAAGCGCAGGGCGGCAGCCATGGCGAATGGCGCGGCCGCAGCGGCAAACAGCGTGGAGGCGGCCAGCAGCATCGGCGCGCTCGCGGCGTCCGGTCCGTCCGTCATGGCAAGCGACCCGAAAATCGCAGTCGGCAGGAAGAAGGGGAGGGCGATCAGGGCGATCAGGAGCCCGCCGCGCCGAATTGTCGCAGAGAGCGCGGCGCCGACCCCGCCCCAAAAAAAGAACGCGAGACTGCCGAGGGCGTAGAGCCCGACCTCGGCGATACGGTCCATCGTGGCGGGCGCCTGCAGCATGAGGGCCAGCACCGGCGAGGCGAGCGCCATCGGCA
>JBGSVY010000218.1:0-14015 GCA_041752715.1 Hyphomonas sp.
CGCATCTTCACAGACTACGAGCAGATCGTCGCCCTCTGCTGTGAAGCTTGGGAAAAACTCGCGCAGCGACCGTGGAAAATCATGTCCATCGGTCTGCGGGACTGGGCGCATGGATGACGATCAACGCAGGTTGGTATAAGCGCCAGTCCCTCAAGTCATCTTTGCAAAGCGCCGGGCTCTCAGGAGTCCGGCCTTTTTTTGATACAAATGCCTTGCGCAAAAGCAAGTTTGGTAAACCGTGTGTTAACCGGCTTCGGGGATGGATATCGCGTTTGCGAGCTTAAAAGTGAAACGCCCATGACCGTTCAAAGCATTCGGCCACAACTGACCGAGCAGGATATTCAGCGTCTCATGCGCGGTGAGACGCCCGAACAGAGGGCCTCCGTGGCGCATCGCCTATGCCGGCGTATCGCGCTCGATGTGCTCTCGGATCGTGAAAAGGCTTTCGCTGACGAAATCATAGCAATCCTTGCCAGCGACGCTGCTGATCTCGTTCGGCGGACCTTGTCGATCACGCTGCGAAACTCGCCGGTGCTTCCGCGTGAGGTTGCCCTCAAGCTGGCGCGCGATATCGAAGCCGTTGCCATCCCGATTCTGCAGGACTCACCTGTTTTCACGGACGAAGATCTGGTTGAACTTGTCTTGTCCGTCACCGCCGCAAAGCAATCTGCCATTGCGAGCCGCGACAGCGTCTCGATAACACTGGCAGAAGTCATCTCCGAACACGGCGCCGTAGACGCCGTGCGCGCGCTGACGGCAAATCCCGGCGCCGATCTCAGCACCAAGTCGTATGACGATTCCGTGCGCCGCTTTGGGAATGACGAAATCGTCCAGGCTGGCCTCATCCGTCGTGACTTTAT
Source organism: Hyphomonas sp. (assembly GCA_041752715.1). Classification (GTDB taxonomy): domain Bacteria; phylum Pseudomonadota; class Alphaproteobacteria; order Caulobacterales; family Hyphomonadaceae; genus Hyphomonas. The sequence goes on from JBGSVY010000218.1 coordinate 861, forward strand.
CCCGACCCATATCGCCGAAAAGCTGGTGTCGCTTGTTTCAGGGGAATTGTTTGATCTTCTGGTCAACCGCCATGAATTGCCTGCCCAATTGGCGATCGACCTGGCTGCTAGTGCGCGCGAGCGCGCAACGATTGACCTCGTTGAACAAGCCGGCCGGAGCCATGACCTCCCCCGATTTGTCTCCCAGTTGAACCTCAATGGGCGTTTGAGCAATTCGCTCATCATGCGGGCCCTGTGCTGCGGGCAGATGCCCTTTGTGGAGCACGCCTTGGCCGAATTGTCCGGCGTCCCTCATCAGCGCGTCTGGTTGATGATCCACGATGCCGGACCACTCGGCTTGCAGGCGGTGTTTGACCGGGCCGGACTACCGCGCAAGATGTTGCCCGCCTTCAAAGCTGCCGTAGGCGTCTTCCACGAAACACATCATGATGGCGGCCCGAACGACCGCGCAAGGTTCCGTGCCCGGATGATCGAACGCGTTCTGACGCAGTTCCAGGCGATCCCCAAAGACGATCTCGATTACTTGCTCGAGAAGCTGGACTACTATTCTGAACTTGCTGCGAAGGAAGACGCAGGCAAAGAGACCGACGCCGCCTGATTGGCGTACGTCAGGCGTCAGTCCGCGGCGAGATCGCCGCCGTGACACCCGCACGGCACAAATCGTCTGCATCGCGCCAGCGCGCATTGTCCGCAATCACATGAATTCCGGCTGCATCTGCCGTCATCGATATCGTCGCGAGGTCTCGATCGTTTTCGACTTGCCGCGCATCAATTCGGATTATGTCGATCAGCAATCGAAGGCTGTCATTGAGCGCGGTCTGCCAGGACTTGCGCATGTCGATACCGGCGCGAAAGCCGAGCCGGCGCAGCCGCGCAACGCGCGACGAACTGTCGGCGGGGTCGCCGGCGAAGGCTGTATCCGGAAAAACGAGGCACACCTCTTGCGGCGCAAGCAGTGTCTGGCGGATCGCCGCACTGCAGGCCACAGGGGTATTGCTGTGAGCGAGCGCGGCCACTGGCGCACTAAAGAGAATAGGGCGCTGCAACATCGCGCCATGTGCTGCGGCTTGGGCGACCGTGCTGATTTGGGTTGCCAGCCATCTTGCCGGATCGGCGACGGGCTGCCGGGCCCCTGCGGGCCCAAAGGACACGCGATCTTCGAACGCAAAGCGGGTTTCGGCCTCGGCGCCCAGAAAAGCTCCGTCTTTCAATTGGACAACGGTACGAAACCGAACGGGTTTGGGGGCGATGTCATGCGTCGTCGATGCGAAGGGGCTGGATGAGAGGCGCATGGGTTTGTTCCGCATCACGGATTTGGGTTCTTGCCTTACGTAAGGGATTATCTTGAACATCGCGCGTAAGGTGGCCGTCGAATTTACCGCCTCCGTTAACCCTTGCCGATGTGGGCCCTGACATGGATCGACCTGCCGAACCTAAGCTCTCCGCAACCATCCTGCTGCTTCGTGATGGTGAGACCTGTCCAGAGGTCCTGATGGTGAAGCGCCACTATGAGATCGATTTTGCGGCCGGCGCGCTGGTCTTTCCGGGAGGAAAAACACATGAGGAAGATGTGCATCCAGATTGGGATGCACTGACCGATGGCGATTTCGGACCCGTGCAGCAGGATGCGCGCATCGCGGCTGTTCGCGAAGCCTACGAGGAATCCGGGATATTGCTGGCGCGGCACAGCGCCGATCGGGGCATCAACGCTCCCCTCGTCGATGCGGACGTGTCGGCCCGGCTCGCGCCGTTCAGGGCGGCTGTTGACCGCCGCGAGATGAGTTTCCTCTCCCTGATGCGTGATAACGGTCTCGTCCTCGCGCTCGATAGCCTGATCCATTTCGGCCACTGGATAACACCGGTCATGATGCCGAAGCGGTTTGATACCCACTTCTACATCGCACCCGCGCCGAAAGATCAGGTGGCGCGCCATGATGGCCGGGAAACCACTGACGCGGTATGGCTGGGGGCGCAGACGGCACTGGATATGGAAGCGCAGGGGCGCGCGACGATAATCTTCCCTACACGAATGAACCTTGTCAAATTGGCCCGCGCGCAATCGGTTTCTGACGCAGCAAAACGATTTGGGTCAGAACCGGTGGTCTGCGTCTTGCCGCAGGTCAGCAAGACCGACGCCGGAGAACCGTGCCTCCTCATCCCGGAGGAGGCGGGTTATGGACAGACACAGGAACTCTTGTCGCGCGTGAACGTCTGACGTCGTGTTTCAGGCTGCGACGGGTTTGCCGAGCACTTTTCTTTCCAACGCGTCGCAGACAGCTTCAGCTTCTGACTCGCTGTAATTTCCAGCCTTGTGCACGGCTGCCCGGCAGGCATTCACGTGCACGCTGATAAGGCCTGCATTTTCACCCGGGCGCGTTCGGCTGAGCAGGGCGCAAAGCGATCCACACAAGCGCGAGACGATAGGATAGCCATACGAAGGCGCCGCACCGCGAATGTTGTGGGCGCATGTGTTAAGGGCGCGATAATCATTCGGCGATGCTGTCGGCGCTTGCGCTTTCTCCCAGGCGGCGCAAAGGGCCTCAAGATCCGTCTGCATCCAGATCTCGAATTGGTCGGCATAGGAATCCACGGCGGCTTCAGCCTGCTCCACAAGTTTGCCCTCATCCAATGCCGCCAACGGCTCGGGCGCGAAGGTTGCGGGTTTGATCACGCGCGAGATGTCGGGCGTCACGATGGGAGGGTTTTTTTTGGCCGACCCAGGATTCCTGGAACCACGTTTGAGGAAATTGCCGAACATCTGCCCACTCTGAATAATGAGCCACCAGGTTAACCATGAACTCTTAAAATTCGGCTCACACTGGCGCGCAAATTGGCTCAGAAGGTGAATTGCTCATTCAATATCCGCTCATCCAACGCATGTCCCGGGTCGAACAGCATCGTCAGGTAACGGTGAGCATCCGATTTGACTGAAACGCGAACAATATCTCGAACTTCCACATTGTCAGCGGCGGCCGACACGGGCCTGCGATCAGGCGCCAGGATTTCTATGTCGACCTGCGCATCATGGCGCAGCAGGGCGCCGCGCCATCGTCGCGGCCTGAAAGCGCTCACAGGCGTCAGGGCGAGCAGGTTTGCGCCGATCGGCAGGATGGGCCCGTGCGCGGAGAGATTGTAGGCAGTCGATCCTGCCGGCGTGGCAACCATGATCCCATCGCAAACAAGTTCCTCGATCCTGATCCGTCCATCCACCGCAATTTTAAGCCGCGCTGACTGTGCCGATTGCCGCAGGAGCGAGACTTCATTGATCGCCAACGCGCGATGTTCGGTGCCGGCGAGGTCCACGGCAACCATCTGCAACGGAGACAAGCGCGCGATTTCTGCCGCCCGAATACGTTCCGGGAGGTTCTCGACCTCGTACTCGTTCATTAAAAACCCGATGGTTCCCCGGTTCATGCCGTAAACAGGCTTGCCGTCATCAAGATGACGGCGAAGCGTATCGAGCATCGCCCCATCGCCACCGAGTGCGACAATGACGTCCGCATCAACCTCCTCGACATGCCCGTAGCGGGCAACCAGCACGTCGCGCGCAGCCTGCGCTTCCGGGCGTTTCGAGGCAAAAAAGGCGATACGCTGTTCATTCATCCTGTGGCATCTGCAAGCTGTTCGCCAAAAGCGTCAAGCGAAGCAGGCAATTTGAATGCGAAACCTGACGCCGCCGTCATGTTCCAGTAGCAACGGGCTGTGAATTCGGCTAGGCAAAGGGTGAGAAACGATAGGGAGGACACCCAATGGCAGACGGTAGCCCGAAGATAAGGATCCGCGACTCAGTCTCGGAGGCCGAATGGAAGGCGCGTATCGATCTCGCGGCCCTTTATCGCCTGACGGCGCTGCATGGCTGGGACGACATGATCTTTACGCATATTTCCCACCGTGTGCCGGGCCCGGAACATCACTTCCTGATCAACCCATACGGCTACTTGTTTGAGGAAATCGCGGCGTCCTCGCTCGTGAAAGTCGACCTCGACGGCAATACCGTCCAGGAAACCGACGCGATGATTAACCCCGCGGGCTTCACGATCCACTCGGCCATCCATGCGGCCCGGGATGATGCAGCGGTTGTCATGCACCTGCATACAGATCAGGGCGTTGCGGTCTCTTCGCAGAAGGAAGGCCTTTTGCCGATCAGTCAGACGGCAATGATCGTTCGTGCGGATATCGCCTATCACGACTATGAAGGCGTTGCGCTCGACCTGGACGAGCGAGAGCGCCTTGTGGCCGATCTCGGCCCGACGAAGCACTCAATGTTGCTGCGCAATCATGGCACCCTGACATGTGGCAGCACAGCCGCACTCGCATTCACCCGCATGTTCTTCCTCGAGCGGGCCTGCAAGATGCAGATTATGGCGCTTTCGGCCGGCCGGGACGGCGTTCTGGAGTGTGGCGAAGAGTTGCAAGACAAGGTTGCCGGGCAAGGCGGCTTGACGACCCATAGCTCGGGCATGTCCGTCCTGACCGACCGCCTGGTTTGGCCCGCTCTGTTGCGCAAGCTCGACCGCGACCTGCCCGGTTATGACGCATAGGTATTTTTGCGGATAAGCCTATCTAGTCGGCGTGATTAGACGGGGCAGACCCGGCATTGCCCAGAAACGGGGCAATGTATCCAGCAAGAGTGAACGTGCGGCAGATGAAACACCTCAAGGCCTTCGAAGACGTCCTCAACACGATCCGTGGCGAGGGCCGCTATCGCGTTTTCATTGACCTGCAACGTCATCGCGGCCGTTTTCCACTTGCGACAGCGCGCTTCGAAGAGGGTGAACGGGATGTGACGATCTGGTGCTCGAACGACTATCTTGCCATGGGCCAGGACGATGACGTCATCGCATCCATGCACGAGGCAATCGATAGCTTTGGCGCCGGATCGGGTGGAACGCGCAACATCTCAGGCACGACGCGCTACCACGTCGAACTAGAGAAAGAACTGGCGAGCCTGCACGGCAAGGAAGCCTCCCTTCTGTTCACGTCAGGCTACGTTTCCAACGAAGCGACCCTATCGACGCTCGGGCGCATTCTTCCGGGCCTCATCATCTATTCGGATGAGCTCAATCATGCCTCGATGATTGAGGGCATCAGGCGTTCCGGCGCCGAACGGCGCGTCTTCCGCCACAACGACGTTGATCACCTCCAGGCCCTTTTGGCACTGGATGATCCAGCCCGGCCGAAACTGATTGCATTCGAAAGCGTCTATTCCATGGATGGTGATTTCGGGCGCATGGAAGAGATCTGCGACCTCGCCGATACGTTCAATGCAATGACCTATCTCGACGAGGTTCATGCCGTTGGCCTCTATGGCGACAATGGTGCAGGCGTCGCGGAACTGCTTGGCCTCGCTGACCGGATCGACATCATCGAGGGCACGCTCGGCAAGGCCTATGGTGTCATGGGCGGTTATATCGCGAGCCACTTGCAGGTTGTTGATGCGATCCGCTCGATGGCCTCCGGCTTCATCTTTACAACATCGACCTGTCCCGTGATGGCGGCCGGTGCGCTCGCCAGCGTCTCGAAACTCCGCACGGATGAAGGACGCCGTCTGAGGATGATCCATCAGGCGAAAGCGGCGCGTCTAAAAGAAAAATTCCGTGAAGCGGGCCTGCCTGTCATGGATTCGCCGTCGCATATCGTGCCGCTTCTGGTTGGAGACCCCGAGCGCTGCAAGGCACTTTCCGATACCTTGCTGTTCGATTTCGGCATTTACGTTCAGCCGATCAACTACCCGACTGTGCCCCGCGGCACGGAGCGCCTGCGCTTCACGCCAAGTCCTGTTCACAATGAAGCCATGATGGATGAGCTTGTCGCGGCGCTTCTCGCTGTCTGGAAGCAACTTGGACTTGATGTCGCGGCCTGAAGGCCGCGCTCACCGCTTCTTGCCAAGCCCGATCTGCTTGGCGTGACGCGATCGCAGCTTGGCATAGTTCGGCGCAACCATCGGGTAGTCCGCCGGCAAATGCCAACGCGCTCGATACTCCTCCGGCGTCATGTCATAGCGCGTTCGCAAGTAGCGCTTCATCATCTTCAGCTTGCGGCCATCTTCGAGGCAGACAAGATATTCTGCGGTCACTGATTTTGCGATCGGTACGGCTGGCTCAAGCGCTTCTTCGGGGGCTGTTTCCCCTGAAGCCAACTCGATCACCGTTGCGTGTACCGTGCGGATCATCTCCGGCAACTCGGTTTGCGCAACCTTGTTGTTCGCCACATAGGATGTGACAATCGCGACCGTCATTTCCAGATAGCCCAACTCAACTTGGTCTGCCATGTCCCACCCGCCAGCCAATTCAAAGTGCCCAAGTAGGATCACGAAGAATCGGAATCTATGCAAGGTCAATTACGCCACGGATCCAAGTATTCGCGCGCTCGTTCTTTAGAATCCGCGAAGTACGAAGCAATTGGGCAAAATTACGTCCGACATGCCAAACACGTCCTTTCGCGGTTGCAGCCAGACCGTGCCGCGCGTAGATGACTTGCAACGAAAAAGGACGCTTCAATGGCAGATTCGATCCGTACACCTGAGTCATCCGCAAAGGGATTCTTCAGTGAGTCCTTGTCCGAGACTGACCCGGAAATCTTCGAGGCGATCCGCAAGGAGGCGTCCCGCCAGCAACACCAGATCGAACTCATTGCTTCGGAAAACATCGTGTCGCGCGCCGTGCTCGAAGCGCAGGGGTCAATTCTCACGAACAAGTACGCAGAAGGCTATCCCGGAAAGCGTTACTATGGCGGCTGCGAATTCGTTGACATCGCTGAAGAACTCGCCATCGCCCGGGCGCGAAAGCTCTTCAATTGCGGCTTCGCCAATGTTCAGCCCAATTCCGGCAGCCAGGCCAATCAGGGCGTCTTCCAGGCGGTCTTGAAGCCCGGCGATACAATTCTCGGGATGAGCCTCGATGCCGGCGGCCACCTGACTCACGGCGCCAAGCCCAACCAGTCAGGCAAATGGTTCAATGCCGTGCAGTACGGCGTGCGCAGGGACGATAACCTGATCGATTTCGACGAGGTTGAACGGCTCGCCCGCGCGCACCGGCCACAGCTCATCATCGCCGGAGGCTCGGCCTATCCGCGCATCATCGACTTTCGCCGGTTCCGCCAGATCGCCGACGATGTTGGTGCGATCTTCCTCGTCGATATGGCGCACTTTGCCGGCCTCGTCGCAGGCGGCGTGCATCCCAATCCGCTTGACCATGCACATGTCGCAACCACGACCACGCACAAGACCCTGCGCGGCCCCCGCGGCGGCATGATTCTCACCAATGATGAGGGGCTCGCCAAGAAGTTCAATTCCGCCATTTTCCCCGGCATTCAGGGCGGACCCTTGATGCACGTCATTGCCGGCAAGGCGGTGGCGTTCGGCGAAGCGCTCCGGCCGGAATTCCGAACTTACGTGGCAAATGTCGTTGCAAATGCGCGCGCCATGGCAAAGGCCTGTCAGGCGGGCGGGCTGGATGTGGTCTCGGGCGGCACCGATACGCACCTTGCCCTGATCGACCTTCGGCCAAAGAGCGTCACGGGTCGCGATGCGGAAGCCGCGCTCGAGCGGGCCTACATCACTTGCAACAAGAACGGCGTGCCCTTCGACCCGGCGGGGCCGATGGTGACGAGCGGCGTTCGGGTCGGCTCGCCCGCCAGCACAACGCGCGGCTTCGGCGAAGCGGAATTCACGCAGATCGGAACATGGATTGGCGAAGTCGTCGACGCCGTCTCGAAGGGTGAGAGCGCGAGCATCGAAGACAAGGTTCGCGCTGAAGTGATGGCGCTGACCGCCCAGTTCCCGATCTATAATGGCGATGGGGCTTGACGCGTCTTGCGTTGTCCATTCTGCGGATCCGAGAATACAGCCGTCAAGGACAGCCGTTCCGCTGAAGACGACAACGCCGTGCGCCGCCGCCGGATCTGCGAAAGTTGCGGGGCCCGCTTTACGACGTTCGAGCGTGTCCAGTTGCGCGAGATCATGGTGGTCAAGCGCGACGGCAAGCGCACGCTGTTCGACCGGGAAAAACTCCAGCGATCGATAATGATCGCGCTGCGCAAGCGTCCCGTCGATCGCGACCGGATCGACCAGATGGTCTCAGGAATCGTGCGCAAGCTGGAAAGCGGCGGCGAGGCTGAGATCCAGTCTTCGGAAGTTGGCGAGCTTGTGATGGCGGCGCTCAAACGCGTCGATCCAGTCGGCTACGTGCGCTATGCAAGTGTCTATCGTGACTTCCGGGACCCGAGCGATTTTGCGCAGTTCATCGAGAAAGCCGCCCTCGACGAGGAAGACGAAACGGACATCGCATGAGCGCTGTCCGCATCACGCTGAAACTCGCCACGTCGCTTGACGGGCGCATCGCCCTCGCCGATGGCACCAGCCAGTGGATCACCTCGAGCGATGCGCGCGCACGCGGACACCAGCTTCGCGCCGCACATGATGCGGTCGTGGTCGGCATCGGCACGGTGCTCGCAGACGATCCTTTGCTCACCGCCCGAACCGTTCCCATGCCAGCAGCCCAACCGGTTCGCATCGTGATCGACTCAAATGGCCGCACGCCATCCACCTCGCGCCTCGTCCAGTCGGCTAGCATCGGGCGTGTGGCCGTCGTGACGGCGGGTGCAAGGCCGGACTCGCTGTCAGCCTCAGGCGTCGATGTCTGGGCGTGTGGTTCCGGCGTGCGCGTTGACGTCAATGCCTTTGTGCGACGAGCTGCAGCCGAGGGTCTGCAAACCCTTCTGCTGGAGGGCGGCGGCACGCTTGCAGCCAGTTTCATTCGGGCGGGGCTGGTCGATGAGATTGCCTGGTTTCGTGCGCCGGTGCTGATTGGAGGGGATGGCTTGCCTGCGATCGGCGGTCTCGGCCTTACAGACCTTGCGTCTGCGACGCGCTGGCGCGCTGTCGCCACGGAACGCATTGGCAATGATGTTCTCGATACTTATGCTCGTAATTAGCATAAGTCGTTTCTTGGGCGTATAGCATGTTCACTGGTCTGGTCACTGATGTCGGCGTCGTGCGAACGGCCGAGCACCGAAATGGGCTGACCCGTTTCGAAATCGACAGCGGCTATCCGCTCGCCAATGTCGCAATCGGCGCGTCCATCCTGCATTCGGGCGTATGTCTCACCGTTGTCGACAAGGGCGTCGCGCCGCGCGGCGCATGGTTCGCGGTCGAGGCCGTTCCGGAGACACTTTCGAAAACCATCCTCGGCAGCTGGACTGCAGGCACACGTGTCAATCTCGAGCAGAGCCTGAAACTCGGCGACGAGCTCGGCGGGCATTTTGTGTTTGGCCATGTCGACGGTGTGGGCGAAGTGGTCTCGGTCGCTGCCGAGGGCCAGAGCTGGCGCATCACGATCCGTCCGCCTGCGGCCATTGCCCGCTATTTTGCAACCAAGGGCTCGGCAGCCATTGATGGCGTCTCGCTGACCGTCGCAGCAGCCCTCCCGAATGGTGACTTTCAGGTCGCCATCATCCCGCACACCTGGGAGGTGACAACGCTCAGCGCGTTGAAGCCTGGCGCCCGTGTGAATCTTGAGATCGACATGCTGGCACGTTACGTGGCGCGCATGATAGGCGCCGATGCGCCGGAAGGGGCAGCAGAGCCATGAGCAACGAGTTTCACGCCGCGATTTCGTCCATTGACGAAATCATTGAAGATGCTCGCAACGGACGGATGTTTATTCTGGTCGATGCCGAGGACCGCGAGAACGAGGGTGACCTCGTCATTCCGGCAACGTTTGCAACGCCCGAGCAGGTCAACTTCATGGCCCGTTTCGGGCGCGGCCTCATCTGTCTCGCCATGACGCAGGAACGCGCACACGCGCTGCGCCTCGACATGATGACCCGGAACAATCGCGAGAGCATGACAACGGCCTTCACCGTGTCCATCGAGGCCAAGGAAGGCGTCACGACCGGCATCTCGGCGCATGACCGCGCCCGTACGATTGCCGTCGCCATTGATCCGACCAGGGACCATGATGACATCGTCACGCCGGGCCATGTCTTTCCGCTCATCGCGCGGGAAGGCGGCACGCTGGTGCGCGCCGGGCATACCGAAGCGGCCGTTGATATTTCCCGCATGGCGGGCCTCTATCCGGCCGGCGTGATCTGCGAGATCATGAACGAAGACGGCACGATGGCGCGGCTGCCCGATCTCGTCGCCTTCGCCCAGTTGCACAATCTCAAGATCGGTACCATCGCAGACCTCATCGCCTGGCGCCGGCAGAACGACCGCTTCCTCGAGCGGCGCGTCGAGGCACCGTTGAACTCCGCCTTTGGGGACGGTTTCCGGACGGTCTGCTTCCGCAACACATTCGACAATTCCGAACACATCGCGATTGTCCATGGCGACATCAAGCCGGACTCTGTCACGCTCGTCCGCGTTCACCGTCTCGACATCCTGTCCGACGTGCTGGGTGAGACGGGCCCCCGTCAGACGCTCGTCGGCGCGGCCATGCGGATGATCGCCGAGGCGCCGCAGCCGGGCGTCATCGTCTTCGTAAGCCCCATGCGCCCCAACGCGATTGCCGAGCGGCTCGGCCTCAAGGACGGCGCGGCCAAGGACCCGACTCTCCCCTTGCGGGAATATGGCATTGGCGCCCAGATCCTGCGCGAACTCGGCGTCCGGCGGATGACATACCTCTCCGATACGCCGCCGACCCGCGTTGCGGGGCTTGACGGATACGGCCTGACCATAGACGGGTGGCGCCGGCTTAACGAGGAGACGCCATGATGGCCGACAGGGTCCTGATCGCGATTTCGCGCTATTATAAGCATATAAGCGATGAACTTGAGGCCGGCGCGATGGAAGTGCTCACCGCGGTAGGGGCCAAGGTCACGGTCATGGAAGTGCCCGGCGCTTTCGAATTGCCGGGCCTCGTGGCGATGTCGGCCGATACCGGCCGCTTCGACGGCGCGGTTGTTCTCGGGTGCGTCATTCGCGGTGAAACCTCCCATTACGATTATGTCTGCGGCGAGAGCGCGCGCGGCCTGATGGACCTCATCGTCCAGCGCCGGCAGGCGATCGGCTATGGCATCCTGACCTGCGAGAACGGCGATCAGGCCTGGGTGCGCGCTGATCGCAAGCAGAAGAACAAGGGCAAGGACGCCGCAGAGGCCTGCCTCGCCATGATCCGGTTCCGCAAGGAATTGATCGGGTGAACAGCCAGAAGATCCCGTTCGATGTGACCCGTGCCCGCCGGGCGGGTGCGCGCCTCGCGGCGGTGCAGGCACTCTATGAAATGGAGCAGACCGAAAAGTCTGCCCGCGCCACGATCAGGGCATTCATGGACGACCGTCTCGGCATTGGGCCCGACGAGGAGCCGATCGAGGAAGCGGATCCCGATCTGTTCAAGTCCATCGTCAACGCCGTGATCGACCATCAGGTGACCATCGACAAGGCCATCCTCGCGCGCCTTGCCGAAGGCTGGAAGCTGACGCGCCTCGATGCCACCATGCGCGCGCTCCTGCGCGCAGGCGCCGCCGAATTCATAGCGCATACGGAGCTTTCACCTGCCGTGATACTCGACGAATACGTTTCGCTCGCGCACGATTTCTTCGATCCGCCTGAGGCAAAGTTCGCGAACGCCGTACTCCAGAATGTCGGCCGCGACCTGCGCGCTGCGCCGGAAAGCTAACGCTGCTTGGCGGCCCAGGCCCGCACGTCTTCAACAAACAGGTCGGGCACTTCCATTGCTGCAAAATGCCCGCCGCGCGGCATCTCGCTCCAGTGGGTGATGTTGTAGGCCCGCTCGCACCAGCTGCGCGGGGGCGCAACAATGTAGCGTTCGCCCGGATAGCTTGCGAAGCCTGTCGGCGTCTCGCAGCGCTCGCCCTCTGGGAGGCTGTTGCCGCCTTCCTGAAACAAGGCATTGTAATACCAGATACTCGTCGCGATGGAGTCCGTCACGAGGTAGATCATGACATTGGTGAGCAGCTTGTCACGGGAGTAGACGTCGAATAGTCCGCGTTCGGACAGATCACTCCAGCCATTGAACTTTTCCAGTATCCACGCCGCCGTTCCCAAAGGGGAGTCCATCAGCGCCATCGCCAGCGTCTGCGGTTTGGTGGCCTGCTGCATCAGGTAGGCGCCCTCGATCTGCATCATCGTCTGGGAGTGCTGCAGCCATGCAGTCTCCTCAGGCGTCTGAGGATTGGCTGGAGTGGGCCGGAGTGCCATCATGTTGATGTGGATCGCCTTCGCGCCGCCTTTGCCCTCGGCGAGGCCATGATTCTTCCCGATCCAGGATGTCACCATCGCGCCCCAATCGCCGCCCTGCGCCAGATAGCTCTTGTAGCCGAGCACGTCGCGCATCAGCTTGTCCAATAGTCCTGCCGTCGCGCGCTGGCCGAGCGGAGAGGCAGGCTTGCCCGAGAACCCGTAGCCGGGCAGGGAAGGGATCACGAGATCGAACGCATCCTCGACGTTTCCTCCGTGATCGGACGGAAAGGCGAGCGGCCCGATCGCTTGCCAGAACTCATAGATGCTGCCCGGCCAGCCATGCGTGATGAGAAGTGGCCGTTTGCCCTTCGCCTCGCCGATGACGTGAACGAAGTGAATGTCGAGCCCGTCAACTGACGCGACAAATTGCGGCCAGCGATTGAGGTCTGCCTCCGCCTTGCGCCAATCATACGTCTCCAGCCAGTAGCGCTGGAGATCTTTCAGTACGGGCGTCGACATGCCGTAGGCGAAGCCCTGTTCATTGGCCGGGGCAGGAAACCACGGATACGCCTCGACGCGTGCGCGGATGGCGGCGAGCTTCTGGTCCGGGACATCAATCCTGAACGGCTTGGGCGACTGCATGGCGCTTCCTCGTTTTGAGAAAGCCTAACCGACCTTGCCCCCTGCGGCGAGGCAGCCCGGCTGCATCAGACCGAAAAACTCGTCCCGCAGCCGCAGGCGGCCGTCGCGTTCGGATTCCTGATCTTGAACGCCGCGCCAATCAGTTCGTTGGTGAAATCGATCTCCGAGCCCTTCAGGAACTCGAGGCTCATCTCGTCGACCACGACGCGCGCGCCGTCCCGCTCAATCACATGATCGTCGCCGTTCGCCTCCTGGGCGAAGTCGAACTTGTAGGAAAAGCCCGAACAGCCGCCCCCTTCGACGGACACGCGCAGGAAGGCCGCGCCGTCCTGTTTGGCGAGAATCGCATTAATCCGCTTGGCGGCAGAGGC
>JBGSVY010000219.1:0-3516 GCA_041752715.1 Hyphomonas sp.
TGCCGGCCGGAATCTGGAGCTTGATCTGCCCCAGCAGTTTCTTAGCCATCTTGTCCTCACAACGTTGGCGGGGGAGCGGTGGTCTTTCGATCCGCCCCGGTTGGAAATCGAGGGTGCGCGGTGCGGCTGGCTGGCCTCCCACGAACGGGCGGTCTGTGGCCGAAACACGGCGTGAGGTCAAGCGCCCGGATGAAGAAGGCCCGGCCAGCGCCTGCCAGCCGGGCCTCAGAAGGCATCAGGCGCCGGCCTTCAGGCCTACATCAGCGCATAGCCGCGCGCGTTGATATAGGTGCGCAATTCCTGCGCCCGGCGGACAGGGTCCGGGTGGGTCGACATGAACTCGGGCGGGCGCTGGCCCTTGGAGTTGGCGTCCATCAGTTCCCACAAGCGAACAGACTGTTTCACGTCGTAACCGGCATTGTGCATATAATCGACACCCAGACGGTCAGCCTCAAGCTCGTGCGCGCGGCTGTAAGGCAGGATCACCCCGAACTGGACTGCCGCGCCGCCAAGCGCGCCGATCAGGTTGCCATACTGGCGCAGTTCTTCCGAGGACGCGACCGCGATCTGGCCGACCATCAGGCCGGCCTGCGCCGCCATGGTCACCGACATTCGCTCGGCGGCGTGCATGCCCGCGACGTGACCGGCCTCGTGGCCAAGCACGGACGAGAGCTGGTCGTCATTCTCGGTCAGCTCGGTGATGCCCCGGTAAACGCCCACCCGGTTGCCCGGCATGACGAACGCGTTGACATCGTCGGTGTCGAACACGGCGACATCCCATTGCTCCTGATCCTTGTTGGCGCCCTTGGCTGTGCGGTTCCAGACATTGAGAACGCGGCTTTTCAGCGTGGAATTGGACGTTTGCGGCGTTTGTGCCTTCATGTCGGTCCAAGCGGCAGAGGCCATACCGGCAATCTGATCGTTTCCGACCAGCAGAAACTGGTTCCGGCCGGTTTCAGGGTTGGTCGTGCAACTCGAGACAAAAGGAAGAACGGTGCCCGCCGCGAGGCCGGTAATAATCGCCCTGCGCGACATCTTGATCCGCGGCGCGCCGGCGAGGATCTCTCCATCAAAATCTATGCGATCAATCATGCGTCTCTCCATCACGCCTTGTCGAGCCGAGGGTAAACCCTCTCAGGCGAATTGCAATCGGCTCGAACCATGGTTGCGGTCACGGTGATCGTTTCACGCTGAACCCGCCCTGAATGTCTTGCGGTGCCGGATCAGGAGTCGACGGGGGCCCGCACCAACACGGCGGCTTGCTCCACCCAGCCCTCGCGCGTGATGCGGCCCGAAAAACTGAGATGCTGATCGACCCAGGCGACATTGCCGGGTGTCCAGGCCGCGATCTGGTCAAAATGAAAGACACCCAACCCGTTCAAGACGTCCTTTATTTTCGGTCCGATCCCGCCAATCACGGTCAGGTCATCGGCCTTGCCGCCGACCGGCTTGTCGAGTGCAGGTGGACGCTCTGGCAGAAGATCATTCTCGGCGTCGGCCTTTGCATCCGCCGCTTCAAGCTGGTTCAGAATGGTCTCGGACATTGGCTGAACGGGGTCCTGCGGCAACGCAGCCGCGCTCTGTCCTTCTGCCTCGAAATAGGCAACCCGCCCCTCGAGGAACCGGTTGCGCCAGCGCAGAGCGGCGAGTTCCTCTTCAACAGTCTTGCCGCCTTCCAGCAGAGGCGCTGCGGCCGCGACAGGCGCGGCGACGGGCGCAGCCTCGGCCACGACCGGCATATCGAGGATCTGTGCTTCGAGTGCGGCAACCCGCTGGCGCAGGTAGTCGGCTTCCCAGACGCGCTTTGCCGTTTCGACAGACGCCACGTCCGTTTCGGACGCGGGGGGCGCGCTGGGTTCGACCCGCTGCGCAGCAGCCAGTTCCCCTTCAAGAAAGACGACGCGTTGTTCCAGGTGGCGATTGCGCCAGACGAGCGTGTCTTCTTCCGCGACAGTGGCAGCGGCAAGCGCGCTGGCCGGCGCTGCGGCCGTGACCGCCGCCGCTTCGGTTGCCTTCACCAGTTCGGCAGACAGCTCAGCGATCCGCGCGTCACGGCTGGAAATGGCAGCGCGCATTTCGGACTCATCTGCCAGTGGCTGACGCGTCACCTTGAACAATTTCTCGATTTCCTCGCGCGCCGTCGCAAGCTCGACGCGCGCCACATCGCGTTCAACAGCCGCCTGACGCAACTTGCCGACCAGCAACATGCCGCGGACCGACCAGCCGAGCACAGCCGCCAGCAGCCCGACCCCGGACAGCACCAACCACATGTGCGCAATCAACCAGGTCATTGTCCGCTCCGTTCCAGAACCTTGAATTCGATCCGCCGGTTCTTCGCCCGGCCTTCGCTCGTGTCATTACGCTCGACGGGGGCGTCCGGGCCATACCCGATTGCAGCCAGCCGGGCGCGCGGCACACCTGCCGCCTGCATGTAGGCGGCCACAGCGGCGGCCCGCGCCTCGCTGAGCGCCATATTGGCACCGCGGTCACCCGCCGAATCCGTGTGGCCGCCGAGTTCGAAGATCAGCGTCGGGTCGCAGCGCTGGGCAACCGCCATCAGCTTGTCGAGCGTCTCTCCGCTTTCGCGCGTGATCGTTGCCTCGCCGGTCGTGAAATAGACCTTGTTTGTCTGCAGAACGGCATTGAACGCGGCTTCGCAGGCACCGCGCGGGTCACCTGAAAAATCAAGCCCTGCAATCTCAGCGACGTCCACACTGACGGGTTCGGCGACGATGACGCTCTTCCAGGGTCCGGCCAGGCGGCTCATGTCCTCGCGCAGGTATTGCAGCGTGCTGCCTGTGGCGTCGCCTTCGAAGCTGAAGCCGGTGACGACCGGATCGAAGGCCATCTCGCCGGACCGGAAATTCGCAAAATGCGGCAGCCCCGCTTCAACCCCGCCGAGCCAGTCACGCACGCCGGTATCGCCGACGGTCATGTCGTCGCGCACCACCTGCTTGTAGTGCGCACGCGCGATGGTGAGGATACGCTGGCGTTCGGCCTCGCTCGCCACCATGCCCGAGAGGATCAGTTCGCCCTCGCCATGCCGCGCCGACCAGAGCGACGCGCCCTTGATGAAGGGCTCACCCCGAAAAGGCGCCGCAAGATTCGACGCCGCCGCCGAGACACGCGCCCGCACGGCGTCATCCATCGAAAAGCCGCGCAGCGTCAGCACATGGTCGGCAAGACGCGCTTCTCCCGTATCGATCTCGTCGAGCTGGCCGATCGCAAACAGGGCGATGCCCTGCCAGTTTCCCGCCGGCGCACCCGCGGCCAGAACCATCTGGTCATCGGGCGTCACGCCGCCGAGCCGGGCCGCTTCGTGCACCAACGCTGCTCTTGCCGCGCGGGACGGCACATGACCGGCGAGGATCAGCGCGCCTGTATCTGTCTTGATGGCGCGCCACTCATAAGGCGACACTGGCGGTGCGGCGTCGGCCCGGCTCTCGACCTGGGTAATGCCGCCGAACACGAGACCACCCGCCCCCGCACTGGTCAGCACCACCGCCGCTGCCTCCG
>JBGSVY010000220.1:0-10356 GCA_041752715.1 Hyphomonas sp.
TATGATTTCAGCCATCTTGGCGAGGCCGGCGCACGGGAACTGAGTTTGCTTGCGGGCGAGGAATTGTGCACCGCGATCAAACCAAAAGAAGCGGCTGGCGATGCTGTTCGTTGAGGCCCGCTTCTTCCTGTTTTTCGCGGCGGTGTTCGCGCTCGCCTGGCTTTTGCGCAGCAATGAATGGCGCAAGCGCCTTCTGACGGCGGCGTCCTATGTGTTTTACGGCGCGTGGGACTGGCGGTTCCTCGGGCTGATCCTCCTGGTCACGCTGGTCAGCTATCTCGTCGGCCGGGCGGCGAACGGACCAGATTCGCCGAAACGCAAATGGGCGCTGGGCGGCGGCATCGTGTTCAGCCTCGCGATGCTCGGCGTCTTCAAGTATTTCAATTTCTTTGCGGATAGCTTTGCCGATTTCGCGGGCCTGATGGGCTTCAGCGCGGGACGCGTGACACTCGATCTCGTGCTACCGGTCGGCATCAGTTTCTACACCTTCCAGGCCATCTCCTACATGGTCGACACCCATCGCGGCACGATCGGCGCGCGCCGGTCGTTCCTCGATGTGGCGTTCTACATCGCTTTCTTCCCGCAGCTGGTGGCCGGGCCGATCGTGCGGGCTGCGGACTTCATTCCGCAGATGGACACGGCGCGGCGCTGGGCCGATGTCAGCGTCCGGGCCTGCCTTGCGCTGTTCCTTGTCGGCTTCTTCAAGAAGGCCTGTGTCTCCGACAATATCGCGCCTTACGTGGACCTGATCTTCAACGATCCGGGCGCCTTTGCGGCGCATCATGTCGTCGCGGGTGTGTTGCTCTACGGCATCCAGATCTATTGTGATTTCTCGGGTTATTCTGACATGGCGATCGCCTGCGCGGGCCTGCTCGGCTACCGGTTCGCGGCGAACTTCAACTCGCCTTACCTCTCGCCCAACATCCAGGATTTCTGGCGCCGGTGGCACATTTCGCTGTCCTCCTGGCTGCGCGATTATCTCTACATTCCGCTGGGCGGCAGCCGGCGGGGCGACGTGCGGCGCGACCTCAACCTGATGACGACGATGGTGCTGGGCGGCCTCTGGCATGGGGCGTCGTTCAATTTCGTGATCTGGGGCTTCCTGCACGGCCTTGCGCTGATGGTGGAGCGCGGCTGGAACACGCTGGTCGCCACGCGGGTGCCGGCGATGGGCTGGATGGGCGCCATACTGGGCACGGCTCTCACCTTCTACTGGGTGAACCTCGCCTGGATCTTCTTCCGGGCGGCAGACCTGCCCGGCGCGCTGCAGATGGCCGAGACCTATGTGACCTGGCAGTCGTCCGGGGCCGCGCTGCTTCCGATTGCCGTCTGGCCACTGCTCGTTGGCCTCGGGGCGCTGCATGTGATCGCCCACCGGGTCCGGTTCACCGACCTGCTCGCCCGGCTCCAACCGAACACGTTCGCGCTGGCGACGGGCGTTCTCGCGGCCATCGCCATCGCCTTCGTGCCGCTGGGTTACAGGCCGTTCATCTACTTTCAGTTTTAGGCGACCACCGAAGCATCGCCGCGCTTCCAAAGATCAACCGTAGGCGCGTATCGTTTCGATGAGAAAGTCCGGCGAGACGTAGGCCACAAAGACGTCCCCCCGCGGCGCGTATGCGACAGGGAGTGCCAAACGCCGCGCTTCGCCATCGAGCCCGTCTTTCCAGGCTTGCACCGTCTCTTCGCCTGACAAGGCGACCGCGGGAACCCCCCTGAAGTATCCGTCAACCAGGGCTTTGTCCTCATGCATGGCCATCAGGAAATCATAGAACATCGTCTTGGAGTCGATAGCCTGAATCAGGCTTGCAGCGCGGGAAAAATCGGACGCGTTGCCGGAGGCGTAGTCCAGATCGCCGGGGCTCTTCTGGAGAAACTGCTGGTAGAAGCCTGCAGGATCGGTACGCAGTTGCAACTTGATTGCCTGATACAGGATCGAAAAACCACTCCTGTTGATGGTCGCCTGTCGCACGATCTGCTGGAACCAATCGGGACGAAAGACCCCCCAAACCTCCTGATTGAAGATGGGATTGGCAAACACGGCCAATGTTATGCCTGAGCAAACTTTCACGAGCCGGTAGCCGAGCGCATTGGCGCTGCCGATCGTCAAGAGGATGATATCCGAGAGGTCGAGCTTGGTTGTCAGCTGGGTGATGAGCGCCGCTTCAAGCATCGACGCGCCACCTGAGGTAATCGCATCCTTCGAGAGAATTGCGCCGGGGAGTGCTGGCGTCGTTCCAAACCCCGGGCGGCGAACAAAGATGACCTGGTAGCCCGATCCCCACATCCGTTCGCAAAACGCCACCGATGGCGGCATCGGAAAATCGATCGAGCTGCAGATCAGCAGGGGTTGAAGGTCGGAAATCACCTGCTTGTAGATCATTGTGTCGATGCTGACGCGACCGTCCAGAACCCGGATCAGCTTGAAGGCGCGATCGTCGTCCGCTTTGGGGGCCTCCCGCACGTCGGCATAGGGTTCGCAAGCGTCCTCCAGCCACGACCCGGAACCGGGAATGTTCAATTTACAGGGATGCAAATCCAAAGGCGCCCTCCCGTTTGCGCGTTAGGTCACAGATCGATCACCATCACTTTGCTTTGACAGCCCTGACCCGGCAAGCCCAGCCTGCATATGTCAGGGGGAAGCGGCGACGGGCCCACCGATCCTGCCTCCTGCGCGACGGCTGGCCACCCCCACCGCTGGGCCAGAGTTAATCAATTCGCAACGCCCACCAGCCTTCATACGGTTCGCATATCGACACTGAGTCGCTCCGCGCCTAATGGAGAGCCCCGATCATGGCCGCCGCAAAGCAAATCAAGCAAATGGATGACCTTCTCTCCGGCTCGTCCGGCTATTCCGCCAAGGATATCGAGGTTCTCGAGGGCCTTGAGCCCGTTCGCAAGCGCCCGGGCATGTATATCGGCGGCACCGATGAGCGGGCCTATCACCACCTGTTCGCCGAAGTGCTGGACAATGCGATGGACGAGGCCGTTGCGGGGCATGCCAGCCGCATCGAGATCCGCCTCGACGCCGACAATTTCCTGACCGTGACGGACAATGGCCGGGGCATCCCGGTCGATCCGCACCCGAAATTCCCCAAGAAATCAGCGCTCGAAGTGATCATGACGACGCTGCACTCCGGGGGCAAATTCTCCGACAAGGCCTACGAGACCGCTGGCGGCCTGCACGGCGTCGGCATCTCGGTCGTCAATGCGCTGTCTGAGCGCGTCGAAGTCGAGGTTGCGCGTGACCGCACGCTCTACCGGCAGGTGTTCTCGCGCGGACTGCCGCTCGGTAAGCTGGAGAAAGTGGGCCAGGCGCCGAACCGGCGCGGCACGTCCGTCAGGTTCCGCCCCGACACCCAGATTTTCGGCGAGAAAATGCGCTTCCGCCCGGCCCGGCTGTTCGGCATGGCGCGGTCCAAGGCTTACCTGTTCCGCGGCGTCGAAGTGCGCTGGGCGTGCGACGCCTCGCTGTTGCCAGAAGACTCGAAAGTGCCCGCTGAAGCGGTGCTGTCCTACCCGAACGGGCTGGCCGACCAGTTGTCGGAAGTGTTTGCGGACAAGGCCACGATCACCGATGCGCCGTTCACCGGCCTTGTCGACCTCGGCAAGGACGGCAAGGTCGAGTGGGCCATCGCCTGGACCCAGGCCGGGTTCGGCGAGCAGGACGGGTTTGCGCGGTCCTACTGCAACACGATCCCGACGCCCGAGGGTGGCACGCACGAGGCGGGCTTCCGCTCTGCAATCACCAAGGGCCTTCGCAATTTTGGCGACCTGACCGGCAACAAGAAAGCGGCCGAAGTCACCGCCGAAGACATCATGGGCCATTCGGGCCTGTTGCTGTCGGTGTTCATCCGGGGGCCGGAATTTGTTGGCCAGACGAAGGACAAGCTGTCCTCGACGCACGCCTTCCGGCTTGTGGAAAACGCGGTGCGCGACCGGTTCGATCACTGGCTGGCGGCGAGCCCGAAGGAAGCGGGCAACCTGCTGAACTGGGCGATCGACCGCGCCGACGAACGCGCCAAGCGCCGCAAGGCTAAGGACGTCGCCCGCAAGACAGCCACGAAGAAACTGCGCCTGCCGGGCAAGCTGGCCGACTGTTCGGACAAGGGGCCTGAAGGGACCGAGCTTTTCCTCGTCGAGGGCGACTCGGCCGGTGGCAGCGCCAAGCAGGCGCGAGACCGCAAGACGCAGGCGATCCTTCCCCTGCGCGGCAAGATCCTCAACGTCGAGAGCGCGTCTGACGACAAGCTGATGGCGAACCAGGAATTGCGCGACCTGTCGCTGGCGCTCGGCACCGAACTCGGCCGGCGCTTCAACATCGACGACCTGCGCTATGAGCGCATCATCATCATGACCGATGCCGACGTGGACGGCGCGCATATCGCGGCGTTGCTGATCACGTTCTTCTATCGCCTGACGCCGGGCCTCATCGAGGCCGGGCGGCTCTATCTCGCGTTGCCGCCGCTGTTCAAGCTGTCGAACAAGGGCACTATCGTCTACGCCATGAACGATGCCGACCGGGCAGAGCTGACGAAGAAGCATTTCAAGGCCAACCAGAAGGTCGACGTCACGCGCTTCAAGGGCCTCGGGGAGATGAACCCGGCGCAGCTGAAGGAAACCACCATGAACCCGGCGAGCCGGACCATGGCACGGGTGACCCTGCCCGACGGCCTGGACGAGCTGACCGAGATGAGCCCGGCCGACCTGATCAACACGCTGATGGGTAAGAAAGCCGAGCTGCGCTTCAGGTTTATCCAGGAGAATGCTGCGTTCGTCGAAGACCTCGATATTTAGCGACAGGTCGAAGACCGTTAGTTGCTAATGACAGAGCGCCCCGCAGCGCCTAAATTCTCAATATGAGCAAAACCCTCGCCATCCTCGCCGCGCAGCTGAACCCGGTTGTCGGGGACATCAATGGCAACCTCGCCCTCGCCCGCAATGCACTGGCCGAGGCACGGGCCCGGGGCGCGGACCTGCTGGTGCTGCCGGAGCTTTTCATCCTTGGCTATCCGGCCGAGGATCTCGTGCTGAAGCCGAGCGCCATTGCGCTGTCGATGAGCGCCGTCGAGGCCCTCGCGCGCGAGACGGCGGATGGTCCGGACGTGTTGATCGGCGCGCCGTGGCGGGCGGAGGGCAAGCTGCACAATTCGGCGGTGTGGCTGTCGAACGGCAAGGTGTCAGGAAGGTACGACAAACGCGAACTGCCAAACTATGGCGTGTTCGATGAAAAGCGCCTCTTCGATCCGGGCACGGGCGCGCCCGGCGTGTTCGAAATGCGCGGCGTGCGGGTTGGCGTGGCGATCTGTGAGGACCTCTGGTTCGAACGCGTGCCGCGGGCGACGGCGGCCGCGGGCGCGCAGCTGCTGATAGCGCCGAACGCTTCGCCCTGGCGCCGGTCCATTCAAAACGAACGGGCAGCAGCTTTCGATCGCTGGGCCGATCTCGGCTTACCTTACCTCTTCGTGAACCAGATCGGCGGGCAGGACGAACTGGTGTTCGATGGGGCGTCGTTTGCGACGAACGGTGCGCACGCCGACCGCTGCGGGCTGGTGGGCCCGTTCGAGACCGGTCTCGCGCTGGTGACATTCGATGCGGAGGCGAAGCAGTTTACCGGCCTCGGCAAGGGATGCGCGCCTGATCTGGACGGATGGCATGCCGAGTATCGCGCGGCCATGCAGGGGCTGGGCGACTATGTCCGCAAGAACCGCTTTCCGGGCGTCGTGCTGGGCATGTCGGGCGGGATCGATTCTGCGTTGACGGCTGCGATCGCGGCGGATGCGCTGGGGCCTGACAAGGTCTGGTGTGTCATGCTGCCATCGAAATATACGTCGGCGGACAGTCTCGAGGACGCGAGGAGCTGCGCGGAGCGTCTAGGCTGCCGCTATGACACCATTCCGATCACGGAGGGTGTAGACGCTTTGGGGCAAATGCTGGCCCCGGCCTTCGCAGGCCGGGACGCCGACACCACAGAAGAAAATATCCAGTCGCGACTGCGCGCGGTGACGCTGATGGCGCTGTCCAACAAGTTCGGACACATGGTGGTGACGACGGGCAACAAGAGCGAAATGGCAGTCGGCTATGCAACGCTCTATGGCGACATGTGTGGCGGCTACAATGCCTTGAAGGACTTCTACAAGACAGAGGTCTTCGAGCTGGCCAAATGGCGCAACACTGAGCTGCCGCGCGGCGCGCTCGGACCGACCGAAGAGGTGATCCCACCACGGATCATTTCCAAGCCTCCGACGGCGGAACTGCGCGACAACCAGACCGACCAGGACTCGCTGCCGCCCTATGACGTGCTGGACGACATCCTGCGCGGACTTGTCGATCTGGAGCAGGATATCGACGAGATCATCGGACGCGGGCATGACGGCGCGACGGTTCGCCGGATCGAGCACCTTCTCTACGTTGCCGAATACAAGCGCAGGCAGGCGCCGCCGGGCGTCAAGGTGGGCGGCAAGAATTTCGGCCGCGACCGGCGTTATCCGATCACGAACCGCTTTCGGGACGATTGATCCGGAATTGCGGAGTGCCGGTCAGGGCGGCGGGGCCTCTTCCGAAAACGCAATCATCTCGCGGACTGCAAGCACATCTTCTGCAGAAAGGTCTGTCGATTCCCCGAAGCCGGAGAGCGGCGACGGGCCGATACCCGGTTCGGTCAGCACTTCGGACAAGAGCAGCCATGCCTGCTTGCCACCAAGGCAGGTGACGCGAGCCCACTCGTCGGTACGCGGGGTGACTGAGGCGATATCGGATATGTCCCGCAGCTCGCTTTCATTGATGTTGTAGGTCTGGCCATTGAATGACACGACCATGAAACCTTCGCCCTCATAGCGCAGGAACGTGAGCACATCCCCACGCACGAGATCGAGCGTCTCGAGCACGCCCGACTCGGCCACGTGCTCGACCTGCGCGTCCTGGCTCAGCGTGACGGGTGCTTTCAGGCTGGCGACGAAAAAAACCAAACCATCGCTTAAAACGCGTTCGCGGTTCCAGAGCTGGTAGTTGGCAAATTCGGGCAGCTGGCAGCTGACGTCCTGAGGGTCGGATGGCACGGGCCTCATTCTCGCCTGCACCCGCACATCCAGATCAATCACCGCGAATCCGGGCGGATACTGACCTGGCCAACCCGCGCTCAGATACCAATTGTTATCATATGTCGAAATAGCCACGAAATCGATTGTCTCGACAACGTCTGTGTCGGCTTCGTCTGCCAAGGGGGCCGGCAGACTTGGCAATCCCGGGGTTCCAGCGGCGGGGTCAACCGTGCTGTCCTGGCCACACGCAGCCAGTGCCAGCATTGCGGCGAGCATCCAACGAGCCTTCATGTCCCTCTCCAGCAAGTCTTCCATCATAGAATGACAATGCTTCTCAGGAATAGCAAGATTGTGGGCCGGACGCTTGGCTTTTCACACGATTTGATGTCGAAAGCGATCTTCGCCGATTGGACCCCCGCTTATGACCTCGCCCATCGTCAGGTTTGCCCCCTCCCCGACTGGAAAACTCCATGTCGGCAACGTGCGCACGGCGCTGATCAACTGGCTGTTCGCACGGGGCCAGAACGGCAAGTTCATCCTTCGAATCGACGATACCGACCTCGAGCGCTCGACCAAGGCGTTTGAAGACGCCCTGCGCGAAGACCTGACATGGCTCGGCCTGACCTGGGACGACACGTTCAGCCAGTCGGCGCGGTTTGCCCACTATGACGCCGCAGCCGAAACCCTGCGCGGCATGGGATTGCTCTATCCTTGTTACGAGACGGCCGACGAACTGGAGCGCAAGCGCAAGATCGCGCAGGCGCGCGGGCGGCCGCCTGTCTATGATCGGGCGGCGCTGAACCTCACCGCCGATGACCGGCGGGCGCTGGAGGCGAGCGGCGTGAAGCCACACTGGCGCTTCAAGCTGTCGGGCGGGCGGGTCGAATGGAACGACCTCGTGCGGGGGCCGCAGAGCATCGACACATCCAGTCTCTCCGACCCGATCCTGATCCGGGAAGATGGCAGCTATCTCTATACGCTACCCAGCGTTGTAGATGATGTGGAAGCCGGGATCACCCACGTCGTGCGCGGCGAGGACCACGTGACCAATTCCGGCGCCCAGATCGAGATCTTCATGGCGCTCGGCGGCAGGGCGCCCGACATGGCGCACATGCCGCTGCTGATTGGCGCTGACGGCTCGGCGCTGTCGAAGCGGCTCGGTTCACTCTCGATTGGGCAATTGCGCGATGAAGGCTTCGAGCAGATGGCGATCTCAAGCCTGCTCGCCAAGATCGGCACGTCGGACAATATCGCGCCGCGCAGCAGCCTTGACGCGCTTGTGGCGGAATTCTCGTTTGCGAAGATCGGCCGCGCGCCCGCGCGGTTCGACGAGACCGAACTTTTCTCGCTCAATGCCGCCATCCTCCACGCCCTGCCCTTCGCAGAGGTTCGCAGCCGGCTCGCGGCGATTGATCCGCAGGCTGACAACGAGGCCTTCTGGCTGGCCGTGCGCGAGAACTGCACGCGCCTGCCGGATGTCGCCGAATGGGTGGACCTGGTGTTTGGCGAGATCACGCCCGTCATCGCGGAAGAAGATGCGGACTTCATCGCTGGCGCCGCTGCGCACCTGCCCGCGGGCGAGTTGACCGGAGAGACTTGGAGCACTTGGACCGCCGCGTTGAAGACAGCCACCGGCCGCAAGGGCCGCACGCTGTTCATGCCGCTGCGTTCGGCGCTGACGGGCCGCGAACACGGGCCGGAGATGGCAGGCCTCCTGCCCCTGATGGGCCGGACGCGCGTACTCGCCCGGCTCAAGGGCTGATCGTCAGTCTTCGGCGACGAGCGTGACGAGCAGGTCTCCCTCGGCCACCTGCTGGCCGATGGAGGCGTGGACAGACTCGATGACACCATCGCGCGGCGCGGTCAGGGCGTGTTCCATCTTCATGGCTTCGAGCGTGGCGAGCGGCATGCCACGGGTGACGGCGGCTCCGGCGGACGCGGTCAGCGCGATCACCTTGCCCGGCATCGGCGATCGCAGCACGTCACCGCCCGCCAGCGCTTCAGCGTCGCCATCATAGTCCGGCACATCGACGACGAAGGTATCGCCGGCGCTGGTGACCGCGAACCGGCGTGGCGAGAGATCTGTGACGAGCGGAAAGGGCAGATCGTCCGTGGCCGGCGCCGGCGACACAAGCAGCGTTTCGCCCTCCGATGACAGGCTGACGGCGAGGACCGGCGCGGCGTTGAGCCGCCAGCCATCATTGCGGTGCCACGGACCAGCGGCAGGCTCGTCCTCCAGGAAGATGCCCGCGACGGCGGCGAGCGCTGCACTGCGATGCGCGGCAGGCACCTGCACGAGCGCATCCCCCGACTCGCCGATCCAGTTGACATGGTGCGTGCCCTGACGGAACGCATCCGACGACGAGCAGCGGCGCAGGAAGCCCGTGTTGGACGGCACGCCCGCAAGCTGCGCATGGGCGAGCGCATCGTTCAGCAGCGTCAGCGCCTCGTCGCGCGTCTCTCCGTGAACGATCAGCTTGGCGAGCAGGGAATCGTAGGATGAGGGCACACGGTCTCCGGTCTCGAAGCCTGCGTCCCATCGGATCGTTTCGCCATCAGGCGCTTCGAGCAGCCCGAACTCAAGGATCAGCCCGGCGCCGGGACGAAAGCCGAGGGCTGGATCTTCAGCGCAGATACGGGCCTCGATGGCATGACCGGAGAGCGTGATAGCCGATTGCGCGAGCGGGAGTTGTTCACCGCAAGCCACGCGCAACTGCCACTCGACGAGGTCAGTGCCCGTGATCATCTCGGTGACCGGGTGTTCGACCTGCAGGCGGGTGTTCATCTCGAGGAACCAGAACGTGTCGAGGCCGAGCGGTCTTGATCCGTCCACGATGAATTCGACCGTGCCTGCGCCCTGATAGCCGACGGCCTTGGCGAGCTTGACGGCGGCGTCTGTCATCGCCTTGCGCACATCATCCGGCATGCCGGGCGCGGGCGCTTCCTCGATGACTTTCTGGCGGCGGCGCTGGAGCGAACAGTCACGCTCGAACAGGTGGACGACATTGCCGTGGGCATCGCCAAACACCTGAACTTCGATATGGCGCGGGCGCTGGACGAGACGCTCGAGCATCACGCGGCCATCGCCGAAGGCCGCCTCGGCTTCGCGCACGGCGCTCGCAAGTTCGGCCTTCAGGTCCGCAGGCTTCTCGACGAGGCGGATGCCCCGGCCGCCGCCACCTGCGACCGCCTTGATGAGCAGGGGATAGCCGACGGCTTTTGCGGCCTCGGTCAGCGTCTTCAGGTCCTGCGCTGCGCCGCGATAGCCGGAGAGCACCGGCACGCCCGCCGCTTCGGCGATACGCTTGGCCTCGTC